>WGAR01000101.1 GCA_015494725.1 Thermodesulfobacteriaceae bacterium | reverse complement strand
GGCCCCTGTTCGGATCCTGGGAGAAAAAGGGCCGGTTTCAACGCCGTTTCTTCCTCTGGCCCATATTTATCCGGGAAACCCGCTACGAAGAGGGTAGTCCCTCCTTTAGCCGACGGATGGTCTGGCCCCTTTATGTCCATGAAGAGGCCCGCCAATTTCGACGCTCCATCTATCTCTGGCCCTTTTTTCAACACGTGGAGGGCAAGGGCAATTCCTTTGAACAGTGGGATTTTCCCTGGCCCTTCTTCCAGTGGCAGAAGGGGGAGCATCGCCGTGGTTTCCGGATCTGGCCCCTTTTCGGGTCCCGGCGTTCGCCGCATTATGAATCCGATTTTGTGCTCTGGCCCCTGCTGATGGGGGAACACATGCGTCAGGAAGAGGGGGAAGAGGTGGAGGGGCGCATCCTGCTCCTCTCCCATTTTCGGAAGGTCACCTATCGCGGGCGCGAGAAGGAGTTCTTTCTGCGGGTATGGCCCCTCTTTGTGGAGGCCCGGAACGCCCGGGGTGAAAGTCTCTTTTATTTCCCGGCCCTGCTTCCCTTCTATGACGAAGGGGTGGAGCGCACCTGGGGAAGTCTTCTCCGTTTATTCGAGCTTTATCACCTGGCCGACGGCCGTTGTTATCTGCGTGTTCTCTGGGGGCTTTACCGGTATGAGGCCGACCGGGAGGTTCGGGTTCACGAGCTGGCCTTTCTGTTTTCCTATCGGCGGACTCCGGCCGGACGCAGTCTCCAGTTTCTGGACGGGCTCCTGGGCTTTACCCTGAGCCGAAAGGGGCCGGGTATCCGGCTCTTCTGGTTCCTCAGGCTAGGCCCCAGCGTTTGAGTTTTCCGCGCAGGGTCTTACGGTCGATCCGGAGCTTCTGGGCAGCCAGGCTTTTATTGCCTCCGCAGGCCTTGAGGACCCGAAGGATATAACGTTTTTCTATTTCTTCCAGAGGAAGATCTTCCTCCAGGCTGAAGTCCGCGGAATCGGTCTCGAAGCCGGCAAAATAGAGGTCCTCCGGGCCGATAACCGGTTTGCGGGAAAAGACCACCAGGCGCTCGATGGTGTTTTCGAGTTCCCGCACGTTTCCCGGCCAGGAATAGGTTTTGAAGGCCTCCAGCACCTCCGGCGCCAGGGAGCGCACCGGTTTGCGGTGTTTTTCCGCGTATCTTTTCAGGAAATATTCCGCAAGCAGGGGAATATCCTCTTTTCTTTCGCGTAACGGAGGGAGGTGGATGGAGATCACGTTCAGGCGGAAGAAGAGATCCTCCCGGAATCTACCGGCCCGCACCTCTTCCCGCAGATCCTTGTTGGTGGCGGCGATGATACGCACATCCACCCTTATCACCCGGTGACTGCCCACCGGGGAGATTTCCTTTTCCTCCACCGCCCGCAGGAGTTTGGCCTGGATGTCCGGGGAAATGTTTCCAATTTCGTCAAAGAAGATGGTCCCTCCGTTGGCCAGTTCGAATTTACCGATCTTATGGGCGGTGGCTCCGGTGAAGGCCCCTTTGACGTGCCCGAAGAGCTCGCTCTCAAAGAGGGTGGGGACCAGGGTGCCGCAATCCACAAACACGAAGGGCCCCTCTTTCCGGGGGCTCCATTCGTGGATCTTGCGGGCCAGGAGCCCTTTCCCGGTGCCGGATTCACCGGTGAGAAGAACCGTGGAATCGGTTTCCGCGGCCATGGCGGCCTGTTCCAGCACCCGACGGATGGCCGCACTGCGGCCGATGAACTCCAGGGCCCCTTCCTTTTCCCGGAGGGTCTGCCGCAGATAGATATTTTCCAGGGTGAGACGCCTTTTTTCCAGGGCCTTGGCCACCGCCAGGCGCAGTTCCTGGGGAGAGAAGGGTTTCTGGAGAAAATCCGCGGCCCCCAGTTTCATGGCCGAGACCGCTACCTGCACCGTTCCGTAAGCGGTGATGACCACCACCTGGGCCTGAGGGTCTTCCTCCTTGATTTCCCGGAGGAGCTCCAGCCCCTCGGCCCCGGGCAATTTTAGATCCAGGACGATGACATCGAATTCGTAATCCGAGATGAGCCGCCGGGCCTCCTCCGCGGTGCCGGCCAGCTCCACCTCGTAGCCCTCGCGGGAGAGGACCTGAAACCCCGCGTCCCGGATACCGGGATCATCGTCTATGAGGAGAACCCGTCCCTTCGTTTTCATACTCCAAGGCCGGAAGATGGACCCGAAAGATAGCCCCTCGGGGCCGGGCCCCTTCCAGTTCGATTCGTCCTCCGTGTCTGGTAACTATACTGTAAGATATGGAAAGGCCAAGGCCGGTGCCTTTGCCGTGTTTCTTGGTGGTGAAAAAGGGTTCGAAGATGCGGGCCCGAAGGGAAGGGGGAACCCCGGGCCCGGTATCCCGGATCTCGAAATATACCTCCCGGCCCCTTTTCCCGGTCTTAAGGAAGAGTTTGCCCCGACCTTCCATGGCCTCACCGGCGTTGATGAGAAGATTGAGGATCACCCGTTCGATCTGAGAACGTATCCCGCGGCAGAGTACGGGTTCCGGGGAGAGTTCCCATACGGGTTCCACCTGTCTCAACACCCGGTATTCAGCCACCAGATCGTACATCTCCCGAAGGAGGACATTGAGATCCAGGGTTTCCCGAGGGCCCTCTTCCGGATGGGCCAGACTCAGGATGGTCTTGGCAATGATGCGGCCCCGGGTGGCCAGCTTGATGATCTTGTCGATGTACTGATGAAGGGGGCTTTCCTCCGGGAGGTCTTCCTTGAGAAGGTTTCCGTAAAGGAGGATCCCTCCCAGGGGATTGTTGAGTTCATGGGCGATTTCCCCGGCCAGCCGGGTCATAAGCTCCAGTTTTTCCTGATGTTCCAGAGAGGATCTTTCCCAGAGGAGGAGCAGGCGGCGTTTCCCTCGCCAGGGAAGAAGAACTCCTTCCAGAAGAAGGGGTGGCTCCAGGGGATGGATCCGACGGGCTTCGAAGCGTCCGATTTCCTCGGGCATAGGGGCCAGGAGTTCCGAGAGCGAAGGGAAGGGTTTGTTCAGGCCAAAGAGACGCCGGAAGGTCTGGTTGACCCGTACCAGACGATCTTCCTCGCACAGGGCCGCGGCGTCTTTAATTTGACCTAGGAGGTTCCGCACCGCCCCCATAATACTCCACCCAATGAGCGAGGTCTATTTCCGCCGGGGCGTTAAAGAGGGCCAGAAGCGGAACCCCCTCCGGGAAGAACACCAGGAGATTCAAGGCCCCCGGATGTTGTTCCAGGGTGAAAAAACGTCGGGGAGACAGGCCCAGTACGGAGGAAACCAGGGCCCGATTGAATCCTCCGTGGGCAAAGGTCACCACCAGGCCCCCGGGGTGTTTTCGGCGAATGAGATCCAGCATCCGGGAGGCCCGGGCAAAGAGCTGAGAGAGACTCTCCCCGCCGGGGGGGCTTATTTTTTCCGGAGTGGCCAGACGCTGGGCGAACTCCGGGATCTCCAAAAGTTCGCTCAGGCTAAGGCCGGTCCATTCCCCGAAATCTATCTCCCGAAGAAGGGGAGTTACGAAAAGGGGGGCCCCGGTGCGCCGACTCAGGAGTTCGGCTCCGTAAAGGGCCCGGGATAGATCGCTGCTATAAACGGCCTCCACCGGAAGCCGGGATAATCTCTCCACCAGTTTTTCCGT
>WGAR01000100.1 GCA_015494725.1 Thermodesulfobacteriaceae bacterium | reverse complement strand
TCTTGCGGCTTAAGGCCCGGGGGCTTTGCGATTACTTCTTCTGGCACCTCATAGAGACCGACCGTCCCATCTCCTCCTTTGAGGATTTTCGCAGGCGTTATCTCTCGGACCTTGCCTTTCTCCTTGAGACCTACCTTTCCTGGCTTTCTTCCGGAAGGATCCTTCCGGTCCTTCCCTTAAACGAGCTTTTCTTCTTTCTCCTTTCCGGGATTCGCCGCGGGCATACGGGTTGCGGGGTGGAGCGGGCGGAGAATTTTGATCTTCAGGCCGGACGCCTCCTCCCCTGCGCGGATCTGGGGGAGGAGTTCGTGCTGGGAGAGATAAAATCCTCCGGGGAGATCGCCTGGTGCGGGGATCCGGCCCGTCTTTCCTCCCTGGTCTCCTACCGGAGGGACCTCGGCTGTGAGGAGTGTGCGGCGGAGTTTTATTGTGGCGGGCGCTGTCCGGTGCTCATTAAAAATTCCCCGGAGCGGGCCCGGCAGTACTGTGTCCTCACCCGCGATCTAGTGAGCCTGGCCCGAGAGGCCCTTCCCGAGGTGCGCTGCCTCCTTGAAAAGAGCGGTCTTTCCCCGGAAGATCTTTACTTCCCTTACGGCTATCTTTCCCTCTTTACCGATGTCGTCCCCTGAGATCCTACGGAGAAAATTCCGTAGGATCCTCAGGGCCCCGGAGATAGGAAAAACAAACTGCTTGACGTTTTTTCAGCCGGAGTTTAATTAAGATCTTCAATGATACTTCGGGGGATCAAAGATGAAACATATTCGGCGTATCCTGGATCTCCAGCCGGAGGAAGCCGAGAGGCTCATTTATCGGGGCCTGGAGCTCAAGCGTCATCTTAAGAAGGGGTTTACGCATCGGCCTCTGGTGGGCAGGATCCTGGCCCTTATCTTCGAAAAGCCCTCCACCCGCACGCGGGTTTCCTTTGAAGCGGCCATGATGAAACTCGGCGGGCAGACCATCTTTCTTTCCGCCCGTGATCTTCAGCTGGCGCGCGGGGAACCCCTCAAGGATACCGCCCGGGTGCTTTCCCGATACGTGGATGGAATCGTGGTGCGCACCTTCGGACAGGAGGTGGTGGAGGAACTGGCGGCTCATGCCACTGTTCCGGTGATAAACGGCCTTTCGGACCGCTTTCATCCCTGCCAGGTCCTTTCGGATCTTCTGACCGTGGTGGAGACCGGGCGCCGGCTCTCCGGGCTCAGGGTGGCCTGGGTGGGGGATGGTAACAACATGGCCAATTCCTGGGTGGAAGCCGCCGCCCTTTTCGGGTTCGAGTTACGTCTGGCCTGCCCGGAGGGCTATGACCCCGACCCGCAGGTGCTAAAGGAGGCCCGGGAGAGAGGGGCCCGGATAAGTCTCTTTCGGGATCCCCGAGAGGCGGTCTCCGGGGCCGAGGTCGTTAATACCGATGTCTGGGCCAGTATGGGACAGGAGGACGAGGCCGAGGAAAGACGTCGGATCTTTCAACCCTTTCAGGTCAATGCCGAACTCCTGAAACACGCTGCTCCCGGGGCCATCGTGCTTCACTGTCTTCCGGCCCATCGGGGCGAGGAGATCACCGAGGAGGTCCTGGAGGGGCCTCAGTCCGTGGTGTGGGAGCAGTCCGAAAACAAAATGTGGCTCCACGCCGCGGTGCTGGAGTGGCTTCTGGGCTAGGGCCCTTCCCGGTCTTCTTCCCGGGAGGAAGGCGAGGACTCCGCCTCCCGCATGGATTCCTCCAGGGCCGCCTTGCGGGAAAGCTTGATCCTCCCGGCCTTGTCGATATCGATCACCTTGACCAGCACCTCGTCGCCTTCGTTCAGGATATCGGTAACCTTACGCACCCGCCGATGATCGAGCTGGGAGATATGGATAAGGCCTACCGTGCCCGGAAAGAGTTCCACAAAGGCTCCGAAATCGGTCACCCGGGTCACCTTCCCCAGGTAAAGTTTCCCTACCTCCGCCTCCTGGGTAAGTTCTTCGATCATACGGGCCGCCTTTTCCGCGCTGGCCAGATCCGAGGAATAGATCCGAACCAGACCGGTCTGGTCGTCGATGTCGATCTTCACATCCCCGCAGGCAGCGATAATGCTCTTGATGGTTTTTCCTCCCGGGCCGATCACCTGCCCCACCTTTTCGGGATTGATGGCTACGGTGAGCACCCGCGGGGCATATACCGAGAGTTTCTCCCGGGGCCGGGAGAGGGTCTGACGCATCTTTTCCAGAATGAAGAGCCGGGCCCTGCGGGCCTGCTCCAGGGCCCGGGCCATGATCTCCCGCGTGATCCCCGGAACCTTAACGTCCATCTGGAAAGCGGTGATGCCCTTTTCCGTGCCGGCGACCTTGAAATCCATGTCCCCCATGCGGTCTTCGTCCCCGAGGATATCCGTGAGCACCACCACCCGATCGCCCTCTTTAACCAGCCCCATGGCTACCCCGGCCACCATGTCTTTGATGGGGACCCCGGCGTCCATCAGGGATAAGGTGGCCCCGCAAACCGTGGCCATGGAGGAGGAACCGTTGGACTCCAGCACATCCGAAACCACCCGAATGGTGTAAGGGAACTCCTCCTCTCCGGGGATGACCGGGGTAAGGGCCCTTTCCGCCAGCATCCCGTGTCCGATCTCCCGGCGGGAGGGACCGCGCAGGGGTTTAACCTCCCCCACACAGAAGGGAGGAAAATTGTAGTGGAGCATGAAGTGCTTGAAGATCTCCTCCCCGGGAAGATCCAGACGTTGTTCTTCCTCCGGGCTACCCAGAGTGGTTACCGCCAGCACCTGGGTTTCGCCCCGGGTGAAAAGGGCCGAACCGTGGGTGCGCGGCAACACGGAGACCTCGCAGCTTATGGGACGGATTTCCTCTGGCCCCCGGCCGTCCACCCGACGCCCCTGGGTCAGGATCATCTCGCGCATACGGATCTTTTCCAGTTCCTCCAGATACTCGCGAATCTCCGCCTCCCGTCCCGGGGCCTCCTCTCCCAGAAGAGAGAGCACGGTGCGGAAGAGTTCCTTGCGCTTACGGTTGCGATCCTGCTTGCCCGGGGTGTGGAGGATCTCGGTGAGCCTCTCCTCGGCCAGGGAGAAGACCCGCTGCTTGAGGACCTCGTCCTCCGGAGGCTCCTCAAAGGGTATCTTGGGGGCCCCGGCCTTTTCTCTCAGTTCTTTCTGGAGATCCAGGAGGGGCTTAAGCCCCTGATGAGCGAAGAAAAGGGCCTCCTCCATCACGCTTTCCGGGACCTCCCGGGCCATCCCCTCCACCATCACGATGGCTTCCTCCCCTCCGGCGACCACGATATTGAGGTCGCTTTCCCGGAGCTCCTCCGCGGTGGGATTGAGGATCAGGTTCCCGTTTACCCTACCTACCCGCACCGCGGCGATGGGGCCCTTGAAGGGAAGGGGGGAAAGCTCCAGGGCCGCGGAGGCCCCGGTGATGGCCAGAATATCCGGATCAATTTCCGGGTCCAGGGACAGGACCGTGGCGATGACCTGGGTCTCATAACGCCATTTTTTGGGGAAAAGCGGCCGGATAGGTCGATCAATAAGCCGGGCGGTAATGACCTCTTTTTCACTGGGACGCCCCAGTTCCCGTTTGAAATACCCTCCGGGAATACGCCCGGCCGCGTAGTACATCTCCTGGTACTCCACGGTGAGGGGCAGAAAATCCAGCTCCCGTGTTTCCTCCGAGGCCACCACCGTGACCAGAACCATGGTGTCGCCATAGGAGACCAGCACCGATCCATGGGCCTGTTTGGCCACCCGACCGGTCTCCAGCCGAAAGCGACGACCATTTATCTCGGTCTCCACCCGATACATGCGCCCCCCTTATCCCCGCAGACCCAGGGCCCGGATCAATTCGCGATAACGCTGGAAATCGGTGCGTCGAAGATAATGGAGGAGCTTCCGGCGCCGTCCCACCAGCTTGAGCAACCCTCGCCGGGAATGATGGTCTTTCTTGTGGACCTTGAAGTGTTCCTCCAGCTGTTTGATCCGGGCGGTCAACAGGGCGATCTGGACCTCCGGAGAACCGGTGTCTTTTTCGTGACGTCGAAACTTTTCGATGATCTCGGTCTTGATCTCCGGATCAAGAGGCATTTCTACTTCCCTCCCATTTTTATATTCAAGCCCCCGGGTGGTCAGACCAGCCCCGGAGCTCAGCCCTAATCTAAACCTAGGAAACGAAAACGCGCAACATTTCCGCCCATCCGTCTCCGGAAAGTCTATCCGGATAATAGGTAACCGCTACCAGGTCTCCCCTTTCGGTTACCAGACGCAACCAGGGTACCCGGGGACGCCGGGCCACCTTCTGAAGCCGGATCAGATTCCCCAGAACGCTCAGCGAAAACGGACGCCCCTGCCTGATCCTTCGGGCCATCTCCGAGGAGATGGTAAGAGCAGGAATGAAGGAGAGGGCCTCCTCCACGGAGATGATCCGGGAGGAAAGCTCCCCCTGGGCATGGAGCCTTTTTACTTCCTCCAGACTCAGGGCCTGTTCCAGGGTGAAGGGGCCTTTCTGGGTGCGACGTAATTCCACCAGGGTGGCCCCGCAGCCCAAACGGAGCCCCAGTTCGTGGACCAGGGAACGCACGTAGGTCCCTTTACTGCAATAGACCTCGAAGAAGACCCGGGGAGGTTGAAAGGAAAGCAACCGGAAACTCAGGACCTCCACCCTCTTGGGCTCCTTCTTTACCGTGATTCCCTTGCGGGCCCACTGATAGAGCGGACGCCCCTTGTACTTGGCCGCGGAATAAGGCGGAGGAACCTGTTCCAGGACCCCCACAAACTCCTCCATTATCCGGGAGATCTCCTCGGCGGAGAGTTCCCCGGGCACCGGACGGCGTTCCACCACCTCTCCGGTAAGGTCGTAGGTATCGGTAATGATCCCCAGCTCCAGGGCCCCCTGGTAACGTTTATCCCCTTCCAGGATGAACTGGGCGATCTTGGTGCCCCGATTCAAACAGATAGGGAGCACCCCGGTGGCGAAGGGGTCCAGGGTTCCTCCGTGTCCGGCCTTGCGCACCCGGAGCAGACGCTTGATTTTTTCCACCGCCTCGGTGGAACTCATATCCTTGGGTTTGTCCAGTACCAGGACTCCGTCCAGGGCCATTTTATTCCTCCAGCAGGGCTTCTATTTTGGATTTTACCCGATGGAGCACCTCGAATAGCGATAAATCGCGTTTTCGAAAACCGGCGGCCCGACGATGTCCGCCTCCGCCCTCCGAGGCTGCGAGCCGGGCCACGTCGATGCTCCCCCGACTGCGAAGACTCACCCCCACCTCCCCGGGTTTCAGTTCTTTGACCAGGGCCGAGACCTCCACCCCGCGCATACTCCGGAGGAAAGTGGCCAGATCCTCGGCCTCAGCCGGGCTGCCTCCCAGTTCCTCAAAGTCTTCCAGGGCCAGAAAAGACACCACCCCCCGTCCCCCGGCCAGAAACTCCCGTCGTTCCAGCACCCGCCGCAGGAGCTCGAAGCGAACCGGGGGATAGTTCTCCAGCAGATGTTCTCCCACCCAGGAGGGACGGGCCCCGCAGCGCACCATCTCCGCCGCCGCCACAAAGGCCTCTTCCCCGGTGTTCTCGAAACGGAATCCTCCGGTATCGCTGTAAAGACCGGTGTAAAGATTCTCCGCCACCGCCGGAGACATGCTCCAGTTCAGCTCCCGCAGAAGTCGCCATACCAGGAGGGCCGTGGCCGGGGCCGTGGGGTCGGAATAATGTTCCCCCGGCAGAGGGGAACCGGTCTGCGCATGGTGATCCAGGACGATCCTCCGGGGGATCCGGCGCAGCACCGGAGCCAGGTCTCCCACTCTCTCCTCCTCGGAAAGATCCAGGACCACGGCCACGCTTTCCGAATAAGGAAAATCCCGGGGCAACCGATCCGGGGTCACCAGATCCTTAAACCCGTGCAGAAATTCCAGAAAAGAGGGGGGTGAGCCCTCCACCAGGGGAAGGGTCGTTTTTCCCCGCTCCCGCAGGGCCAGATGCAGGGCCAGCAGAGACCCCATCCCATCGGCATCGGGATGGACGTGGGTGAAGAGCACCCAATGAGAAGCCTCCTTGAGGAGTTCCTTAATCTTCTTCATCGTTTTCCTCGGGAGATAGGACCATTAGGTCCTCGGGTCTGCGATCGGGATGAAAACTCAGGTCCGGAAGATAGCGCAAATAAACGTGTTGCCCCAGAAGATGTCGCAGATACTTACGGGCCCTCCGGAACCCCCTTTCCGCCCGTTTCCAATCTTCCTCCTCCCCGTGAACCCGATAATAGACCCGGGCCCGGCGGAGATCCGGAGAGACCTCCACCTCGGAAATGGTGATGAACCCCTGCAAATCCGGATCCCGCACCTCATCCATCAGGATCACGGAGAGGGCTTCCCTTATCAGTTCGGCTACCCGGAGGTGTCGATAGTGCATTTTTTAATAGGAGATAAAATCTATTTCCGCGGAAAGGAGCTCCAGACCGTCGAAATTCTCTACGAAGGAAAGGACCTCGTTGAGACACCGATCCACCAGGGTCTGATCCGAACCCACGGTGGAAACCCCGATCACCGCCTTTTGCCAGAGATCCTGCTCTCCGACCTCGGCCACGGAGATCTTCTTAAACCGGGCCTCCAGACGATGCACCAGGCTCTTTACCACCTGGCGCTTCCCCTTTAGCGAATGATTCCCGGGGATAAAGAACTCCATCCGCACCACACCTACCACCATCTCTCGGCCCGTTGGTCTTTTTTCAGGATACCGGCCTTTCCGGCGGGAGACCCTTCGTTCATAATTCCTTGCGAATCTCTACCATCTCGAAGGCCTCGATCACGTCGCCTTCCTTGATGTCCTGGAAGTTCTCCAACCCCACGCCGCACTCGTATCCCGCCGCAACTTCCTTTACGTCCTCCTTGAAACGCTTGAGCGAGGAGATCTTTCCGGTGTAAACCACCACCCCCTCGCGCAACAACCGTACACTTCCGCCCCGTACCAGTTTGCCTTCCTTGACGTAACATCCGGCCACCGTCCCCACGCGGGGCACCCGGAAGGTGGCCCGCACCTCGGCCACGCCCACGATTCGCTCTTCGTATTCGGGCTCCAGTAATCCGGAAAGGGCCTTCTTGACCTCCTCGATGGCCTGATAGATCACATCATAGAACCGGATATCCACCTTTTCCTGTTTGGCGATCTCCTTGGCCTTTCCGGTGGGGCGCACGTTAAAACCGATCACGATGGCCTCGGAGGCCGCAGCCAGCATTACATCGCTTTCGCTGATGGCCCCGATTCCGGAGCGGATGATATTCACCCGCACCTCGTCGGTGGAGAGTTTCTGCAGGGCCTCCTTCAGGGCCTCCAGGGTCCCCTGGACGTCGGCCTTGAGCACGATACGAAGTTCCTTGATCTCGCCCTCCCGGAGTTTTTCGAAGACCTTTTCCAGCGACATCCGGGCCTCGCGGGCGGCTTCGGCCTCACGGGCCTTGCGCTGCCGGTATTCCGCCACCCTGCGGGCCGCGGTCTCATCCGGCATGACGATGAAGTCGTCTCCGGCCTGGGGGACCTCCTCAAACCCCAGGACCTCCACCGGTGTGGCCGGCGGGGCTTCCTTCAATCTCTTTCCGTGTTCGTTGAGCATGGCCCGCACCCGGCCGAAGGTCATTCCGGCCACAAAGGGGTCTCCCTCGTGCAGGGTTCCCTCCTGGATGATCACCGTGGCCACCGGGCCCTTGCCCCGATCCAGACGGCTCTCGATGATCCGTCCCCGGGCCGGCCTTTTCGGAGCCGCCTTGAGATCCAGCATCTCCGCCTGAAGCAGGACCAGCTCCAGCAGATCCTGGATCCCCTGCTGTTTTTTGGCCGAGATCTCCGCCACCAGGGTTTCCCCGCCCCATTCCTCCGGCACCAGCCCCAGCTCCGCCAGCTGGCTCTTTACCCGTTCCGGGTTGGCTTCGGGTTTATCGATCTTGTTGATGGCCACCACGATGGGGACCCCGGCGGCCCGGGCGTGATCGATGGCCTCGCGGGTCTGATCCATGACCCCGTCGTCCGCAGCCACCACCAGGATGACCAGGTCGGTAACCTGCGCTCCCCGGGCCCGCATGGAGGTAAAGGCCTCATGTCCCGGGGTATCGATAAAGGTGATCTCCCGCCCATCGGCCAACCTGACCTTGTAGGCCCCGATGTGCTGGGTGATGCCCCCGGCCTCCCGGGCGGCCACGTCGGTCTTCCTTATGGCATCCAGCAGGGTGGTCTTTCCGTGATCCACATGTCCCATCACGGTGACAATCGGCGGCCGGGGTTCTAACTCTTCCGGAGAGGGGGGCACATACTCCAGCAGGGCCTCCTCCTCCACCGTGGCTGCTTCCACCTCGTAGCCGAATTCCGCCGCTACAATGGCCGCGGTTTCCGCATCTATGGACTGGTTGATGGTGACCATGGTGCCCATTTCCATGAACTTGCGGATCACATCCGCGGCCTTGACCCCCATCTCCCGGGCCAGTTCCCCCACCTGAATGGTCTCGTGGACCCGGATCTTTTTCTTCTTCGGAGGAAGGGTGGGGGGACGCTCCTTTTTCTTCTCTTCCTCCCCGGCCCTGCGGGTCCTGGAGGCGGTCTCTTCCTTCTCCTCTTCCTCGATGAGTTCCAGCCCCTCGGGTTCCTTTTCCAGTTCCTCCATCAACTCCAGCTCTTCCAGAATCTCCTCGCGTTCGCTCTTTACTTCCTCTACTACCCGTTTACGGGATTTTTTCTTGGGGCGCTCCTCCCCCTCTGGACGGGCCTTTTTCTTCTTGGCCGCCTTCTTTTCCGCTTCCTCCGGACGAGGGGGCGGAGGAGTCTCTACCGGCGCCCGACGGGGCTTGAAATCCTTGACCACCCGTTTCTTGGGCTTGGGAGCAATCTCAGCGGTATCAATCCGGGAAACAATCCGGGCCTTAAGCCCCAGGCCCTCCCCGGGGGCTTCCGCTGGCTTTTCCTCCTGAGCCTGCACCGCTGAAGGAGGTGCCCCGACTGTGGGTTCCTCGCCTTTTTCCTCCTCCGGAGAGACCTCTCGGGCCTCCTCGCGGGGTTCTTCGGGCGGCGGGGTTTCTTTTTCCGGACGATGCCTGCGGATCTTGAGTTTTATGCGTTTGGGGCGTGCTTCTTTATCCTCACGCCGCCGGAAGATGACCGCCTGCTGGTTCTTTTCCTCGGGAGTATCTTCCGCAACCTCGGATGCGGGATGTTCCTTCTGGCGGAGGACCTCCTCCCGCACCCTCTCGGCCTCCTCCTCGGTGATGGTGGAGGAATGGCTTTTGATCTCTATGCCCATGGCCTTTACTTTCTGGGCCAGTTCTTTGGAACCGATCTCCAGTTCCTTGGCCAGATCGTAGATACGGATCCTGCTCATGGTGAATTACGCCTCCCCGCGCCCCAGAAGGGCCGCCACTAATTCGGGACGCAGACCTTTCATTCGCCCCCTAAAGGCCCTCTGCAGACGTTTCTGCCCCCTGGGGGTCTTCAACTTTTTCAGGCACTCCTCTGCTCCACAGAGATAGGCCCCGCGTCCCGGGAGTTTTTGTCTGGAGTCATAAACCGGATACCCGGCTTCATCCAGGGCCAGACGTAAAAGTTCTCCTTTCGGCGCCCTCCGGCCGCAAAAGATACACATACGTATGGGTATATGTCCACGCCGGGCCATCTACCCCTCACCGGCGAGTTTTTCCCGGGCCCGGTTTACCAGTTCCTGGGCCTCGGCCAAGCGCAGCCGCCCTACCTCGGCTACCTTCTGAGGGTCCGCCTCGGCCAGGGCCTTTACGGAGTTGATTCCGGCATCGTAAAGCCTCCCAGCCACCTCCTCGGATAAGCCCTCCACCTCGAGCATCTTCAGGAATTCCGGATCCTGCCTGCGAGCATACTGGGTCTCACTATACACATCTATACGCCAGCCGAGAAGTTTGGAGGCCAGGCGTACGTTCTGTCCTTCCCGTCCGATGGCCAGCGAGAGTTGATCGTCGGGCACGATGACCTCAAGTGTTTTGGTCTCCTCGTCCACGATGACCTGAGTGCATTCCGCCGGAGCCAGGGCGTTATAGACCAGACGGGCCGGATCCGGATCCCAGGGAATGATGTCGATCTTTTCCCCTTTGAGTTCCTGCACCACCACCTGCACCCTGGACCCCCGGAGCCCCACGCAGGCCCCTACCGGATCCACCTCCGGGTCCTTGGAGATCACCGCCATCTTGGCCCGGCGACCGGGTTCACGAGCCACGGCCACGATCTGCACGATGCCTTCTCTTATCTCCGGAACTTCCCGCTCGAAAAGCTTTTTCAGGAACTCGGGATGGGTGCGCGAGACCACCAGCTGCGGATCCCCGGTGCGCCTTACTTCGATGAGAAGGGCCTTTAGCCTTTCGCCCCGATGATATCTCTCCGTGGGGATCTGTTCCTTCTCCGGCAGCAGGGCCTCGGCCCTCCCCAGGGAAAGGATGACATCCCGTTTGTGAAAACGATGCACGAAACCGCTTACGATCTCTCCGATCTTGTCTTTGTATTCCTGATAAATAAGTTCACGCTCCGCTCCCCGGATGCGCTGGGTCAGGATCTGTTTGGTGAGCTGGGCGGCAATCCGTCCGAGGTCCCGTACATCCACCGGTTCCCCGATCACGTCCCCCACCCGGGCCGAGGGGTTTTTCTGCCGGGCCTCGGAGAGAGAGATCTCCTTTTCCGGGTTGTGGACCTCCTCCACCACCTCATACAGGCGGAAGACCTCGATCTCGCCTTTTTCCTCGTTGTACATGGCCTCCACTTCGGCCTGAGGCCCCAGTTTCTTCTGAGCCGCGGTGCGCATCCCCTCCACCAGGGCCGAAACGATGACCTCCTTGGGAAGCCCTCGTTCTTTGCTCATCAGCTCCACGATCTTTCTCACCTCGCCGGGCATGGCTCGCTCCTAAAATATGTTCTCCGGCTTGAGCCGGGCCTTCTTGATGGCCTGATAGGGAATGAGGACCTCTCCTTCAGCCACCTCCAGCACCACGCTTTCCCCGGAAAGCCCCTTGAGCGTGCCGGTAAAGCTCTTCCGGCCGGAAAGGGGCTCCCGAAGTTCGATTCGTACCCTGTCTCCGGCAAAACGTTCAAAATCCTCCTTCTTGCGCAGGGGACGCTCCAGCCCGGGAGAGGAAACCTCAAGATGATAGGAATGATGAATGAGATCCCGGGCATCCAGAAGATCCCCCACCACCTCGCTTATCCGCACACAGTCCCCCAGGGTGACCCCTCCGGGTTTGTCAATATAAAGCCGCAGCACCCAGCCCCGCCGTTCCCGCTGCCATTCCACCTCCACCAGTTCCATACCCCGGGCCAGGACCACCGGCTCGGCCAGATCCCATACTTCCTGAATAAGTTTTTCCCTTTCCATAACAAAAAAGTGGGCACTTCGGCCCACTTCGGCCTTTTCTTCTTTTCTGGAGCGGGCAACGGGATTCGAACCCGCGACCCTCAGCTTGGGAAGCTGATGCTCTACCCCTGAGCTATGCCCGCTCTGGAGAAGAATATAATATAAACCTAAAGGAATTTCAACTGGACCTGACTGGCAAGCAGTCTTCCCCGCGGAGAAAGGGAAAATCCCCGGGGGGAAACCTCAAGAAGCCCTAATTCCTTGAGTTCCCGGATCTCCCGGGCGAAGAATTGTTCCGGGTCCCGACCGAAACGGGCAAGGAATTCCTCTCGTTTAACCCCTTCGCTAAGGCGCAGGGCCAGGATAACCGCCTCGCGAAAGGCTCCTTCCTCGGAGAGTTCCTCCTCCACCCGGGCCGGCAATTTATCCTCCTTGAGTGCCCTGAGGTAACCCTGAAGATCCTCCGGATTGCGCAACCGTATCCGGTGGAGGAAAGAGGCCGCCGCCGGTCCCAGACCCAGATAGGGCTGGGCCTTCCAGTAAAAGAGATTGTGGCGACACCTGAACCCCGGCCGGGCATAGTTGGAAATCTCGTAGGCCTCGTAACCGGCGGAAGAAAGCCTCTCCCGGACCATCTCGTGCATCCGGACCAGGGTTTCCTCCGAAGGAAGGGCAAGTTTCCCCTCCTGCAGACGGCGAAAAAGAGGGGTGCCGGGCTCCGGGGTCAGCTCATAAAAGGAGAGATGTTCGGCCCCCAACCGGATGACCTCCTCCAGTTCCTTTTCCAGAAGGGAGAGGGTCTGTCCCGGCCAGCCGAAGATGAAATCCAGGGAGACGTTGCGGTAGCCCGCTTCCCGCGCCTGAAAATAGGCCCGGCGAGCCTCCTCCACGCTGTGAACCCGTCCCAGGGCGGCGAGCCCCCGGGGAAGAAGGCTCTGGAATCCTAGGCTCAAACGGTTGAACCCCGCGGCGAGGTATCCGCGGAGTCGGGCCTGATCGAGGCCTTCCGGATTGGCCTCCAGCGTGAGTTCCTCGGGTTGAAAAGGGAAGATCTTTCCCAGCTGTTCGAAGAGACGGGCATAAAATCCCGGGGAGAGCAGGGAGGGAGTGCCTCCTCCGGCGTAAAAGGTGAT
>WGAR01000099.1 GCA_015494725.1 Thermodesulfobacteriaceae bacterium | reverse complement strand
CGGGATCATCCGGGCTATATCCCGGGACGACCCCTTAAGACTCCTCCGGGCCTACCGTTTTCTGGCCCGGGGCTACGGAGAGCCGGAGGAGGGAACCCGACAGGCCATCCAGGAGCTGGCCCCGGAGATCCATCGGGCGGCCCCGGAGCGGAACACCTTGAGGCCGTCCCCCTGCGGCCCTGGGAGCCCGGCTTGCGGACCGGGGCTCACCTTTGTGTTTGTGGTGAAGGGCTTTGTGCTCGCTCAATTGGTGACCACCGCGGGGCTTGCCGTCCGCCTCCTCAAGGCCACCCTGGACGAAATACCTCCCCGCTACGAAGAGGCGGCCCGCACTTCTAACCTCTCAGGCGGTTCGAAAAATGGAGAGCAGGCAGCTTCCGGTCTCGAAATCTAAAGTTTCCGGGGTGGTCGGCCGCGGCGTATGGGGCACCGTTCCTCCAGCCCCAGTTTTTTCAGCCGGTAGCGGAGTTGACGGAAGGTGAGCCCCAGTTCCCGGGCGGCCCGGGCGATGATGTAATGGTGACGCCGGAGGGATTCCAGGATCTCCTCGGCGGTAGGTTCCCTGGGGCCGGAAGAGGAGAAAGAAGGATCCGACTTCTCCTCCAGGCTTAAAAGCCGGGAGACCAGTTTTTCGGATACCGGGTTTTCTTCAGCTACGATAAAGAGTCTTTCGAGGATATTTTCCAGTTCACGTACGTTTCCGGGCCAGGAGTATTCCGTTAACTTTTGCAGGGCCTCCGGGGAGAGAACGAGACGTCGGCCGTAAGTCTTTTCCATGCGGTGCAGGAGGAACTTAACCAATCCGGGAATATCCTGACGCCGTTCCCGGAGGGGTGGAATATAAATGGGAAAGACGTTGAGGCGATAAAATAGATCCTCCCGAAAGGCCCCCTCCCGAACCAGTTTTTCCAGATCCCGATTGGTGGCGGCGATGATGCGCACATCCACCCGACGGGTTCGGGTGCTGCCCAGGCGTTCGAATTCTCGTTCCTGAATGAAGCGCAGGAGCTTGCCCTGCAGGGGCAGAGAGAGCTCTCCGATCTCGTCGAGAAAGACCGTGCCTCCTTCGGCCAGCTCCAGGCGACCGGGTTTGCTACGATCGGCCCCGGTAAAGGCTCCACGTTCGTAACCGAAGAGTTCGGCTTCCAGGAGGTTTTCCGGCAGCGCCGCGCAGTTGACCTTTACAAAGGGGCGATCCCGTCGGGGACTGAGTTCGTGGATGAGCCTGGCGGTGAGAGTCTTTCCGGTGCCGGATTCCCCCAGAAGAAGGACCGTGGCCCGGGTAGGAGCTACCTGTTTCACCAGACTCAGTATCTCCTTCATTTTAGGGCTGCGAGACCCGTACATGAACTCGCTGAGACGGGACTCCAGTTCGTCCCTCAGGGCCAGGTTCTCCTCCCGGAGGTGGCTCTCGCGGGCCTCCACCTGGCGTTTGAGTTTTACGAACTGGGCAATGAGGAAGGCCATCACCTCCAGGAACCTGAGGTCTTCCTCCAGGGATACGCGGTATCCGAAGAGTCTGTCCACCCAGAGGACCCCCAGAATTTCCTGCTGGGCTTGAATGGGGACGGCGATGAAAGAGATTTTCTCTTTGGTCAGGCGCCGGGCCCCGGTGCGGTTCAAAAAGAGGGGTTCCCGGCTTACATCCGAGACCACACAGGGCTGTCCGGTGGCGAAGACCCTTCCGGTGACCCCTTCTCCGATGGCATAGATACCCTGAGCCTCCTCCTCGGCACTCAACCCATAGGAGGCCTTGATCTTGAGATGTCCGGAGACTTCGTCCCAGAGGACTATGGAGGCCCTGCGCATATCCAGTTTCTCACCCAGGATACGCAGGACCCGTCGCAGGGATTCCTCCAGGTCCAGGGCCTGCCCTATAAGTTCATGGGTGGCATAAAGGACTTCCAGTTTCAGGGCTTCAAGATTTTTCATTTTTGTTGTAAGGAATCTAACAAATGTTTTATTTCTTCCGGACCGAGAGGGCGTCCCAGTTCCGAG
The DNA here is from genome assembly GCA_015494725.1 of Thermodesulfobacteriaceae bacterium. Taxonomy (GTDB): domain Bacteria; phylum Desulfobacterota; class Thermodesulfobacteria; order Thermodesulfobacteriales; family Thermodesulfobacteriaceae; genus Thermosulfurimonas_A. The sequence continues at coordinate 1,179 of WGAR01000099.1, read as the reverse complement.
GCGCGGCGTCGGATTTCCCGGAGGAGATGGCCCAGTTTTTCCTCCGGACAATCCAGTTGCCATTCTTTAAGGAGCGCCCTCAGGGCCGCGCGTCCGCTTTTGGCCCCCAGGGAGAATTTTCTCTTTAATCCCAGTAGTTCCGGGGGAAAGGGTTCGTAAAGTTCGGGGGCCTTTTTGAGTCCATCCACATGTAATCCGCTCTCACAATAAAAAAGCTTCCTGCCCACCACCGGACGGAATTCCGGAATGACCTCACCGGCCTGCCAGGCCACATAATGGGAGAGCTTCGGGAGAAGCTCCAGCCGATAGTGTTGGCATTTTTGTCGGAAATAGAGATAGGCCAGGACCTCTTCCAGGGAGGCGATTCCGGCCCTTTCCCCCAGTCCGAGGACACTTACATCCACCCAATCGGCTCCCCCCAGGAGGGCGGCCACGGCATTGGCTGTGGCCAGCCCGAAATCGTTGTGTCCGTGAAAACCCACCTCGGTTTCCGGAAAGGCCTTTTTCAGAAGCTCCACCAGACGGATTACCTCCAGGGGATGGAGGAGTCCCAGGGTATCGGAGATCCTTATGCGTCGGGCCCCGGCAGCCAAGGAAACTCTACAGATTTGTAAAATAAAACTCTCCTCAGCCCGGGAGGCATCCTCGAGCCCCAGGGTTACGCAGGGAGAATATCGGGCGGCCAGAGAAATCAACTCTTCGGTCTTTTTGAGGAGGGTACCCGGATCGAGGCGCAGACGACGCCGAATCTGAAGCTCCGAGACCGGCACACTGAGATTAAACCCCACCTCCGGCAAGCGGGCCGCCTTTTCTATGTCTTCCTTTCGCAGGCGTAACCATACGCTGAAAGTCGGCGGGTGGGGAAACCGGCGACAGGAAAGCAGAAGCCCGTGAAGTCTTTCCTCCCCCACCACTCCCAGTTCTACCTCCTCTATGCCTATTTCGGCCAGATAGCGCACGATCTCCCGGCGAACCCGAAACGGAAAATATACTCCCCACCGCTGAATCCCCTCCCGCAGGGTCGTATCCATGAGCCTCATCACCGAGATTTAAATGCAAAAAACGTTCCACCTGATAAAGTGCCAAAGCCCGCAAAGTAATCCCCCAAAACTTCCCGTCAGTTTTTTCTTTTTTCTGTCCTCCAGAAGGGTTTATTCAAACAGATCGATTTTTGGACTG
>WGAR01000098.1 GCA_015494725.1 Thermodesulfobacteriaceae bacterium | reverse complement strand
CCTCATCGCGTGAGGAGGACTGCACCTTGCGCACCAGATCCAGCGTGGCGAGCTCTTTTTCCACCGGACGGGCCACCTTGTCTTCCATGTCCTCGGCCGAGGCCCCGGGCCAGACCAGAACCACGGCGATCTTCGGATAGTTGGCATCGGGGAAAAGATTTAAGGGCATCTTCCGGAAGGACATGAAGCCCAGGACCACCGTGAGCACGATGACCGAGGTAATGAGATAGGGGTTCCTTAAATAGCGCTCTACGAAACTCATGGTCTCTCCTTGATGTGCCTTAAAAATTCCCGCACCGAAAGCACGGGAACCGGAGGTCGGGGAAGGCTTAAGAGGTGTTGATCTCCGCTTACCAGGAAATCCGCCCGGCCGGAGACCGCACAGCGCAAAAATTTGTCGTCCTCCGGGTCTTCGGGAACATAAAGGCTATGGTCCGTGACCTCCACCACCTCAAACCAGGGAAGGATCTCCCGGAAAAGGAGAAAGCGGATCTCTTCCTCGGTCAATTGAAACTTGGGGTAGGCAAGCACCCGCAGGTATTCATCCAGGATCTCCCGCGAAAGAAGGGGCCGGATAAGGCCTCTTTTCCAGAGGCCGACCAGTTCCCCCGGAGCCCCGGCAAAAAGCAGGGCCGAGACCACCACGTTGGTATCCAGAACCACCCGGATTACCTTCCCCTGGCCCATTTTATGGCCTCGTTCACCACCTCCTCGGTAAGCCCGAGCTTTTTCATCTTCTCCCGGATCCCGGTAAGACTCAGGGATTCCTCCGGAATGGGGCGCAGGACGATGCAGCCCTCCTCGTTCAGGGAAACCTCAAAGTATTTCACCGGGGGAAGCTTCTCAAGGATTTTCTTGGGAATGGTGATCTGGTTTTTGGCCGAAAGCTTGGCCAGCATGGCCTCCTCCTTACTTCTTTATTTTCCGAAAATTTTACTTTGCTCCTCCTCTATACGCACCTTCTGGCCGGGATGGAGGGAAAGCAGGGTGGATTCCTCGGCCACCACCACCAGGTCTCCGGGAGAAAGGGCGCCGGAGACCGCGACCTCTTCTTTCGCGCGGCCGAAGACCCGGACCCTTGCCACCTCTATGCGGGCAAAAGGCCCCGTCTCCTTCCGGGCCAGAAAGACATAGGTCCCGTTTGTGGTCTCAAGGAGGGCCCGAAGAGGCACGATGGCTCCCCTTACCTTGGAGACCACGAGATCCACCCCCACCCGGGCCCCGGAGGGAAGCCCGAAGGGCCGCTCGGGAAGCCTGATCTCCACCGTAGCCAGCTCCCCGGGCCCCACCGCCGGGTGAACCCGAAAGATCCTTGCCGAAAGCCTCCTTTTTCCTTCGGTAAGGACCGCCCGGGCCCCGGGTTTAAAGAGCGCGGCCTTGGCCTGGGGCACGCCCACGAAGACCCGATAGCCCCGGGAGGGGTCCTCAAGAGCCAGGATAGGCGCTCCGGGGACCACCATGTCCCCGGGCTCCCTGAGTCTTTCCGTGACCACCCCGGAGAAGGGGGCCCGGATCACGGCATAGGTGAGGTCGTTTTCCGCGGCCGAAAGCTCGGCCTGAAGGGTCTTAAGCCGGGCCTCGGCCTCCCGCAAGGCGGACTCCGAAAGTTCAAAGGCCTCCTGGGAAATGGCCTTGTGGCGATAGAGCACCCGGTCGCGCTCAAAGATCCGTTTCCGGGTGAGATAGGCCACCCGCGCGGCCTTGATCTGGGCCTTAAGCGAGGCGATGCGCGCCCGGATGGAAGTATCGTCAATGCGGGCAAGCACCTCACCTTTTTCCACGGAATCCCCCTCGTACTTGGTTACGGAAAGGAGATAGCCAGTGATCCGAGAGGTGATTTTGGCCGAAAGAAGGGGCCGGATCACCCCCAGATAGTGCTCGGTAACCGGAAGGACTCCCACCCTGACCCGGGCCACCTCAACCGGTAAAGGAACGACCCGCGGCGGGGGTAACCTCTTTAAGGCGGCCCGCTTCTCCCGCACCTTGTGCACGGCAAAAGCCACCACCGCGGCCGCTAGGAGCAAAGCGAAAAGGATCTTAATCTTCCGCATCTTTCCCTCCGAACCTTCGGTGAAGAAATTCCGCGGGACTAAGAACCCGCGTGTCTTTTATCTTCCGTCCGTAAAGGGGACCAAAATGGCGCCGATTCCCGGTGAGGAAAAACTGGAGGCCGTTAGAGATTGCGGTTTCCAGGATGAGCCGGTCCTGAAGAGGGAGAAACCTGAGTTGGGGTAAGCCCAGGGGTTGATCCGGAAGGATGCTCACACGGGAAAGGAGCTTTTTAAGAAAGGGTTCCTGTTCCGGCCGTTTAAGCCGCAGATTTACCGCGGTCTCCCGGAAAACGAGTTCGGAGATATAAAGCCGGAGCCTGCCCTTCTTCTCAAGCTCAAACAGGAGATAACTCCTTGAACGCTCAGGACCGGAGTAGGCGATGGAGAAGAAAACATTGCTGTCCAGAAAGATGGTTAACGCCATTTTTTAAGGATCTCCTCGCGCTCTTCCTCTCCGTGCAATTGATCCTCTTTAGCCCATTCCTCAACCTCCTCCTGGGAAAAGATCCTCACCTCCACGGCCACGGAAGGCTTGAGGAGAAGGCCCTGCGGAGTCTCCTCCAGGATGACCGGGGATCGGACCTCAAAACCGTATTTCTCGCGTAACCTTTTGGGAATGGTAATCTGCCCCTTCTCTCCGAGAAGCACTATTTCTCTGCCCATTTTTCTTCCTCCGAATTCTTACTTTCGGAATTTATGATATTCCAGCAACGGAGTTTGAGCCAGCCGCGGGCCAGCAGGGTGGTGGCCCGCTCGTAGGCCACATAGGCTTTGGCCAGGCGATAGCGGGCCGCAAGATACTCGGCCTCGGCCCGGGCCCAGGCCGCCTGCGCCAGCAGCATGTCCGTCACCGTGCCGGCCCCGGTGCGGTATCTCAGGCTCTCCACCCGGAAGGCCTCCTTGGCCGTGGCCCTTGCGGCCTCGAGATGGGCCACTTCTTCTTCGGCCTGGGCGATGAGGGAGAGGGCGTCCGCGATCTCCCTTCGGGCCGAAAGTTCAAGGAGCCGCAAACGCTCCCTTTCGGCCAGCGCCCGCGAGCGGGCCTCGGCCACCCGGGCCGAGATAGTCCCCCCGCTGAAAAGGTTGAGCCTCAGGCGCACCCCGGCCTCCCAGACCTCCTCGGAATGGTTGAGACCGGAGCCGGCCTTACGACCGTAGCTTGAGTAAAGGTCAAGCTCGGGAAAATGCTCCCGGAAGGCAAGTGCCACGAGCTCCTCGGCCTTTCTCACCGCCTCCCTCTGGGCCAGGATGTCCGGCCGGCAGGAAAGGGCCAGGTCCGGCGAAACCTCCTTCGGCTTTCGGACGCGAAGGATGGAGCCCTCAAGCTCAAAAGCGCTTTCCGGAGGCCTTCCGAGGAGTACGGAGAGGGCCTCTTTGGCCCGGCGCAGACCCTCCCGGGCCGCAGCCAGAGCCGCTTCCTCGGCCCGCACCTGGGTCCTTATGCGCAGGAGATCAAGGGGCGGAATGCGCCCCACCTTAAGCTTAAGTTCAGCCTCCTTTTCCTCCCGCTTCAACGCTGAAAGGGTCTTCTTCCGGGCCGAAACAAGCTCCCTGAGATAGAGTCCTAAGTAGAAGGTGTCCTTCACGTTGGCCAGAAGGTCGAGTGCGGTCTGATCCTTAAGGCTCTCCCTCAAGGCCTTCTCTATCTCCGCGATGCGGACCCTCTTTCTCAACCTTCCTCCGGCATAAACGGGAAGGACGAGATCCACCTCGGAAAGGTAGATGTCCCGGCTAAAAGCCGGAAATTTTCCCGG
>WGAR01000097.1 GCA_015494725.1 Thermodesulfobacteriaceae bacterium | reverse complement strand
TACACCGAGGAGGAAATCCAGCGTTTCTTTCCCGAACACCTGGAGGCCTTCTGTCAGAAAAACCATCTTTCCTCTGAGGAGTGTCTTTCCGAAATCCGTTTCTGGTATAACGGTTACCGCTTCAGTCCCTGGAGGGACCTCCGGGTCTATAACCCCATCTCCGTCATGTACGCCCTAACCAAAGGAAGGTTTGAAAACTTCTGGTTCAAGACCGGAACCCCCACCTTCCTGGTAAACTGGCTCAAGGAAAAACCCTGGCGTATCCCCGAACTCGAACACTTCCGCGTCTCCGACAACTTCCTTCAGGCCTTCGACCTGGAAAACCTTACCGTGGAAGCGGTGATGTATCAGGCCGGCTACCTCACCATTAACGAGGTCAAGGGCCGCACCCTGACCCTGGGCTACCCCAATCAGGAGGTACGCGAAAGCTTCCAGGAGGTCCTCCTCCAGGGACTTTCCGGAGGCGAAACCACGCCGAGAATCCTGGCCCAGGAACTGGGAGAGGCCATAAGACGCACCGACTGGGAGGCGGTGCGCGAGATCTTAAACGACATCCTCTCCTATATCCCCCATACCCTCTATCTTCGGGCCGACGAGCGCTTCTTTCACACCGTGTTCTATCTGGCCCTGGCTCTTTCGGGCTATCGGGCCGAAAGCGAGGTGCTCACTCATCGGGGCCGGCTGGACATGGCCGTGCGCTACGAGGGGGAGAATCGGGTCTTTGTGTTTGAGTTTAAGGCCGGGATAAGTGCGGAGGAGGCGTTAAAACAGATCGAGGCCCGGGGTTATGCCGATCGTTTCCGGGCCGAGGGGCTTTCGGTGATAAGCGTGGGGGTTTCCTTCGATCCCGTCGAGCGAAGGGTCTTAGAGATCCGGGTGGTTTAGAACCCGGGAATCTTGAGATCTTTGCCGAAGCGCCTTATCTTGCCTCCCGGTATGGAAGAGGTGCTCCGGGTCCGGAATCTGGTCAAGGAATTTGAAGGGAAAAGGGTCCTTTCCGGGATAAGTTTCAACCTGCATCGGGGGGAATTCCTCGGGATCATCGGTCCTAACGGAGCCGGGAAGACCACCCTCCTTAACTGTCTTCTGGGGCTCGTAACCCCCAGCCAGGGTGAAATACGTTTTTTCGGCCTGGATCTTGCCACCCATCGCACCGAGATCCTTGCCCGTCTGAACTTCGCCTCCAACTACGTGGGGCTTCCGCTCTCGCTCACGGTGATGGAAAACCTGCTGGTCTATGGCCTCCTTTACGGGGTCAGAAACATCAAATCCAGGGCCGAACGACTCTTAAAGCTCTTGGGGCTCTGGGAGATGCACCGGGAAAAGACCCGCCATCTCTCCTCCGGCCAGATGATGCGTCTGTGCCTGGCTAAAGCCCTGATCAACGACCCGGAGATACTGCTTCTCGACGAACCCACCGCCGGGCTTGACCCCGAAATGGCCGAAAGGGTTCGCCGTCTCATCAAGGAATATCAAAAAGAGCGGGGGCTCGCGGTCATCTTTACCTCCCACAACCTTTACGAAATGGAAGACCTTTCCGACCGGGTGATCCTGCTCCACGAAGGAAGAATCCTGGCCGAGGGGCCGCCGGAGGTCCTGTGCCGGCGTTTCGGGGCTGAGGATCTGGAGGAGGTCTTCTTTCGGGCCCTGGCGGAGGCTGAAGGTGCCTAGACCGCGACGCATCCTCGGAGTGGTGGCCCGGCAGATGTTCCTTTATCGGCGAAGTGTGAGCCGCCTCCTGGATCTCTTCTACTGGCCCACCATGGATCTTCTCCTCTGGGGGTTCCTCACCCTCTATCTGGAACGCGGGGCCCTCCATCTCCCCCGCTTTGTCTCCTTTTTTCTGGGAGCCCTGATCCTGTGGCATATCCTGTACCGTTCCCAGCTCGCGGTCTCGGTGTCCTTCCTCGAGGATATATGGTCGCGTAACCTCCTCAACGTGCTGGTGGCTCCCATCACCCTCACCGAATATCTCCTGGGACTGGTGGTGATAAGCCTGATTAAGGTAGGACTGGCCTTCGGTATCATGACCACCCTTTCGGTCCTGTTCTATGGTTTCAATCTCTTAAAGCTCGGAGCGGTTCTCTTTCCTCTGGTGGTAAATCTGCTCGCCCTGGGCTGGGCCATAGGTTTTGTGACCATCGGTTTCATCTTTAGGTTCGGACAGGAGGCCGAGATCCTGGCCTGGGCCCTGATCTTTGTGTTCTTGCCGCTTTCGGCGGTGTTTTATCCGGTGGAGGTGCTCCCCGTCTGGCTCAAACCCTTCTCCCTTCTTACCCCTTCGGCCCATGTCTTTGAGGGCATGCGGGAGGTAATCACCCGGGGCACCCTTCCCTGGAAACACCTCCTTCTGGCCGGGCTGCTGAACCTTGTTTATCTCAGCCTGGGCCTCGCCTTCCTGAAAAGACAATATCAGTACGCCCGCAGAATGGGGCTCATTCCCAAGATAGGGGAATAATCAAAAGAACCGCAACAGGATCCACAGGGCGTAATAGGTGGTCTCCAGAAAGGAGACCCCGCGAGGGGCCCGGGCAAAACCTCCGTCCTTGCGGCGGGTGTTCAATACAAAAAGTCTGAGTCCTTCCGGATCACGGGGCTTAAGCCCCAGGGCCTTCATAAGACGACAGGCAAAATAGGTGTTTTCCAGATAGGAGGTGGTGCCCGGAAAAAAACCGAACCCACCGTCGGGGTTCTGGGAGTGGAGAATGAACTCCTCCACTCCGTTCGACCATTCTCCCGGCCCCAGGGCTTTGAAAAGATGGTACAGATCCTTAAGGGTGCGAAAAGACCGCGTGCGTCCCAGTTCTTTCAGCCTCCGCACCCCCGCGGAATCTACCCCCAGAAGATCCGCCATCTCCCTCAGGGCCGCCAGCCCCGAAAGTCTCTCCGGGGGGTGGTTTAATTCCTCCTGCAACAGGAACTTCACCTCCTTCGGAGAGGCCCCTCCCAGCCACAGAAGACCCTTGAGCCATCTTACCCGAACCTCCGGAGACATCCGGTAAAAATTGAGCCCCTGAAGAAAACGTAAGGTGGAAGGATCGGACTTCAGCGCCCCGCACACCCGCAGGGCCGCCAGGGCGAAATAGGTATCCTCCACCGTAGGGGGGAGGGCCGGAGTGGCCCCGAACCCCCCACTCTCCTTCCGGCGGGGAAGGATAAAATCCTGCGCCCCCCGAACTAATTCCTCAGCCTCAACTTCCATGAACTTATAAAATAAACCTTTTTCCGAAGACCCCAAAGACTCAGTACACCATTACCTGATCCGCACGCATAACCTCGTTCACCAGCTTTCCCGCCTTGACCAGCTCGCACCCCTCCACCAGCTGTTCCTTGGTGATCTTACGTTCCTCGATGCAGGGGATACATACGAACATCTTGGCCCCCAGGGCGGGTAACCCGTCCACCAGTTCCTTGAGAGGCTTAAGCCCCGGGGCAACGATATGTTCATACATGCCCTTGGTGCAGCACATTACTCCTTTACCCTGAAAAACCACCGTAACCTGCACGTCCATGGTAAGGGCGGCATTGGCCACCACCAGGGCCAGGGTGGCTTTTTCGGGGTCGTCCAGTCCATGGGTAACCACCACTACGAGTTTTTTCCCGGCAATGGTCTCGGCCATCTCTCTCACCTCCTTCACTTATTCCTCAAGCCTTAACACCCGGACGAAGTCCTCCACCCTCTGATCCGGCCCGGACACGGCCCTAAGATTAAAGTGACAGATGGGACAGAGGGTTATCACCGTCCCCGGCCCCAGGGTGGAGAGCTCCTCCATCCGGGCGCGGGCAAGCTCACCGGCCTTTTCCGGAAACAGGGTCTCCGCCGGGCCTCCGCAACATCGGGTGATCTCGCGGCTGAAACGCGGTTCCCTTATCTCCAGCCCGGCCCTCTTCAGGATCTCTCTCGGTTCCTCCACCACTCCCAGATACCGGACATAGACACAGGAATCGTGCCAGAGATAAACCCCCTCCTCGCCCCGCAGGGGAAGGTGCCTGCCCTGGTGAAAAAGGATCTCCAGATAGCTTCGCACCTCGAAATCCCAGTCCGGAAAGAGCTGGGGATAGACCTCCCTCAACAGAGCGGTGGAGTGAGGGTCCACGGTAATGATGGTCCGCACCCCGGCCTCACGAAAGGCCCTTACCACCCGCCGGGCCTGGAGTTCAAATACCCCCTCCAGCCCCAGATCATAAGCCAGGGTCCCCGGGTAGTATTCCTTTTCATAAAGATAACCGGGTTCGACCCCGCATTTGCGCAGAAGCTTTACCACCCCCCGCAGAACACCGGTATAATATTCCTGCAGCCTTCGCTCCTCCCGTCCGAGTATCGCCAGACGGGAGACATTTATCCAGGGATTCAGGACCGGGGCCAGTCGGGAAAGCCAATCCTTCCCTCGGACCAAACCCTGCTCCCTTTCCCTCAGAACCCGGAGATAAGGCAAAAGTTGGTAGAGGTGTCCGGTATAAAGAATGGTCTTTCCGCCCCGGGCAAGCCCCAGCCCCTCCGCCCAGGAGACCAGACTTCTTGCCGGTAAAGGAAAGACATGGGCCCTGTACCGTAAGTTCTGAGAAAGCAGGGCTAATCTGCTCCTTATCTCGGCCAAGGGGTTCACCTCCTGCTAGGATCTTACCTCCAGATCCTCTTCCGCCAGATAGACCCGAAGGAGTCTTATGACCTCGGTTATCTTCACCCCCTGCGGACAATTGACCTCACAGAGTCGGCACAAAAGACAGGCGTAAATGGCTTCCCGGTTTTCCCGGAGTTTCTCCTCGGCTCCCAGCAGGGCATAACGGAAGATCTCCCGCGGGAGCACCTTTAACCCCAGGGGACAGAGGGTGGTGCAGGTACCGCAGTTAAAACAGCGGCGGGCATCCAGGTCCCTTCCCCGGGCCTCAAAGATTTTGCGCCATTCCGGCCGGAGTCGAATCACCCTTCCTCCCGAAGTCCGTATTGGAAATAGCGTTCCCGTCGCCCCTTGGGGAGGGCCTCCACCTTCCCGTAGCGCCACATACCCATTACGTAAAGCATGGCTTCCGCCGGGTGGATCCCCAGAGCCTCGGCTATCTCCGGGATGTTCTTGGGCCCCTCCCGTCGGAGGAGTTCCGCGATGGCGGTGTGATATTTCATCTCTTCCCGATATCTTTCCAGCGCTCCCTTAGGCCGTTCAAGCATCGGCCCACCCCTCCGCCAGGGACTGGATAAGGGCCTTTACCGTCTCGTGTTCGTAGCCCCGGACCTGCAGCGCCTGTTGAGGACACACCGGCACACAGGCCCCTTCTCCCTTACACAGGGATTCCCGTACCCGGACCCGATCTCCGGAAAGTTCAAGCGCTCCGTAGGGACAGGCAGCCAGACACTCTCCACAGCCGTCACATCGCTCCTCGATCACCTCAGCCACCAAGGGCTCCCTCTTCACCTCTCCTGCCAGGAGAAGGGCCCCCACCTTGGCTGCCGCAGCAAGACCACTGGTGGCACTCTCCTCCGCGGTTCTGGGGCCCTGAGCACATCCGCAAATGAAGACCCCATCGGCCATGGTTTCCACCGGCCGCAGTTTGGGATGCACCTCCTGGAAGAAACCCTCCTTCCCCACCGGAAGCTTTAAATGTTCCAGAAGTTCAGGGGAATGGACGGGTTCAAGACCGGTCACTAGACATACCAGATCCGCCTCCAGTTCGACCTCTTCCTTGGCGGTCAAAAGATCCTTTACCCGGACCCTGAGGCGGCCTCCGGGATGGATCTCCGGAGGGGATTGTGGAGAATAACGCATGAAAACCGAACCGTAACCCAGGGCCCGACGGTAATACTTTTCGTATTTTCCGTAGCTTCTTATGTCCCGGTAGAGATGGACCTGGGTCACCTCCGGCCATCGGGAGTGGACCAGACAGGCGGTATAAAGGGCTGCGGTGCAACAATATCGAGAACAATAGGTGCGGGCCTTCTCCCCGGCCGGCTCACGGGACCCCACACAATAGATATAGACCAGACGCCTTACACGCCTTCCCCGGTAAGAAAGGGGTTTTTCCTCCGGATGTTCGGCCAGATGAAGAAGAAATTCATAAAGGGTGCACACCCCTTCCGAACCGTAACCCCATTCCCCTGGTTGAGGGGTATGAGGACGGGCCCCGGTGGCCACCACGATGGCCCCGGCCCGGATCTCTTTTTCCTCTCCGTCCCGGCAGATCTTCAAACGAAAATCGCCGACCACCCCCTCCTTTCCGCACAGATGGGATCCAAAATAGGTCCGAATGTTTACGTTCCGGCGTATTTCTTTCCACAGGTGCTCCACCAGGTCGCGGCCCTTCTGATCGGTGGGAAAGATGGGGCCACGATCCCGGAGAAGTCCTCCGGGGCGGTCCTCCTTTTCCACCAGATGGACCTTTATTCCCATCCGGGAAAGACCCAGGGCGGCTTCAAGCCCGGCGATCCCGGCGCCGATGACCACCGCCTCGGGCCGTGTCTTTATCACGATGGGTTCCAGGGAACGGGCCCTAAGAGCCCGGGCTATACCCCCCTTTACCAGGGCCACCGCCTTGCGGGTGGCTTCCTCTGGATGATGGGGATGGGCCCAGGAACACTGCTCACGTATGTTCACCTGGACGTAACGATAGGGGTTAAGGCCGGCCCGGCGGGCCATCTGACGAAAGGTCTCCTGATGCAGACGCGGTGAACAGGAGGCAATGACCAGGCCGTTGAGGTCGTGTTCCTGGATCAGGCGGATCATCTCCTGCTGAGCGGCCTCCGAGCAGGTGAACATATGGGTCTGCGCCACCTTTACCCCGGGGTCCCCCTCCACCGCCTGGCGCACCTTTTCCACATCCACCACATCGGAAATATTTCCTCCGCAATGACAGATGAAGACCCCCAGGCGCGGCTCTTTCATGCCCCTTCACTCCCTAAAGATCTCAGGTACGCGGCGATCTGGGCCGCCGCCGCACCGGCATG
>WGAR01000096.1 GCA_015494725.1 Thermodesulfobacteriaceae bacterium | reverse complement strand
TTTTCTTCGACGAATCTGGCTGAAGGCCTTAATCGGAAGATAGAGGAGGCGGAGAGGGCTTAATGACTACTGAGTCCAGACACAGAAAACTTGACAAGCGCCCAGGAAAAATGGTCACAAAACTTTGTGCGGCCTCTCTGAAAAGGCGGCAAATTTATTTGAAGAAAAAGATGGTGCCGAGGGCGGGACTCGAACCCGCACTAACCGCCCTCTTTTTTGGGAGAAAGTAGGCGAAATCGTGAGCTTTGTCAAGTTCACAACTGTCCCCAGAGTGTCCCCAGGATGTCCGGAGGTGGAAGATGGTAAAATAGTAGGAGGGAGGCGATGGTAGGAATCCGGAGAAAGTGGGGAGCAGGTCAGACAAAGACTATCCTATAGTTCTTGGCCTAGGGCTCAGAGACCGTACGCCCTGAAATTCCTTGAGAGGCAAAAGATGCTTTTTGTCTCCTGCAACCAGATAATCAGCTCTGGCTTCAAGCGAACACTCAAGCACTCTCACTTTAGGTGATGGTAAAGTTCGCCTTAAAATAGTATATATCAGACAAGATTGCCTGTTTTGGCTTTAAAATTTTAAATATTTATTGATAATTGCAAATTGAACTATATTTTTAGCCTATAAGTAATTAATTTAGAGGTGGTTGTTCTTCCGATTTTTTATTATACCTTAAGGTAGTGGGAGACCTATGCGTCCGGAAACCGTTGATACAAGCGAATTTTTCGGCCCGGGGTGTCAAAGTTGGGTCTGAAGTATCCCCGAGAGCTCAGACCCTTATTTTCCTCGACGAATCTGGTTGAAGGTTTCAATCGGAAGATTGAGGAAGCAGAGAGGGCCTGTGGGGGGTATTTTCATTCGGAAAGGGATCGCAACTTTCGGTATGGGCTATTGGCCAAAGAGCTTTTAGAGGGTCGGTGGAGGCGTCCCACCTGGAAGTATCGGGAAGTAGCTCATATCCTGAGGTACCTTTTTGAGGAGAAGTTTTCAAATGATGACCATTAAGTCCAGACACAGAAAACTTAACAAGCGCCGCCCTGAAAGGAGCCACACCTTCTTCATCTTACCCTCCCCTTTAAGTTCCCGAGAACAACCGGATTACTCCTTACTAAAGGGTCATTATAACCTCTCAGGCCCCGAAATTGAGCGCGGAAAAACCTGCGTTTTTTAAGAGCTCAAGAGCCAGGGAAGCTTTATTCAAAGCCAGCGTCGAAGTAGAGGTCTATGATTCGGCGTGCAGGGTTGGAACGCATCCGAAAGGGGCGCACCGGGGAGAGGCGAACGTTTTCCCGTAGATAGAGCTCAAGCTCCTCCGGGGAAACCTCCCTGTTGAGATATAGGCGATAGCAGATGGTTTTCGGCCCATATCCGGCAAGACGCTCAAGCCGTCTCACCCCCGGGGCCCTCACCAGGACGGGAAAGAGGCGCGCGGTATAGACCTCCGTAAACCAATGGAAACAGACCTGAGAGGTGCCTGCGGGAGAAACCTTAACCGGGAAGGAGGCCCTTTCCGCAAGGGCCGAAGGAGTCTTTTTGGGAGGAGTCTTTTTGGGAGTCTTTTTGGGAGTCTTTTTGGGAGGCTCATGAAGGAGCCGGCTTATATCCGTCGGGACCACCCGGGCCCTGAGCCTCACCCGGTACACATTCCCCTCAAGGCCCTCCTCCAAGGTTTCCACCTCGCGGATGACCCCGGCCATAACTTCCCGGACGCGGTCCTCAGTCAACACGCCGAAGTTACGCTCCTTATAGTTTTCAAGATAAAGACGGGCCCCTTTTTCAAGGAGTTTTTGGAAGGCGTCCTCCCTGGCCCGCTGGCGAACCGCCAAAAGCGTATCTTTATCACCTATGTAGGCCAGGCCCTTGGCCTCCACCACCATCTCCTCCCCCACCACCCGGGGCAGGACCTCCGCCGAAGGCGAAGAATAGACAACCGGCCTCTTAGCCCCACAGGCACACAGGAAAAGCAACATTCCAAAGATAATAATCCAGCGTATCATAAATGCCCTCCTTTGGTTACCTTCCGTTCTCAAGCTCCAGCACCATCTCGGCCCGGCAAAGCTTTTCGTCGAAATACTCCGCCACTCTGAGGAACCGAAATTTTCCCTCCCATTTTCCGTAAAGGCGCCCCGTGTCCTCCTCAAGCCTCCGGCCTTTTTCTTCCCTTTGGGAGATTATCGTAAACTTGCGATATTTTTCAAGGATAAGGGCTCGGGCCTCAAGCTCCGCTGCCCGAAGGGCCGAGTAACGCCACAGGGAGGGATCAAGCTTTCGGTTGCAATAGCCCTCGCCCCGGGCCATGAAGAGGGGGCGGCGGAGTTTGATTATCACCGAGGCCACGCCTTCGGGAGGGCTGGTTCCCGCCTCATCCGAGACCTCAAAAAGGGCCGCCCGCACCAGAAGCGACCTTCCCTTCGGCACCCCGGCCACGGCCACGATCCAGTGCGCCCTCCTGAGCCAGGGCAGAGCCTCCGGCCCGTAAAGGGCCTTCTGAAAATCTTCCCGCGCCTTGAGGAAAAGATAAAGATCCCTCCCCTCGGCGCAGAGCCTTATCCCCTCCCGGGAGAGAGCCTCCTTTAAGCTTTCGCGCAGCTCCAGAGGCACGTAGTCTCCGAAGACCGGAAGCACCGGTCCTTTTTCGCCGACAAGGGGTTTTAGACCGCGCGCCAGCTCCCTGGCAGCCTCCTGATATCGGACGAAGCTTTTGATGGAAGGGGCCTTATGGAGAACCACATGCTGGCTTACAGTGAGAAAAAAACTCATCACCAGGGACCAGACCTTCATCTCCGCCTCCCATTGCTTGGTGCCTGAAAGGTTATCGAAGAAAGCTCTCGTTTTTAAAGACCTCGGCCGGCGGCCGGTCTTCAGAGCTTGTGCAGGGCTTGAAAAATGAGGGCTTTTAAACGATAAATATCAAAAAGAGGCCGGAGGGTTAGCGGGATGAGGGTTTCCTGGGCCGGGTTTGCGGCAAGGGTTTTGGGGACGGCGGTTCTTCTTCTGGTGTTTTTCGCCGGGGCGGTCCGGGCGGGAGATCCCGCAGGGGATTTCGCCAGAAGGATCAAAAAGAGGCTTCACCCCGGGGAGCGGGTGGCGGTAAGCTATGTTTACGACGGGGAAACCGGGGATATTACCGCCTATGGTAATCGCTGGCGGGATCGCCTGGTTTCGGCCTTAACGGAAAGAAGAATCCGGGTGGTTCCCCGGCAGGATCTGGCCCTCCTGGTGGAGGACCTTGAGACCTTCGGGGAAGGTTCTCCGGAGGGCCTGTGGAAGAGGCTTGAGGCGCAGGTGGTGATCGTGGGCCGGTATTACCGAAGATTCTCTAAAGATGGTTACCAGGTGGAAATCTGTTTCAAGGCCCTGAGGACCAATCCCAAAGAGATCCTTTTATCCCGGACTTATAGGGTAGAATTTACTCCGGGAGAGATGCCTCTTCTTACGATGGTGAGGGGGAATATTTACCGTCGGCGGCTTAAGAGACTGGGGCAAAAGCCCCTTCCTCTTACCGCCCGGCTGAACAAGACCTGTTTCCTTCCCGGGGAGGAAGCCCGCATCACGGTGGAGACTAAGCCCGGAGTCTATCTTTACATTTTCAACATCGCCGCGGACCTCAGCGTGACCCGCATTTACCCCAACCGGTACTTCCGGGAAAGGCCCCTTCCCAGCGGGCGCTTTGAGTTCCCCCCGAGGGGCATACGGGGGCTTTCCCTGGTGATCGGTGCTTATCCGGGGCTTGATCCGGCCTACGAGAGTTTCCGGGTGGTGGCGAGCCGCCGCCCCCTTAAGGACGAGGCCTTTCCGGTGCCGGAGAACCGGGCGCTCATCGGCGGAAGAGCCCGCAAGCTTTCCGAGCTTTCGCGCCTTTTTGAAAGCGGCGAGGTCTCCGTGGTGGAGCTTCCCTATCTGGTGGGAAAAACCTGCCGGGCAGGGGAATTACGGTGAGGGATTGAAGAGGGAGCGTGGTGTTTTTGGGAAATTATGCGAAAAGCGGTAAAAAGCGATAAAATGTCCATATAAACCACACTATATTTGCTGGAGAGTTTCAAAAGTTTATTAAAAGAGCGATTTAGGGGAGATGATGAATGAGGGGTAAAGGAGAGAGATTTTTGGTTCGGCTGTCGGGGCCTCTGTTGGGGTTGATAGTTGCAGTTTTGTTTCTTTTTGGGTGCGTGGAGAGGCAGGTGAGGGAGGCGGGGTCCCCTGGGCCGGCTGTTTCGAAGGGGCCGGTTTTTGAGCCTCCGAGACTTATATCTGGAAGAGCTTCTATCAAAAACAGGGGTTGGGTGGTTACCATAGCGTTTTCGCCAGATGGAAGGTATCTCGCAACCGGAAGCTGGGATAAGTATGTGCGTGTTTTTGAGATCCCAGGCTTCCGCAAGGTCTGGGAGTTTAAACACGGGGGGGAGGTTCGGAGTATAGCGTTTTCGCCAGATGGAAGGTATCTCGCAACCGGAAGCTGGGATAAGTATGTGC
>WGAR01000095.1 GCA_015494725.1 Thermodesulfobacteriaceae bacterium | reverse complement strand
TGGTCCTGGGGACCCCGGAAGGGAGGGGGTTATCATCGGAGCTGGCACGGCTGGGAACATGCTCAGGGGGCTCAGGAGGGGCCGTCCTCCATGCAGGGTCGGGGAATGGGCCAGGGGATGGGTCAGGAGATGCAGCAGGGAAAGGGTGGTATGTCCCAAGGGATGGGCAGAGGAATGAATGCGGGTATGGGATCGGGGATGGATCATCAGGGTATGAAGGGATGTCCCATGATGTTGCCCTCCTCTCCTAAAGGGGTTTCCCCGCAGATGCTCCGCAAAAGGGCGCAAATGATGCGCGAGAGGGCCCGGATGATGGAGGAAATGGCCCAGGAAATGGAAAAGATGGCCGATAAAATGGCCAAGGGGAAAGTGTCTCAGGAAGAATGGGATCAATTTCGCCAGAAGATGTATCACCAGGGATTTTAGATGCATTCGTCCGAGGATCATACCCAACATACCGGGGGGAGCCGGCGGAGTTTCTTCGGAATCTAAAGGCCATTCCGCCGGCCATGCCGGCCATGAAGGCCACGGAGGGCCCGGGATCCATGCCGGGCACGAGAGTTCCATGGGACACGGAGGCTCCATGGAACATGGAAGCCATATGGAGCACGGAAGTCCTATGGAGCACGGAAGTCCTGCGGAGCACATGGATCACGGGGCGCACGAAGCCCCCGGGGGTCCGGGAGGTCATACCGGGCATGCCGCCCATCACTCCCACATGATTGCGGACTTCCGGAGACGTTTCTGGGTCTCCCTCTTCCTCACCCTTCCCATTCTCTTCCTCTCGCCCATGCTGCGGAAGCTTCTGGGGCTTTCGGCCCTGGCCTTTCCCGGCGATCGGTATCTCCTCTTCGGGCTGGCCAGTGCGGTCTATTTTTACGGGGGCTGGCCCTTCCTTAAGGGATTTTTCTCCGAGCTTGGGGAGCGCCGGCCGGGAATGATGACCCTCATCGCCGTGGCCATCACCACGGCTTACGGTTATAGCACTCTGGTCACCTTCGGTCTTCCGGGAAAGGTCTTCTTCTGGGAGCTGGCCACCCTGATTGACATCATGCTCCTCGGGCACTGGATCGAGATGCGTTCGGTGCTCGGGGCCTCCCGGGCGCTGGAGGAGCTGGCCCGGCTCATGCCCTCCACGGCCCACCGGCTGCTCCCCGACGGGGGAACCGAGGAGATCCCTCTTGAGCATCTGCGTCCCGGAGACCGGGTGCTGGTGCGTCCCGGGGAAAAGATCCCGGCCGACGGGCGGGTGCTGGAGGGGCAGAGCGCGGTAAACGAGGCCATGCTCACCGGCGAATCCCGCCCGGTGGAAAAGAAACCCGGCGACGAGGTCATCGGCGGGGCCATAAACGGAGAGGGCTCCCTGGTGGTGGAGATCACCCGCACCGGGGCGGAATCCTTTCTTTCCCAGGTCATTGAACTGGTGCGCCAGGCCCAGGAGAGCAAATCCCGTACCCAGGATCTCGCCAATCGGGCCGCCTTCTGGCTCACCCTGATCGCCCTCTCCGGTGGAGCCATCACCTTCCTCGTCTGGTGGGCCGTAATGCGCAAGGATCTGGCCTTTGCCCTGGAGCGCACGGTTACGGTGATGGTTATCACCTGTCCCCATGCCCTGGGGCTGGCTGTGCCCCTGGTGGTGGCGGTCTCCACGGCCCTTGCGGCCAAGCGAGGGCTCCTCATTCGCAACCGGGCGGCCTTTGAGCGGGCCCGGAACCTTACCGCGGTGGTCTTTGACAAGACCGGGACCCTTACCGAGGGTCGCTTCGGGGTGACCCGGGTCCTTTCCTGGGAGGGCTTTTCGCCGGAAGAGGTCCTGCGGCTTGCCGCTTCGGTGGAGACCCATTCCGAACACCCCATCGCCCGGGCCGTGGCCGAGGCTTCCCCGCAGACCGATCCGGTGGAAGACTTTAAGGCCCTTCCCGGCCGCGGGGCTCGGGCCAGGGTTTCCGGTCGGGAGGTCCTGGTGGTGAGTCCGGGCTATCTCCGGGAGAAAGGGCTTAATCCTCCCGAGGAGGCCCTTAAGCTTTCCGCTCAGGGGCAGACGGTGATCTTCGTCCTGGTGGAGGGCAAGCTCGTCGGGGCCATCGGTCTTTCCGACCGGGTGCGTCCGGAGTCCCGGGAGGCGGTGGCGGCCCTTAAGGCCCGGGGTATCAAATGTTTCATGCTTACCGGGGATAACGCCCGGGTGGCCCGCACGGTGGCCGAGGAACTGGGGCTGGATGAGTTTTTCGCCGAAGTCCTTCCCCAGGAGAAGGCCGAGAAGATCCGCGAGGTAAAGGCCCGGGGTGAGATCGTGGCCATGACCGGCGACGGGGTAAACGATGCCCCGGCTCTGGCGGAGGCGGATGTGGGTATCGCCATCGGGGCCGGAACGGAGGTAGCCATCGAGACCGCAGATATCGTCCTGGTGCGCAACAATCCCGGGGATGTGGTGACCATTATTGATCTGGCCCGGGCCACCTACCGCAAGATGATCCAGAATCTTTTCTGGGCCACGGGCTATAACGCGGTGGCCATTCCCCTTGCCGCAGGGGTCCTTTACAAATACGGGGTGCTTTTAAGCCCGGCCATGGGGGCGGTGCTTATGTCCCTGAGCACGGTTATCGTGGCCCTGAACGCCCGCCGCTTAAGGATTTGATTTCTAATTTTTCGCTCCGGGGGTGGGTTCGACATCCCGGGCGCAACGGAAGCCCACCTCCTCGAAGGCCTCCCAGGGCATGCGCCGCACCGGGGTGAGGGAGGAGACATCCGAAGGTTCGTGGGACTTAACCCCGCTCATGAGCACCACCCCGGATCCGGGTGAAGGGGTAAGGGTGTCGAGCACCCATTCTCCGAAATGGGAACTAAGCCCCCGGATTCCCAGAAGATTGGGTTTCATCTCCATTACACTTAAGGGGAGTTCGAAATGCCGGTAAAAGGTCCGGGGCAGCCTCAGGCGGGAATCTTCCAGTCCCCGGCCCTCGGTTACCGCGTAAAACCATTCCACCTTGGTGGGCAGACGCTTTCCGTAAAAGGCGGCGTAAGCCTGTGCTCCGTAAGCCGTGACCCGTACCACCGGGCAGGAGGCATGCATGGAATCCCGCACCAGGAATTTTCCTCCTCGATAGACGATGGGTTCGTAATTTTCACTGATCTTTCCCAGGTAGAGCCAGATGTGTTTTCCTTCCTTTACCACCCCGTTTTCTACCCGAATGCGGGAAAGCACACGATTCAGAAAATTTACATATTGATGGTTGGTTACCGGATAGGTATCCAGATAAAAAGGTTTGAGCCGCACCGTCCGGGCCCTATCTCCGAGCAAACCCGGCGGAACCTTTATCCGCCCCCCTGGAAGGAGTTTCATTACCGCACCGTCGGCGGTAGTGATCACCGGAGGGAGATTGCCGGGCAGAGGAGGGGCCGTGGTTAGGCGAAGTTCCTGATGAGAGGCTCCGGAAAATCTTTGATAGAGGATGATTCCCACCAGGGCTAGAAAAAGGATCAGGGCTCCGAGGGCAATCCAGAAACGGGATCGAAACCGGAGTCTTCCGGGTTCCGGGAGAGGTCTTGTGGCCAGGCTTTCCCGCAGGGCCTTTTCCATTTCCTCTACGCTGGAGAAACGTTTTTCCGGATCTTCCTCGGTGGCCCGGCGGATGATACGGTCCAGGGCCTTAAAGAAAGGGGTCTTGGGATCTGTAAGTCCTACCTGACGGAAGGGGGTGGCTCCAGGAGGGATGCGACCGGCTACGGCCTCGTAGAGGATTTTTCCCAGGGCGTAAATATCGGCCCGTTGATCGGTTCCCTTGAAGTCCACGAATTGTTCTGGAGCCATATAGGCCGGCGTGCCCTTGATCTCCATGGAGGTGGTGATGGACTCCATCCTGATGGAACGGGCCAGGCCGAAGTCCGCGATCTTGGGGATGTCGCCGTCCAGGAGGATGTTTTCCGGTTTGAGATCCCGATGAAAGATCCCGGATCGATGGATGGCTTTGACCCCTTCGAGCACCGGGAAGAAATACTTTTCGATCCAGGCTCTGGTCTCTTCCTCCAGGGGGTAGAACCCCTCCTCGCGCATGGTGCTGCGCAGGGTGCGCCCGGGGATATACTCCAGAACCAGATATTCGATCTCTACCGGCCCCTGCGGAAGCTCCACCCGGGCCTTGTCGTAGTCGTAGATCTGAATCACGTTGGGGTGTCGGATCTGGACCATGGTTTCCACTTCCTGGCGGAAGCGGCGCAGGGCGTTTTCCAGCTCCTCGGGATCGTCGATAAAGGTCTCCAGCCATTCCCGGGAGACGATCTTTATGGCTACATCCCTTTTGAGATTGACCTGATGGGCCCGATAGACCTCGCCCATTCCTCCCCGGGCGATGAACTCCAGAATGACCCATTTCCCGTTGAGGACCGTACCTATGGGAAGGAGGGGAGATTTCTTCGCTTCGGACATCCTATCCCTCTATTCGGACCACGATTACGGTAACGTTATCCCTTCCGCCCCGGGCCAGTGCGGCTTCTACCAGCATATCACAGACCCGGGGAAGAGGGTTCTCCAGAAGAATTTTTCGGATGCTCGTTCCGGGCACCAGGTCGTGCAGACCGTCGGTGGAAAGGAGGTAGAGGTCTCCGGGACGGATATCTATGGAGAAACAGCGCACCTTTTCATAGCCTCCGCCCAGGGCCTGCGTAAGGATATGGCGGTAGCGACTGGTGCGGGCCTCCTCCTCGGTCATTTCGCCCTCCTCTACCATCTCCTGCACCAGGGTATCATCGGTGGTGAGCTGGGTGAGGTCGCCGTGGCGCAGGCGGTAGATGCGGCTGTCTCCCACATGGGCGATGAAACCGTGACCTCCCCGGAGGACCAGAACCGAAAGCGTGGTGCCGAAGCCCTCGCTTTCAGGATGTTTCTTTTCGTACTCCAGAAGCCGTTTCTGGACTTCCTCCACACATTTTTCAAGACGGCTTAAGAGGGCCCGGGGACGAAGACGATAAAGCAGGGCCTCCTTAAAAGACGGAGACGAGAAGTAAAGTTCTTCCAGGTAGCGGCAAACCAGGCGGCTGGCCAGGTCTCCGTCCGGGTGCCCGCCCATACCGTCGGCCACGGCCCAGAGGCTTCCCAGAAGAGGATCACGGCGATCAGCCACCAGATAAGAGTCCTCGTTGCGTTTCCGCCGCAGGCCGATATCCGTGCGCACACAGTAGGTTACAGGTTCTCTGGAAGACATCGGTATTTAAAAGGTGAACCGTAATTCTACATAAAAGAAGGTAAGCTCGTCCCCGCTCTTAAAGGTGTCCCTGACCACATCCCTTCCCCAGATATGACTCAAGTATATATCCATATCGGTGCGAAGACCATGAGAGGTATAGATGTTTTTGAAAAACAGGGAAAGGTCCCACATGGTCAGTAAATGGCGGTCCCGGTAGGGGATATGGGCTCCCAGGGTGGCGTAACTGAATACATCCGGGCGCATCATCCCGGAACCCAGGTACCAGTAATCCCGGCCTCGGGTGAGATTAACTACATGAAAATCCGAGCGAAGGAGCAGATGTGAAGCGGGTTGCAGGATGATCTGTCCCATCCAATAGGTGGTGTTCATGAGGGTGTAAGAGGGGGTCATGGAATAAATACGCAGGGTGGGAATCATCATGAAAAAGGTATGATGTTGGGTATCCCCGGGCTGATCGTCCCCGCTTCCGTAAAAATATCCCAGGCGGAACCATGGCTGCCAGGGAAGATGAGGAAACCGGTAGCCGGCTTCCACCGCCAGGGCCCAGGCCTGATGTTCCAGCGAGGGATTCCTTCCCCATACTCCCCATTGATAACCTCCCCAGAGCAGGAGGTCCATAATCCCGGGGCCGGCCTTTCGGGCGTAAAGCAGGTGTCCTCCGAGCATATTTATCTCGCAGTCCGCCAGTCCGTTTTGCTGGGGATTATAGAGCGAGGCGGGATTTTTGAGTTTTCTACGGTCGTTGTAGTAGTAATAAAAGAGCTGGGAATCGGTTCCCGGCAGCCAGGGGTTGGTATCCTGAAGACTCAGGACCACGGTGGCCAGGGTGATATCATAGGCAGATTGGCCCTTGCGGTGGAGGTGGTCTCTTTTCAGGTAAAAACCACCCGGAGTGGGATGAAGGTAAGAGAGGGTTAGGGTCCAGAAGCGCCGGTGGTAGGAGGCCAGAGCGCCGTCAAAAGCCCTTCCTACCCGCGACCAGTCAAAGGGACCGATCATACGCTGGGAGATCCGGAATTTTTTCACCCACCGGAGGGAGGGGTTTCGGGGTGCACTCCCCTCGGCCCCCGAGGCGTAGAGAAAACGCCCCAGGGTCAGACTCAACCCCCTCAAGCTACGGGGTTGAAAACGGATCCAGGCCTGGGATAGGGCCCCGTAGCCGATATGGGTGGCTTTGGTGTCATAGCCCGGGCCGTTGCCGAATTTTCCGTTAAATTGATAATAAAGTGTTCCTAGACCGAACTCCCCCTGGTCCGGAAGTCCCAGCAACTGGGTCCAGTTAATCTGGAGATAGGCTTCAGCGCGTGGGGAACGAATTCCCATCCCCAGACGCATCTTACTGGAGGCAAAGGAATAGCTCCGATCATAGGTAAAGTTGTCCCGGGAAAATTTTTGGTCAAAGGTATTCCAGTATTCCCAGCGGACTTCTTCCCGGAAGTCCACTCGAAGAACATTTCGTCCCTGATGCAGAGTATAAGCCAGGGCACTCCCCATCCAGATCGAAAATAGGAACACGGTGAGTAATTGAATTCTTCTTTTCACTTTTTGCCCTCCCCTCAGGTTTTTATGCCGAGACCCTGGTTTTGAGGTAACCGCATACCCGATCCAGCAGGGGACGCAGACGCTCTTTGAACCAGTTTATCCGTTCCATGGGATCGGGCTGGTTCTCTCGAAGATATCGTTCCCATTCCGAGACCAGGTTATGGAGTCTGGCGTGATCTTCTTCTATTTCCCTAAACAGAGGTGAAAATCGGGGGTGAGAGAGGGCCTGTCCGAGAAGACACCTTCGTGCGTCCCGTTCCACGGTCGGAGCCCGGCCTCGGAGCACGGCCTCGATAAAACGGGCTGCCCAGCCGCGGTGGCCCAGGAGGACCACCTTGGGAAGGGTCTTTGCATCCAGGGTAAACAGTTCCGCCGGTTTCTGGCCCAGGCGGAAGAGCTGGATGGTCTCGTGACTGCTTTTTACCGTATCGTCCAGGGCCTCCAGGGAGGCCTGTACCTGGGACACGGCTTCGTCCAGGGCCTTACCGGAATGGGCCAGATCATCGGAGACCTTGGAGAGCTCTATGGCCTCACCGGAGACGTCCTCGATGCGGTGGGTGAGGTCGTTTACCACCGCGGTTTGTTCCTCCACCGCGCTGGCGATGGCCGCTGCCCGATCGCTGAGGTCCGCCACCGCGGAGGAGATCTCGGTTACCGCTTCCGCGGTTTCCTCGGCCCCGGAGCGGATGTTTTCCATGACCCGGGTGATGCGCTCCGTGGCTTCCTCGGTTTGTTTGGCCAGTTCCTTGACCTCGTTGGCCACCACGGCAAAACCTTTGCCGGCCTCTCCGGCCCGGGCCGCCTCGATGGTGGCATTCAGGGCCAGGAGTTTGGTCTGTTCGGTGATCTCTTTAATGGTCTGGACCACCACATCCACCTCCCGGGTTCGTTCGCTGAGCCCCTTCATGGCTGCATCCGCAGCTTCGGCCTTGTTGCGGGCTTCCTCCGAAGCCTGTGCGGCTACGGTTACGTTTTCACTGATTTCGTTTATGGCCTGGCTTAACTCTCGGGCCGAATGGGTGGTAAGTTCCAGGGCTTCCTGAACCGATTTGGAGATGTTTGCCACCTGGGTAGCCAGTTCGTCGGTCCGGGTGGTTTCCTGCGCCACCCGGGAGATGGCTTCCTGAATGATTTCGGAGGTGGCCTTCTGGAGATCGGTCTGCGCTCTGATGGTACCGAAGGCTTCCCCGAAGGCCGTTCGCAGTCTTCGGGCCGCAAGGGACAGAATCTGGATCTCCCGGATGCGGGGGGCCTCCTCGAATTCCACGGTCAGATCGCCGGAGGCCATCCTTTCGAACCCGAAGACGAAGCGGGCGAAGGGGCCCAAGAACCAGCGCCTCACCAGCAGGAAGGACCCCGAGGCCACGATTATGGCCACCAACAGAAAGGCTCCCAGGAATATTTCCGTGTAGCGGATTCGGCGCAGGGAAAGGCTCTGTAAGGCCAGAACGAAAGCATGGGCCTTCTGAAGCACCTCCAGGTTGTGTTCCCGGATGTAGGTGAGATGTCTTTCAAATTCCGGAGTTCCGGGCGGGGTTCGGGCCAGTTCCTGTACGTGATAATAGAATTTTTTCCAGACCTCCTCGCACTCCTTCCATTTCTGGATGGCCCGGGTATCGGTGAGCCGGGCCAGCATCATCTCCTTGGATCCGTTCCTGAGGGCGTAGAGGCTGCGATTAAAGAGTTCCGCGGTCTTGAGAAAACGTTCCCGGGCCTCCGGAGTGGGATTTTTGACGTAGATGAAGATCTCCTTGGTCAACTTCTGGGTAAGCATACGCTGACGCCCGGAGATGTTGAGGGCTACCGAAAGATGGCTCTGATAGCTGAAAAGGTGCAGGACCAGAAGGATCCCCAGGACCTGAATAAGGATGGCCGAGAAAAAGGAAAGCCCCAGAAACGTTCCCAGAGAAAACCTGCCTTTCATGTTTTTTACCTCCTTTCTCTTTGAATCTGAATAGAGTTATTATATACGATTGCTTATACTATTGATCAATCTTTAAAAAGATAAGTCCTTTCGGAGAACCGGTGATCGGATACGAGGGAAAAGGGATTCGATCCTTGAAGAAAAAGGCGGTTTCATTTAAGCTTGGGGAAAAGAGGCGGGTATGAATCCCGGAGCCTATGTCCCCGGTAAGGTTTCGTCCGGAAGGCGGGACCTCCGAAAGGGGTTCCGCTGGGGTCGCTGGTTGTTGCTGGTGTTCTTCGGGCTGGGGCTTATGTGGGGAGGATATCTCCACTGGCGCTACCAGGCCCTGAGGCGCGAGATAGCGGATCTTCAGGTCCGAAATGCCGCTCTCGCCGAAAAGATAGAGGCCCTCAAAAAGAATCCCGCCCTTTACGAGGAAATAGCCCGTAAAAAGTACGGATACGTGAAAAAAAACGAACGTCTCATCATTTTCGGAAAAGGGAGGTAAAGGGGATGAGTATTTCCACATCCGAATTCCGGCGCGGACTCAAGATCGAATGGGAGGGTAAACCCTACGAAGTTCTGGAATACCAGCATTCCAAGGTGGCCAAAGGCCAGGCCACGGTGCGCACCAAACTTCGCGATCTCCTTACCGGGAGGGTGCTGGAGGTAAATTTTCGCTCCGGCGACACCTTTGAACGCCCGGATCTGGAGGAAAGAGAGATGCAGTACCTTTACCGGGAGGGAGATCGTTACGTTTTTATGGATCTTGAGGACTACGACCAGGTCTATCTGGACAAGGATCAGCTGGGAGAGGCCTGGAAGTTTCTTCAGGAAAATATCAACGTCTATGTACTTTATTACCGGGGCAAGCCCATCGGGGTGGAGCTTCCCAAGACCGTGGAGCTCCGGGTGGTGGAAACCGAACCCGGAGTGCGGGGAGATACGGTCTCCGGAGGGTCCAAGCCGGCCAAACTGGAGACCGGGGCGGTGGTGCAGGTGCCGCTTTTTGTGAACGAGGGTGACGTCATCCGGGTGGATACCCGGACCGGAAGCTACGTGGAGAGGGTGAGCTGATGCTGACCTTGAAGCGTTTACGAGAGTTCAAGGAATATCTGGAATCCGGGGCCTTTCTGGAGGATTTTGAAATGCGGCCCCCGGACGGTCAGGCGGAGATGCTGGAGATGATCGATCTCCTGTGGGAGATCTGCGAGAAGGCCGACGAGATCATGACCGAGCACTTCTATCGCCGCCTGCGGGAGAATTCGGAACAGGGCGATTAGACCCTTAGGATGCCTTATTTTATAAGGGCCCGCACCTATCTGCGTTATGCCGAGGAGGAATATCGCCGGGGGCATTTTCGGGAGGCCTTTGTCCTGGCGGGGAAGGCCATCTGGGCGCTTTCCCAGGTGGAGGCCCCCAGGGAAAAGCCCGAGCCCCCGCATCTGTGGGAGGCCCTGAAACAGGCCGCCGAACCCGAAGTGGTCGATTTTTTCCGCCGGGGCTGGGAACGCCTGGAACAGGCCGGGGAAGAGGAGGCCCGGCAACTGGCGGCTCAGGCCCTGAGGAAGGCCCGGGAAATCCTCTCCCCCATTCTGGGGCCCTCTCTCCGATGATCCCGCGGTTTCTGGTGTCGTTCTGGATGCGGGCACGTCCCGCCCTGTGGCCCCTGTCCCTCCTCTACGGAGCCGGGGTAAGGCTGCGTTTTTCCCTCTACAGGTACGGACTTCTTTCCCGTACCCACCCCGGGGTCCCCTCCATTGCCATCGGGAACCTTTCCCTGGGAGGGGAGGGCAAGACTCCTCTCACCCTTACCCTGGCCGAATTCTTCCAGGCCCTGGGTTTTTCGCCGGTGGTGATCCTCAGGGGGTACGGAGGGCGGGTCCGGGCGCCGCTGGTGGTCTCCGAGGGGAAAGGGCCCCTGGTTTCGCCCGACACCTGCGGAGAGGAGGCCTACCTTTACGGGTTAAGGCTTCGCGGGGTTCCGGTGGTGGTGGGGCGCGATCGAGTCCGTGCCGCCGAGATGGCCCGGCGCCGCTTCTCGCCGGATCTTTTGCTCTTTGACGATGCCTTTCAGCATCTGCGTGTTCGGGCCGATTTTTATTTTCTGGTGGTCTCGGCCCTGAAAGACCCCTTTCGGGAAAGACTCTTTCCGGCCGGGGAACTCCGGGAGCCGGTGGAGGCCCTGAAACGGGCCCAGGCCGTGTTCATCACCCGGGTCAATCTTGCCCCGGAAAGGGCCCGGGCCCTGGCCCGGCGTTTCCGGGACTATGGACTCCCCGTGCATCTGGTCCCCTTTGAGCCCGGCCCCCTGGTCCATCTGGGTCCCTCCGGGTTTCAGCCTTATCTCGGTCCCCGCCCCCGACGGGTGGTGGCCTTCTGCGGTCTGGGAGATCCCGAAAATTTCCGTAAGACCCTTCTTGAAAGAGGCTTTCAGCTCCTCCATCTGGCCGTTTTCCCGGATCACCATCGTTACCGGGCCGGGGAAATCCAGAAACTGGCGGAGAGGGCCCATCGCCTGGGAGCCGAGGCCCTCATCACCACCGAAAAGGATCTGGTCAAGATCCCCCCTTTTTCCGGACCGGTACCCCTGCTGGCCCTGTCCCTGCTGGTGCGTTTTTCCCGCCAGACCCTTACCTGGCTTTCCGGGCTTCTGCCCGGATCCCCTTCCTAAGCTACGATTTCTGCTTATTTTTTGGATGGAACCGTACTTATTCTCTAAGCTGAGCCGGAGGGGGAGAGTTCAAACCAGCTGGAAAAGGGGGTGAGGGCCATGCGTATCGCTCAGGTGGCACCGCTTTATGAGGCCGTACCTCCCAAGCTTTACGGGGGGACCGAGAGGGTGGTCTTCTGGCTTACCGAGGAACTGGTGCGTCAGGGACACGAGGTGACCCTTTTTGCCAGCGCGGATTCGCAGACCTCGGCCCGGCTGGTTCCCTGTGCCCCGCAGGCCCTGCGATTGTGCGGGGTGAAGGACCCCCTGGCCCCCCATGTCCTGATGGTGGAGCGGGTGCTTCAGCGGATAAACGAATTCGAGGTCATCCACTTCCATATCGATTATCTGCACCTGCCCCTGATGCGAAGGATGCGGGTTCCCCATCTGACCACGCTGCACGGGCGCCTGGATCTTCCGGAGATGTATCCTTTTTACAAGGAGTTCCGGGAGGCCCCTTTCGTCTCCATTTCTTACGCACAGAGAAGGCCACTTCCCTTCCTTAACTGGGTGGGAAATGTCTATCACGGGCTCCCGCGGGACCTTTACCGTCCTTCCTACGAGCCCGGAAAGTATCTGGCCTTTCTGGGGCGGATCTCCCCGGAGAAACGGCCGGATCGGGCCATCGAGCTGGCCGAGCGGGTGGGGATAAAGCTTCTTATGGCCGCCAAGGTGGATCGTGCGGATCGGGAATATTTCGAAACGGTGATCCGGCCCCGGTTGAAGAGCCCCTGGGTGGAATTCATCGGCGAGATCTCCGACCGGGAGAAACAGGCGTTTCTTTCCGGGGCCCTGGCTCTGCTTATGCTCATCGACTGGCCGGAGCCCTTCGGACTGGTGATGATCGAGGCCAACGCCTGCGGAACCCCGGTCATCGCCTGGCGCTGTGGTTCGGTGCCGGAGATCATCGAACCCGGAAGGAACGGCTTCATTGTGGAGAGCATGGAGGAGGCCGAGGCTGCGGTGGAGGCGGTGGCCCGATTGCCCCGGTCCGAGTGTCGCCGGGTGTTTGAGGAACGCTTCACCGCCGAACGGATGGCCCGGGAGTATCTGGAGCTTTACCGGAGCCTGCTGGCCGAGGAGGTACCCCTGTGGAAGAAGGCGGCCTGAAGTTCTACATCCTGGCCACCAGCCCGGGGCTTTCACCCCGTACCCTTACCTTCAAACACGGGGATACCTTCGCCCTCTTCGGGGCCGAAGGGGATATTGTCCCCGAGGGACTGGGCGAACAGGGCCTTTACCACCGCGGAACCCGCCATCTCTCGCGCTGGGAGCTCTTCTGCTGCGAAACCAAGCCCTTCTTCCTGGGCTCCTCCCTTTCCCCGGACGGCATCCTCATTCAGGTGCATCTTACCAATCCGGATCTCTTCGTGGGCGAGACCTTTCTTCCCCGAGGGTCCCTGCATCTCCGGCGGCTCAAACTCCTCTATCAGGGGGATTATTACGAGGAACTGGTCTTTACCAACTACGCCTTTTCCGAACTCCGGATCCCGGTGGTGATCCGTTTTCGAGCCGACTTTGTGGATATCTTCGAGGTCCGGGGCGTCAGACGCCATCGCAGAGGCCATATCCTTCCCCCGGTGGTGGAGGAGGATCGGGTGCGTATTTCCTACCAGGGGCTGGATGGAAAATTGCGAACCACGGAGATCCTTTTCTCCACTCCACCCTCGGCCCTGAGCCCGGAGGAGGCCCGGTTTTTCCTGTCCCTGCCCCCCAAGGAAAAGGTAAATCTGGCGGTGGTGGTACGCTGCCTTCAGGGGGAAGATAGACCGGAGCGAAGCTTCGGTTCGGCCCTTTTCCTGCGACGGGAGGAACGCAAGGAGCTTTTGCGGTCCAGCGTCCGGGTGGAAAGTTCCAATGAACACTTCAATCGCTGGTTTGAGCGTTCGGAAAACGATCTTTTCATGATGCTCACCCGCACCCCTTACGGTCTCTATCCCTATGCCGGGATACCCTGGTTTAACACCATCTTCGGGAGGGACGGCCTCATTGTGGCCCTCCAGACCCTCTGGTTCAATCCGGAGATCGCCCGGGGGGTGCTGGAAGTCCTGGCCCGGACCCAGGCCACGGAGGAAGACCCCGCAAGGGATGCCGAGCCGGGGAAGATCCTTCACGAGATGCGTTTCGGGGAGATGGCCGCCACCGGAGAGATTCCCTTTGCCCGGTATTACGGAACCGTGGATGCCACCCCGCTCTTTGTGATCCTGGCCGGGGCCTATTACGAAAGGACCCAGGATACGGAATTCCTGAAGCGACTCTGGCCTCACCTGGAGCTGGCCCTTCACTGGATGGAGACCCATGGGGACCCGGATGGGGACGGACTGCTGGAATATCAACCCTCTAGGGAGGGGTTGATCAATAAGGGCTGGAAAGACTCCCACGACAGCGTCTTCCATCGGGACGGAAGTTTTCCCCAGCCGCCCATCGCGCTGGTGGAGGTGCAGGGATATCTTTACCGGGCCTATCTGGAGATGGCCCGTCTGGCCCGGGCCCTGGGCAAGCACGATCTGGTGCTGACCTTCCTCTCCCGGGCCGAAGCGGTGCAGGAGAAGATTCACCGTCTGTTCTGGCCCTCCGGGGCGGATTTTCCGGCCCTGGCCCTGGATGGACGCAAAAAACCCTGCCTGGTGCGCACCTCCAATCCCGGCCATCTCCTCTTCGCCGAGGTCCTCAAGGAACCCGAAGCCGTGCGCCTGACCGAAGAACTTTTCCGGACCGATCTCTTTTCCGGATGGGGCATCCGCACCCTCTCCAAGAGGGAGATCTTCTATAACCCGGTTTCTTACCATAACGGTTCGGTCTGGCCTCACGACAACGCCCTCATAGCCCAGGGGCTGGCCCATTACGGTTTCAAGGGGCACCTGGAGCGTCTGTTCCAGGCCCTTTTCGAGGCCAGCCATTATTTCCCTCACGCCCGCCTGCCCGAACTTTTTTGCGGTTTTACCCGTCATTACGGAGAGGGCCCGGTCCACTATCCGGTGGCCTGCAGCCCCCAGGCCTGGGCTTCCGGAGCGGTGTTCATGCTCCTTGCAGCCTCCCTGGGACTCAAGTTCACCGGAAAGGGGGTGGCCTTCCTGCGTCCCCGGCTTCCGGCCTTCCTTTCCCGGGTCCATCTCAAGGGTCTGCGGGTGGGGGAACACACCGTGGACCTGGAATGCCTGCGTCACGAAAAGGACGTGGTGATCAATGTCCTGCGCAAGCCTAAGTCGGTGGAGGTTCTGGTGGTGAAATAGAGTGGTAGAACTGCACCAGCTGTTCCGCCACCCGCCAGGAGGCCCCCGGACCTCCCAGGAGCTGTTTCACCCGGGCCAGTTGACGACGGGTTTCCTCCCGGATGCGGGTTTCGAAAAGATAGGGCCGCAGGGCCTGGGCCAGGTTTTCCGGCTGGACCTGATCCTGAATGAGTTCCGGCACCACCCTTTCTCCCAGAATGAGATTGGGCAGGGTGATATAGGGAACCTTTACCAGAAGCCGGGCCAGAAGATAGGCCGGGCGGGAGAGGCGATAGGCGGCCACCATGGGGGTTTCGAGAAGGGCCGCCTCCAGGGTTATCGTTCCCGAGGCTACAAGGGCGGCCTCTGCGTATCTTAGGGCCTCGTACTGGTAGCCCGAGAGGGTCTTGAGCTCCCGGGGAACCATCTCCCACAGGGGGCTGTCCTCGAGACCCGGGGCCTTTACCACCACCCCCTGGAGCCGGGGATGATCCCTTTTCAG
>WGAR01000094.1 GCA_015494725.1 Thermodesulfobacteriaceae bacterium | reverse complement strand
GGGAGGAGGCGGGGAGGCCGGTCGAGGGGAGGGCGCGGAGACCCGGGTCTTCAGGGAAACCAGCCGCACTTCCACCGTGGGGTAGGCCTTGGGGGAAGGCCATTCCAGCCAGAACATGCCGGCCAGAAGAAAGTGCAGGAGCAGACTTAACCCCAGATACGGTTTAAGGGCCTTCATTGGATAGAGGCTGGGTAATCAGAGCCACCTTAGTAATTCCGGCCCCGGAGAGTTCGCCCAGGACCCGGGCCACCACCCCGTAGGGGACCCTCCGATCGGCCCGCACCTGGACCTCCTGTACCAGCCCTGCGGCCCGGGCCTCGGAGAGCCAGCGCGAAAGACGGGACAGGCTCAGGGCCTCACGCCCTACCAGGATCTTACCCTCCCTGGTAATGGTTATTATCAGGGGTTTCCCCGGGGAACGTACCTCTCCGGCTCGGGTCTCGGGAAGATCCACCCGCAGTCCGGTGGTGAGAAGGGGGGCGGTAATCATGAAGATGATGAGCAACACCAGCATTACATCCACCAGGGGGGTGACATTTATATCGGCCAGCAATCCTCGGCCTCGGGAGGGACCGGGCATGTTTTCAATATACCCCTTATCCGGAACCCGGGGCAATAATCCCCCTTTGCAGGAGAAGTTCCACCGTTTCGGCCAGGGGAAGCCCGATCACCCCGGTTACCGACCCCTGCACCTCCACCACCAAGGCCGAGGCCAGACCCTGGATGGCGTAAGCCCCGGCCTTGCCCAGGGGTTCACCGGTAGCCAGGTAGGCCTCTATTTCCTCCGGGGAGAGGTTGCGAAACCGGACCCGGGTGCAGGTGAAAAAGACATCCTCCCTTTCCCGGTAACGCAGGGCCACACCGGTATAGACCTCGTGCCAGCGACCCGAAAGCAGGGACAGCATTTCCCGGGCCTGGGCAAGATGACGGGGTTTGCCCAGGATTCGTCCCTCACACACCACCACCGTATCCGCGGCCAGGATGGCCCTTTCCGGGAACCTTTCGGCCACCGCCCGGGCCTTGCGCCGGGACAGCTCCGTTACCGTTCGAAGGGCTGAGGTCTCCCCGGATATCTCCTCCGAGATCCCGGCCGGCACCACCTCAAAGGAAAGCCCCAGCGCGGCGAGGAGATCCCGCCTCCGGGGGCTTCCCGAGGCCAGAACCAGGGGTACTAGATTCCGAAAAAGCGCCGGGCGGTGAGAGTGGTTTGCCATGCACATTCCTCCACCGGGACCCCTTTAATCTCCGCCACCCGTGCGCATATATATCGCACATAGGCCGGTTCGTTACGTTTCCCCCGGAAGGGAACCGGGCTGAGAAACGGACAGTCGGTCTCAAGCATCAGGGATTCCAGGGGGACATACCGCACCACCTCCCGGATATTCTCCGCCTTGGGAAAGGTCACGATCCCGGTTACGGAAAGGAATCCTCCCAGATCCAGCACCTTTCGGGCCTCCTTCAGCCCTCCGGCAAAACAGTGGAACACCATGGGATGAGGAGCGTACTTCCTGAGTATTTCCAGGGCCTCGGCATAGGCCTCGCGCACGTGAAGGATTACCGGAAGCCCCAGGCGCCGGGCCAGATCCAGTTGCCTCTCCAAGTGTTCCATCTGTTCCTTCCGGGGAGAATATTCCTTGACCCAGTCCAGACCTATTTCTCCCAGGGCCACGGCCCGGCCGGCCAGGCTCTCCAGTTCCTTATAATCCTCCTCGGTGAGTTTCTTTACCTCGTGGGGATGCACCCCCACCGCCGGATAGAGATAATGCGGATGATCCCGGGCCAGTTCCAGGGCCTTTCGCGAGGTCTTAAGATCTATCCCCACCACCACAATGGCCCGAACCCCTGCCTCCCGGGCCCGCTTCAGCACCTCGGGCAGATCCCGATAATTCGTTCCCAGATTTAAATGGGCGTGGGTATCTATCAGCTCCATGACGGGCGTTTATTTTATCACACCACGGTCCTGCGCACCAAAAAACCTCCCAGGAAGATGAACCCGGAAAAGAGCACGATGGCCCCGGAGGGCGGAAGATCGAGCAGCACGGAGAGGACGAGCCCTCCGGCCACGGAAAGGGTCCCGAACAGGGCCGAAAACCACAGGGACTGGCGAAAACTGCGGGCCACCTCCAGGGCCGCGGCCCCGGGGATAACCATCAGGGCCGAGATCAGAAGAAGACCGATCAGGCGCATACCGATCACCACCAGAAGGGCGGTCAACAGGGCCAGCAGGAGTTTCAAAAGCTTTACCCGCAGACCCGAGGCCCGGGCCGATTCCTCGTCAAAGGAAACAAAGAGCAGGGCCTCCCAGAAACGGGCCAGGGTAAGGAGAATCAGAAGCGCCAGACCCAGGGCCAGAAAGGCTTCCTCCGGGGTAATCACCAGGATGTTGCCGAAAAGATAGGTGAGAAGTCTCACGTCGTAACTGCGGGCCAGGGAGGCCAGAACCACGGCCAGGGCCAGTCCCAGGCCGGCCAGAATGCCCACCGCGGTATCCTCGTAAATGCCGGCCTTTTCCCGGATATGCATGACCGCAAAAGCCGCAAGCACGGTTACCAGCAGGGTCAGGGGCAACGGAGCGCCGTGCAGGAGAAACCCCAGCGCCACGCCGGTAAAGGCTACATGGGTAAGGGCATGAGGAAGGAGACTGTCCCTCCGCAGGATCAGGAATACCCCCACCGGCCCGGAGGCTGCTCCCAGGGCCAGACCAGCCAGAAAGGCCTGCCAGAAGAGGATGTAAATCTTTAAGTCCATCAGTGACAGTGTCCGAGGATATGATGGCCCCCGGAAAAGAAACCGCATATCTCCGGGTGCCGGCAAAATTCGCTGTGTTCGCCGTGGAAGACCAGACGCCGGTTGAGACAGGCCACCTGTTTTACGTGTCGATCCACCATGGCGATGTCGTGGGTTACGATGAGGATGGTAAGCCCCCGGCGATTAAGCTCCCCCAGCAGATCATAAAATTTTTCCTGCGCCGCAAAATCCACCCCGGTGGTGGGTTCATCCAGAAGAAGGACCTCGGGTTCTCCCACCAGGGCCCGGGCCAGAAAGACCCTTTGCTGCTGACCACCGGAGAGTTCGCGCAGGAGTCTCCCCGAAGCCCCGGGAAGCCCTACCGTCTCCAGGGCCTCGGCAATACGTTGTGCCTGTTCGGACTTCCCCACGGGTTTGTTAAGCAGTCCCAGGGCCACGGTCTCATACACCGTGAGGGGAAGCGCCCGGTCCACCAGGGCGGTAACCTTCTGGGGAACGTAACCTATCCGCCACCATTGCCGAAAGGAGGAAAGATCCTCCCCGAAAAGACGCACCCGGCCGGACTGAGGTTGAAGAAGCCCTACCACGATCTTGAGCAGAGTGGATTTTCCGGAACCGTTAGGGCCGATGAGGGCACAAAAATCCCCCGGATAGATGCGGAGGGAGACTTCCTCAAGAACCGGTTCCTCCTCGTAGGCAAAACTTACCTTTTCCAGTTCGATGACCGGATTCATTCCCCTGTCTTGATCTCCTCCCATACCCGGTCCATTTCCTCGAGGGAGACCTCCCGGAGATCCTTTCCCCGGGACCGAAAGAATTTTTCCATGGCTGTAAAGCGCCTCCGAAATTTTTCCAGGCTGCGCTTGAGGGCCTCCTCGGGATTTACTCCCAGTTTCCGGGAAAGGTTGGCCAGGGTGAAAAGTAGATCCCCGATCTCCTCCTCCAGATCCTCCCGCGAACCGGAACGCAGGGAGGCTTCCAGTTCCTCCCATTCCTCGCGCAACTTGGGAAAGACCTCCTCGGGTCGGTTCCAGTCGAAGCCCACCCTGGAGGCCCTTTCCCCCAGCCGGTAGGCCAGCTGTAAGGCCGGAAGACTGCGGGGAAGATTTCCCAGGATCGCGCTCTCCGTTTCCTTCTTTTCCTTCTCTTTGATCCTTTGCCATCTGGCCACCACTTCCTCGGCGCTGGCCGCTTTTTCCTCTCCGAAAACGTGCGGATGCCGGCGGATCATCTTCTGGGCACAGAGCTCGAGCATTTCCGACACGGTAAAAAGTTGCCTTTCCTGATAGATATAGGCGATCATCAGGATCAAAAAGAGAAGGTCCCCCAGCTCCTCCTGGACCTCGGCGGCCTCCCCCTCGCCGATGGCCTCATAGGCCTCGTAGGCCTCCTCCACCAGATACTTCCGGAGGGTCTCCGGGGTCTGTTTACGATCCCAGGGACAACCGTCCGGACCGCGCAGGCGTTCCACGATCTCCAGTAATTTCTCCAGGGCCTTTCCGGCGGAGGACATCTCAGATCGCCTTTCCCGAGGGGCCGAAATACCGACGCCAGTGATAATTGAAACGGTGTTTGAGTTCCGGCGGGACCAGTTCGATAAGGATCCGGGTGGTCCGCAACACCAGAGGCATCACCCGGGAATTCTTTATTATCTCCGAGGTGCGGGGATAGAAACTCACCAGGAAGAAGAGAAGCACCGAAAGAAACACGCAGGCCTTGACCAATCCCAGCAGGGCTCCCAGCAGGCGATTCAACCCGGAGAGATGGGCCGACTCGAAGATCCGGGTAAGGATCTCGGCCAGGATGAACATCCCCAGGAAGATGATGAGGAAGCCGAGGATCCAGCTTACGGCCTCCAGCCAGGGATACCCCTTAAACCACGGAGCCAGGATGTCTCGGACCCTGGGGGCCAGATTTCCGGCATAGATAAACCCCAGGATCAAACCGGCCAGGGAGGAAAGCCCCCGGAAAAAACCGATCCAGGCGGTGCGAATCACAAACCACAGCAAAATGGCTATGGCGGCGAGATCGAACCAGGGTACCTTCATGCCTCCACCATCCAGAAGGGTCCCCAGGGGGTGTCCCGCACCTCCACTCCCAGACGCAATAGTTCCTCGCGCAGGGCATCGGCCCGGGCAAAATCGCGAGCCTTTCTGGCTTCCTCCCGGGCCTGGAGCCTTTCCTCTACCTCCCGGCGGGAAAGCCCCCTGCGGGCCAATTTCCGCTCCCTCTCCCCCTGAATAAAGCTTTCGGGATCCGCTCCTCCCACTCCGAGGAGGGCCCCGGGAAGATCTTTTATAACTCTAAGCACCTCCGTGGCCAGCTGGGCCTCGGCTGAGGTAGCCTCTCGGGCTGCGGGGAGAAAACGATTCACCTCGGAGAGAAGGTTGAACACCTCTCCCAGCGCCACCGCGGTATTGAGATCGTCGGCCAGGGCGGCGACAAAGCGTTGCTGAAAGGTCTCTAGCGCCTGGGCCAGGCGTCTTCCCCCTTTACGTAATTCCCCTTCCCGGACGGATTTTATCCTCTGAAGAAAATAAAGGCTCCCGTAAAGACCGTAAAGGGCCTTTTCGGCCTCCTTTATGGCCTGTTCGGTATAATCCAGAGGACTGCGATAGTGCTTGGTGAGCAGGAACAACCGGATGGTCTCGGGATGGTAACGGGAAAGCAACTCCTTAACACTTACATAGTTGCCCAGGCTCTTGGCCATCTTTTCCCCGTTTACGGTGATAAGGCCGTTGTGCACAAAGTAGCGCACAAAGGGTTTTCCGGTGGCGGCTTCGCTCTGGGCGATCTCGTTTTCGTGATGGGGAAAGATGAGGTCCAGGCCTCCGCCGTGAATATCCAGGGTCTCCCCGCAGTATTTGAGACTCATGGCTGAACATTCCAGATGCCAGCCCGGACGCCCCGGGCCCCAGGGGCTATCCCAGAAGGGCTCGCCGGGCTTGGCCGCCTTCCACAGGGCGAAATCCAGCGGATTGCGTTTCTTCTCCGAAACCTCCACCCGCGCCCCGGCCAGCATGTCTTCCGGCCGGCGACCGGAAAGCTTACCGTAGCCGGGGAACTTCTCCACGGCAAAGTAAACCTCTCCGTCCACCACGTAGGCCACCCCCCGGGCCAGTAATCTTTCCACCAGGGCGATCATCTCCGGGATATGTTCGGTGGCCCTGGGTTCATGAGTGGGCTTTAACACCCCCAGGGCCGCCATTTCCTCCTGATATTCCCGGATGTACTGTTCGGCAATCTCCTGCCAGGAACGGCCCTCCCTGAGCGCCCGATTGATGATCTTGTCATCTATGTCGGTATAGTTACGAACATATACCACCCGGTAACCCAGATACCTCAGGAAACGATAAAGGACATCGAACACCACCGCCGCCCGAGCATGCCCCAGGTGAGCCTCATCGTAAGCGGTAATACCGCAAACGTACATATTGACCCTGGGGGGTGAAAGCGGCTCAAAGACCTCCTTGCTGCGGGTAAGGGTGTTATAGAGCCTGAATTCCGGCACGTTTCGCAAGGATCACTCCTTTCTCCGCCATCTTAAGAGCTGGAATCCCTGAACCCTCTTTCCTCCGGGGGACCCCCCTGAGGCGAAATCCCCCGGAGCCGATTCTAGACCGGAAAATATTATTCGTGGACCTCGCCTTCCCCGGAACCCGGGGCCTTGGCCTCGGGTTCGCCCACGTCCTTAAAGCGATCCTTAAGCTTTTCCAGCACCTTGGGAAGGGTGGTGTATTCCATCTCCTCCGGAGGCAGACGATGGGGTTCGAAGATCCCCTGACGCCGCAGGAAGTTAGCCAGATGCGCCGCCCGTTCCCGGGCCACATCAAAGGCCGGATCATCAAAGAGATCGTTCGGCCCGATGAGTCGGCCCTCGCAGATCTGATACCCCGCCGCGATGACCCGGGGCGGGCCATCAAAGCGGGTGGGCTTGGCCTGAGCAAAGGATACCGGCATGAGCGGACCGGTATGAGACCCCCGCATCCACCCTTCCACCAGCCAGGGACGCCCGAAGGGTTCCAGGATCTCTCCCACCGCGGGGAAACCGCTCTGCGCCCTCACGATAAGCACCGGATCGTCCTTCCCCACGTAACGACCGGCCATGAGGGAAAGTTTCTGGGTGGAGGCCGCAGCGGCGATCTCACCGTCGGAATTACGGTAAACCGCTCTTACCACATAACGACTGGTGGCTCCGATAAAGACCAGCAGATCGTAAAGTTCGGCCGGGGTCTTGAGAAGAATGGCCTTTCCCGAATACACATCCATGACCTCAAAGGTAAAACCATCGTGCATGGACGGATCAATCACCAGACCGGCGGTATTCATGGGATCGGCAAACATCTCGTACAGGGGAAGATTCCAGGCGCTGGGAGCGGTTTTATCCGCAAAAAAGACGATCACCGGCTCGCTTTTGCGTTCTTCAAACTCCATCTCCGCCACTCCGGGCCCCATCCCTTTTACATTGCCGGAAAAGGCATCGGAAAGAAGGTCCTGTCCGGCTCCGTAAAGCTTAAGGCTTTTGGCCACCTCCGTTCCGGCGATAAAGGCATCCCAGGCCAGCTTATGCACCCGCTCCGCATCCACTCCATGGGTATGGGTCATCACCATAGCGATGTCGTCACCGCAGGTGATCACCGAACAATCCAGGATGGTCCCCTTTTCCTTTCCGGCTTCAGCCACCTCCCTTACTTTGGCCACCACCTCGGGATGGGTGGTAGAATGTCCTACAAAACCTCCAATGTCTGCCTTAATAACCGAAAGTGTGAGTTTCATTCGCCACCTCCCTCCGAAAACGTTATTTAATTAAATAGCCTAAATCACCGAAAAAGTCTAACATAAAGATAAGCCGGTTTGGTCTTCATGCCAGGGAGAGAGAAGAAAAAGGCCGTAGCCCTGAAGTACGAACCCGAAAAGGACCGGGCCCCCCGGGTGGTGGCCAAAGGGCAGGGATATCTGGCGGAACTCATCCTGGAACTGGCCCGCCAGCACGGCATTCCCATTCGCGAAGATCACGAACTGATCCGGGAACTCTTCCGCCTGGAGATAGAGGCCGAAATCCCCCCGGAACTTTACGAGGCGGTGGCCGTCATCCTGGCCTGGGCTTACGGTCTGAACCGCAAGGCCCGCGAGCATCCCTAGGTCCTTTTTTCCCATTCCCAGGCGGTCCTCACGATAAACTCCAGATCGTCGTAGCGCGGGCGCCAGCCCAGTCTTTCCCGAATCTTACGGTTCTCGGCCACCAGCACCGGGGGATCCCCGGGGCGCCTGGGAGCCTCGACCACCGGGAAATCCCGACCGGTTACCTTTTTCACCGCCCGAATCACCTCCAGCACCGAGTATCCGTGTCCGTAACCGCAGTTGAAGATCTCGCTTTTTTCGGTCTCCAGAAGATACTGCAAGGCCAGAAGGTGGGCCTCAGCCAGATCCGTTACGTGAATAAAATCGCGGATACAGGTTCCGTCCGGGGTGGGATAATCCGTTCCGAAGATCTCCAGCCTTTCCAGTTCCCCCTTGGCGGTCTTCACCGCCCGGATGATGAGATGGGTGGGATCGGGATAGGCAAAACCTATGCGACCTTCCGGGTCGGCTCCGGCCACATTGAAATATCGCAGGGACACGTATCGAAAGCCCGTTCCTGCCCGGCTTAGATCCCTCAGGATCCTCTCTACCGTGGCCTTGGTTTCTCCGTAAGGGTTGATGGGTTTTAAGGGAGCGGTTTCCGGAACCGGAATCTTTTCCGGAATCCCGTAAACCGCAGCGGAGGAAGAAAAAATAAAATCCTTTACCCCGAATTCCTCCATGGTCTCCAGGAGCTGAAGGGTATGTACTACGTTGTTCCGATAATATTTGAGGGGATCTCTCACGCTTTCCGGGACCACGATATGAGCCGCAAAATGCATGACCGCCTGGGGACGAAACTCCCGAAACACCTTACGCAGGGTTTCCCGATCGCCCAGATCCGCCCGGATCAGTTTTCCGTAAAGCACCGCCCATTCGTGTCCGGTGGAAAGGTTATCGTAGGTGATAACCTCATACCCCCTCTCTCCCAGTAGTTTCACCACATGCGAACCGATGTAACCGGCCCCCCCGGTCACCAGGATCCTCATAGATTCCTCCTTTCGGGCTTGGGAAGACCCCTTTACGGAACGTACGAGGAAGACTTAACAGAGATTACCCTGATCTTCAACTTCGCGGGAAGAGGCCTGAAGATAGGTCTTCCATTCCTCGGGGAAAACGTCCAGCCACTGGCGGAACCTCTCCCAGGGGACCGGTGGGGAGAAAAGGAAACCCTGGACCTCGTCCACCCCCAGCCGTTGCAGACAACGAAGTTGTTCCACCGTCTCCACTCCCTCGGCGACCACCCTCTTTCCCAGGGCCCGAGCCAGGGCGATGATGGCCTTCACGATCTCCAGATGACTCTCCGAATGCGGCAGCCCCTGAACAAAGGATTGATCTATCTTGATATCGTGGACCGGAAGGCGGGAGAGATAATGGAGCGAGGAATATCCGGTGCCGAAGTCATCGAGAACCACTTTGACCCCGGCCCGAGCAATCTTCCGCAGTTCCTCGGTGATTTCCTCGGTGTGCTCGATGAAAATGCTTTCGGTGATCTCGATCTTGATGCGGGTGGGGCAAAGCCGGTACCTTCGCAGGATATCCAGAAAACGGGGAACGAAATTGGCTCCCCAGAGCTGTCGAGGAGAGACATTAAAGGAGAGGTTCAGGGCCACAAACATCTCCCGGGGGAGGTCAAGGAGGATGCGACAGGTTTCCTCCGCCACCCAGAGCCCCAGTTCGCTGATGAGCCCGGATTCCTCGAGGACCCAGATGAATTCCCCGGGCGGTATCAGCCCGCGTTCGGGATCCTGCCAGCGCACCAGAATCTCTCCCCCGCAGATCCGTCCCTCTCGCAGATCCAGGCGCGGCTGACAGAAGACCACAAATTCCTTGTGGCGCAGGGCCTTCCGGAGGCGAGGCAGGAGGGTAAGGAAGGTGCGGGCCCGGCGATGGAGATCCTCGGAAAAGAACGCGACCCGGTTTCCGCCCAGCCGTTTGGCTTCGTGAAGGGCGGTGCGGGCCCGGCGGAGAAGGGCTCCGGGAGAAGGGGCATCCTGAGGGAAGCGGGCCACACCTATGGAAAGGGTAACCTCCAGGAGGAACCTCCCCAGATCCACCGGACCGCTTAAAGCCCCCTTAAGCCTTTCCAGATAATCCGAGAGATCCGGGGGCTCGGGAACCAGGAGATAGAAGGTCTCGCTCCTTCCCCGGGCCATCTCTCCGGAGGAATCCGCAAAGTTCTTCAGCCTTTCGGCCAGGATACGCAACAATTCATCTCCGGTGCGAAAACCGAAGGCCTGATTCACGTGGACCATGCGATCCACCCCTATGGCCAGCATGAGGAGACGCTGACCCCGCGACCGGGCCTCCCGAAGCCTCTGTTCGGTGAGCACCAGGAAATAACCCTCAAGCGGTAAACCGGTAAGCGGATCAAAGAGGGGCCCCTCCTCCAGCTTCTTTTCCTGGATGATTTCCAGGGAGGCGTTGATCTGCTCGGGAAGATCCTCCAGGAGAAGGACCCTTTCCCAGTCCGAAAAGACCTTCTGCGAAGTCCCTACCAGGAGTATTCCGGAGACCCAGCCCCGCAGCATCAGGGGAAGAAGGATCCATTTAGCCACCCCCAGCGGACCGGACTGCAGGGGAAAGGGTTCCGGAAGTTCCCCCGGGGAAAGGATGCGCGCCTGACACGTCCATTCCGGATCGTTGAGGTACCGGGACGGAAATCTATAGGCCAGGGAGGAGGCTTCCTCCGGATAGGCCAGGGTCTGGTCCTCCAGTTTTATCAGAATCGCCCGAATCCCCGGGGACTGAAAAAGGAGTCGGGCCAGCCCCTGCAAAAATTCCTCCCGGCTGGAAGCATGGCGGGAAAGCAAAACGGTCTGATAAAGAAGAAAGTAAAGAGGAACTATACGCTCCAGATACTCACTTCTCTGGCGGTTTTCCGCCAGAGATTGCCTGGCCCAGCGGTGGCAGGCCTGGATACAACGCTCCAGGGCTTGCGGGCCATATTCCTCCTGCCATTGACGGGCCAGAGACTTTACTTCTTCTGCCGAAAGTTCCTCCTTGAATAAAAAATTGGCTTTCAGGTCCTCTAATTTTTGGCTTTCTCGATACATTTGGTCTTTTTTTATATCGTTTTTCCGGGAGAGTCAATGCGAGAGGAGTCATCCTTTCCGGAGGCGGTAGCGGGCTTGATTTTTGTTTTTACGGTGGATATTTTGGAGATATGTTCAATCCCTTCAAATACTTCGAAGACTTTCGGGCCAGTTTCGGAGAAGAGGCGGCCTTAAAGTTACTTAAGGCCCTCTCCGAAATCTACGAAAATCTGGCCCAGACCGTAACCAAAGTAGAATTTAACGAGTTAAAAGAGATCGTCCGACAACAGGGCGAAAACCTTAACCTACTCACCCAGAGGATGGGCCAGCTCACTCAGCGGGTGGATCAGCTGACTCAGAGGATGGATCAGCTCACCCAACGAGTGGATCAACTCACTCAGCGGATGGACCAGCTTACCGAACGGGTGGACCAACTCACCCAGCGGGTGGACCAACTCACCCAAAGGATGGACCAGCTCACTCAAAGGGTGGACCAGCTCACCCAGAGGATGGACCAGCTTACCCAGCGGGTGGACCAGCTTACCGAGGATGTCAGGAAACTCACCCAGAGGGTGGACCAGCTCACTCAGCGGGTGGATCAGCTTACGGAAAGAATGGATCAGCTCACCCAGCGAATGGATCAGCTTACCCAGCGGGTGGACCAGCTCACCGAGGATGTCAGGAAACTCACCGGAGAGATGGGGCGCATGAAGGATGAGATGAAGGAGGTCAGGCAACACCTCGGCGGGCTCAGTATCACCGTGGGCTACACCCTGGAAAATCAGGCTTATAAGGGCCTTCCTCCCCTCCTGGAAAAGGATCACGGGCTGCGGGTGAAAGACCGTCTTCTCCGAACCTTTCTTGCCGACGAAAAGGGCCGCCCTCTGGAAGTAAATATTTACGGACACGCGCAGAGAAACGGTGAAGAGGTGGTAATTCTGGGCGAAGCCAAGGCCCAGCTTTCCAAAAACGATATAGATCGCTTTATCCGGCGCAAGGTAAAGCCCCTGCAAAAACTCCTTCCCCGAACCTTTCTGGTTCTGGTCACCCACATGATCTCCTCTCCGGAAGTGGAAGAATACGCCCGCAAAAAGGGCATTGCCCTCTACTATTCTTACGAACTGGAATAGATAAACCTCCGGCCCGGGAAGACTCCGGAGAAAAAATAATGCTATAATTACTCCTGAGTACACCCTTGAGGGAGGGCCGCATGGGTAGCGAAGAAAAAGTCCTTATCCGGAAACCCTCTTCCGAAGAGATCCAAAAACTCGGAGTCTTCAACTGGCCGGTCTGGGAAAAGG
Source organism: Thermodesulfobacteriaceae bacterium (assembly GCA_015494725.1). Taxonomy (GTDB): domain Bacteria; phylum Desulfobacterota; class Thermodesulfobacteria; order Thermodesulfobacteriales; family Thermodesulfobacteriaceae; genus Thermosulfurimonas_A. Next base: position 8,756 of record WGAR01000094.1, on the reverse strand, counting down.
AAGAAAGCGAATTCGACTGGTACTATCCCGAAGACGAAACCTTCTATGTAGTGGAAGGCGAAGCCGAAGTAGAACTTGAGGATGGTTCCAAGGTACACTTCGGAAAGGGAGATCTGGTAACCTTTAAGAAAGGTGTCCGCTGTGTATGGAGAATATTAAAACCCATCCGCAAACACTACCGCTAATCCGGCGGATTTATTAACCTTCCTGCCTTCTCTTTCAAAAAACTGGTCGGGGCGGCAGGATTTGAATTTTTTAGCTTTGCTAAGCATAGATCTCGCGAAAAATTTAGCGAAATCGTGAGTTCGTGCGGTGCCCCGGAGGTGCCCCCACAATAGATCACTCGCCTGACCGGGCTGAGCGCTTTCAATCAGTCGGTGAGCCGTACCAAAGGAGCATTACCGCTCAACAAAAGAAGTGAAATCGCATGCAAAACGAGAGATAATACCACAAGACTGCCAGGGGAAACTTCATACAGTAGCCCCATAAAAAGGCTTCCTACAAACCAAGAAATTCCAAAAACCGCACTGAAAAGCCCGTAGCCTTCTGCCCTTCTTTCAGCAGGAACAAGCTCCGCAATGTAAGCTCTAATGATGGATTCCTGAGAAGCAAGCCCTATTCCCCAGAATATAATTCCTAAAACTATCAAAAGGGTAAGCTTACCGAGAAAAATAAGGGGTACAGCAAAAAGGTCAAGAAAAATTCCCAGAAACACCGCTTTAAGACCAATGCGGTCCAAGAGATAGCCGAGAATAAGGGCAAAAAGGGCGTCTATTCCCATGGCAAGGGCGTAGAGAAGGGGAATGTGCTCCCTTGGGATAAGGCCTGCTCTTTCAAGGTGGAATCCAATCAGTATGAAATCTATAAAGCCCGCTCCAAAGAACCCCATGGCTATGAGATAGAGAAAGTAACTTCTAGGAAAGCCTTTACTCTCAAGGACATAGATTCTTTTTGGGGAGAGTTCAAAATCTTGAGGCATGGGAAAAAGCTTTCTTGCCACGATAAGCAGGCTTAGGGCAATGAGAGCAGGGATGAGAAGCACTGAGAAGGCTTCCCTGTAGCCTCCTTTCAAATAAAAAACAAGGGCAATTAAAAGGGGGCCACCTACAGCCCCCACTTGATCAAGGGCCTCGTGTATTCCAAAACCGAGACCTCTACCGATGCGAAAGGTGGCGTAGGAAAGAAGGGTGTCTCTCGCAGGGGTGCGTAAGGCCTTCCCGAGCCTTTCAAGTACCAATAAAATCACCGCAAGTTTCCAGGAATGAACTAAAGCCAGGGCTGGGACAGCAAACAAACTTAAGGCATAGCCAGAAATTATAAAAGCCCAATATGTTTTGATCTTGTCTGCCAGCCATCCCGAAAGAAATCTCAGGCTGTAGCCTGCAAACTCTCCAAAACCCCCAGCAAAGCCCACCGCAACTGCACTTGCTCCCAGAAAGGAAAGATAGGGCCCAGAGATACTCCTTGCCGCCTCATAAGTCATATCTGAAAAAAGACTTACCAATCCAAGCAAAATTATGAAATAGATAGCTCTATTTTTGTTCATAACCTCTCTCAAATAAAATTTCAGAGAATATAGCTGTTCCCAAGCTCAGCAACCGGCTCTGCTGACGGTTATTTTAGACGGCCGAATCAGCTGGCCTCTAGTTCCTTTTGCCTCTCCCCTGAACTTAGACGGCCAAGGCCAAAATAAGAAATACTACGAGGGCCAGGAGGGCATAAGCTGCATAGGCGTTTATCTGGCCGTTGTGCATTCTGGCCAGGAAAGAAGAGGTCCTCTGGGCGGCCCTCGTCATCGGGTACAATACGAAACGATCCACCAGGTGTACTTCCTCGCGCTTTTGCTCGATCGATACCCGAAAGTGACTTGCGATGACTTCGCGACGGCTCACCATCTTGGGACGCAGGATGGCTTCAAAGATAACCCTCACCGGTTGAGCAAAGCCCGTAGCGGTATAGGTCATCTCCGGCAGGAAGCGTCTTACCCCTCCGTCCCATCTGGGACGACGCTCCACCTTTCTATGTCGGGCCACCAGGAGCCACACCGCACCCGCGCAGAAGACCAGAAAGATCACAAGAGTTACGAACATGTACGAGGTGGACATGGCGAAGACCACCGGATTCTCCTGACCGCCCCGATGAATCACCGCCAGACCGCGACCGGGCAAAAGATTCTTGCCGACCTGGGCCCCGAGATCGTGAAACTCGGCCACAAACTTGGGGGGGCAACTCCCTAGCTGCCAAAGCGTTCTTGAAAAACGGGGGCACTAAGGCCTTCGTTCCACTTGCGCCCGCAATGGGCGCAATCACTTTATCTAGGGTCGGAATTACGTAAGTGGGTAGCACACCCAGAACCAAGCACAGAAGGGCAAGGAAGGCCATGGGTACCAGGGCCGAAATTCTGGTTTCTCGGGCCTTATGCACGGCTTCTGAACGGGGCATACCCAAGAACCCCATGGCGAAGGCCCGCACGAAGCAGGTCACTGCAAGGCCGGCGGTGAGCGCAAGAACGACCCCGGCGGCCACAAAGGCTATCTTTATGCCGAGGGAGGACAATTCGACACTGCGCAGCAACGATTCGAAGGTCAGCCACTCGCTCACGAAGCCGTTAAAGGGCGGCATCGCGGAAATGGAAAGCGCCCCTACCAGGACGAAAAACCCCGTCCAGGGCATCCGCTTGAGAAGACCACCCAGCCGGTCGAGGCTGCGTATCCCTGTGGCGCCTTCCAGTTCCCCGGCCCCCATAAAAAGCAAGGTCTTGAATACAGAATGGTTGGATAGATGATAGAATGCGGCGACAAGGGCCATGGCCGCCGCCACCCGGTGACCTGAAGCAAGAAAGACGGCGCCCGCTCCGAGAGACGCGGTAATGATCCCTGCATTTTCAATAGAACTATGCGCAAGCAGGGTCTTGAGGTCGTCTTCAATGGTGGCGTACAGGACGCCTATAAAGGCCGTGATGGAGCCGATGACGAGCATGATCACTCCGGGGCCGGCCTGGGTCATGGGCAAAAAAGTCATATTCACCCGAATGATACCGTACAGCCCCAAATTCAGGGTGGCCCCGGCCATAAGCGGAATATAGGAGGGGGGAGTCGCGGTATAGGCCCGCGGAAGCCAGAAATTGAGAGGAATGAGACCGGCTTTAACGCCGAACCCTGCAAAGGAAAGAATAAAAATGACCCAATAAAGAGCGGGGGTCATACTGAAATTGCCCGCTTTCATTCCTTCAAAATAAAGCGTGCCCGTAGTTCTGGACAACAAAAGCAAGGCGACCAGTACAGCAAGCGTACCGGTTTCGCTTGTGGCCAGCATGAGATATCCCGGACGTTCCTGCTTTCCTTGATTGATCATGAGATAAATAAGAATGGACATGATTTCCCAGGTCACGAAAAACAAAAATACATTGGCGGCGATTAGGACCAGAAAGAGGCTAAGGAGCAAAGCTAGAAACAGTACCGCAAGAGAACGAGAATATTGGCCATCATTTCGGACCGCGGCAAAAAGCGAAGCTGGCATGGCGACTATGGAAGTCACCACCAGGAAAAAGGCCGATAAACGATCCACAGCTATGGTTAAGTTTCCGATGTAAGGAATGGTCCACAAGGAAGTGCTGTAAGAATGGCCGGAAAAAAGGGCGTATATGCCGGAGACAAGAAGCGCGAGAGAGCCCACACCCCCGAAAAAAACCAGGGCCGGGCGGGCCGCCTTCCTCGGAAGCAGTAGCACCGCTACTGTTCCCAAAAAGTAGATACCGAAGGTTAGCGCCAGTAAATGAGCGAAAGCAATCATGGCGTGCCTCCTCCTTTAGCCTGCGACAGTCGGCTCTTTCGATTGAGCCGCCGGTTTGCGACCGGCAAGCACCAGCAGGCCGTGCAGGATGGCCAGCGGCGGGGGCGGGCAGCCGGGGATCTCCACGTCAACGGGCAGTAGGTCGGCCACCCCCCTGCCGGTCGCAAACCCCGGCCCGAAAATCCCGCCGCTTAGGGCACAGGTCCCCACGGCCATGACCAGTTTTGGCATGGGCATGGCCTCGTAAGCCTTAAGCAAGGCGGTCTCCATGTGGTAGGTCACCGGGCCCACAACCAAGAGGACGTCTGCCTTGCGCGGTGTGGGCGTGATGAAAAATCCCAGCCGGTGCATGTTGTAGAAGGGATTGTTCAGGAGTTTGACCTCGTTGAGGCAGGCGCCGCAATCGCCGGCATCGACCACGCGAATGTGCAAGGACCGCTCAAATGTTTTAGGCACCTCCGATTCGCCCCGGAAGATCGCCCACTCGAACCCTTTCTCCCACGGAAGTGGCTCGGCTATGCCGCGGGCGCAGCGATAACAGTGCACGCACCGCGCATGGTCCACCGCCACCTGGCCCACCGCCCGGCGCAGGGCCCCTGTGGGACAGCGCGAGATCAGGGCCTCGCTTTCGGCCTCTCCGCAGGGCAGGGCCTGCGGCAGGCCCGGAGTGGTCCCGGGAGAGAGTTCTTCCCCTGCGGGGTACCGCGTGGTGACGACACCGGTCTGCAATCCTTTCAAGACCCATCTACTCATAGCCCGACTCCTTTCTTACCTATCATTTTCTGCTACAGAGAGCCCGAAGGTGGCCAGGATGATGGGGAAATCCTGGAAGGCAAAATTTTCCGCCGCCAGGTGAAATCCGTGCCAGTTGATAAAAGAGGGCGTAATCAGGCGGTACCTCTGGATCTTCCCCTCTTCATCAACGCGCACCCAGTGCCAGGTGGTGCCGCGCGGGGTCTCCACCCCGGCTAAGGCCACCCCTGCCGCAGGTTCGCTCTCCACAAAGACCGGTCCGTCCGGAAGTTCGGAGAGGGCCTGTTCCATGAGGCGCAACGACTCCCGGACCTCGGCGAAGAGAACCCTGAGGCGGGCGTAGCCGTCTCCCTCTTCCTCGCAGGGCGTCCTGAACTCAAAGGCCCTATATGCCGCATATGGTTGAAGTTTCCGGAGGTCGTTGCAGTAGCCGGAGCCACGGGCCACCGGCCCTACCAGCCCATATTCGCGGGCCTGATCCTTCCTGACAATCCCCACCTCTTCGATTCGGTCCAGAAAACTGCTGGTGTTGATCAGGAGTCTTTCGATCTCCTCCAGATGACGAACGATTCCTTTGGCCCTGCTAACGGCCTCCCGCAAGGTTTCGTTGTCGAAATCGCGGCTTAGTCCTCCCGGAATAGCCAAACCAAAAAGATAGCGATGACCGGCGAGAGAACCCGTAAGTCTCAGGGCCTCTTCTTCCAGGATGCCCACCTGACTTGCGGCCACTGCCAGTCCGGTGGAGTTACAAATATCCTCGATGGTCCCCAGGTGGCTGCGCAGGCGCTCCAGTTCCGCAAAAAAGCAGCGCAATACCAGGGCGCGCTCCGGCACCTCCACTTTCCGGATCTGCTCGAGGGCCATACTGAAAGCCAGGGCATGGGAGAAGGCCGTTGCGCCCGCAAATCTTTCAGCCAAAAGCAGGGCATCGTCTGCGGAACGCCCTTCCGCCATCTTTTCCACACCCCGGTACTTGAAAAAGAGCCGGGGGAAGGCACGAAGGACCTCCTCTCCGATGGTCTCCAGCTGAAAATGGACGGATTCGGCCACTCCGGAAAAGACAGGGCCTATGGGCATGACGAAGGCTCCGGGCACATCCACGATCCTTATAGGGCGCCACTCCTCACGCGGCCTGCGTTTGGAAAGGATCTTCTTCAGGTCGGACCCCTTGCGCATGGGTTCGACGCCTTCCCCCCAGACATCGTCATGCAGAATGAAATCGCCCAGGCGCGGATGACCCTCGAAGATCAGCCCGAAAAGGTCCTCGGCCTCGCGTTCGTGCCAGTCAGCGGCATGAATACGCACGCTTACACTCTCAAAGCGCCGCTCTTCAAGAGGTGCACTGGTTCTCACCTGAATGCGCCCCCTCTCACCCTCCCCCACGAAAAGATAGTAGAGCTCCCACCGGCCATTTTCTTCCACCACCAGACCGCCAAAATGATAATTTTGCTGGTGAAACAACCAGTCGCATAGCGGGGCCACTTCTTTAGGCTTGCAGCGAATCTCGGCCGTCATGGAAGGCGCGTCCATATTGATCTCCACCTCCGGCCAAAGGGCCTGCACCTGCCTGAGCGTTTCTTGCAGCTTCATGGCTAACCTCCTATGACCGCTGCGGCGAGGGCGATTAGCTTTTGCAGGGCCCCCGGAATGTAGATTCCAAGCACGATAACCGGTATGGCCGCGATTATAAGGGTAATTTTACAGCTCAGGGGTAGGGACCCGGAACGAAGGGAACCACCGCCTTCGTCTGGGCCGAACACCATGCGGCTTATGTGGTTCATGATGGCAGAAAAGGCAATGGCAATGAAAATCACCAAGAGCCCCGCGGCCAGATACTGGCCTCGGTTCAATCCGGCCCTCAAAACGGAAAACTCACTAAGGAAAAGGGCAAACGGCGGCGCCCCCGCAATGGCCAGCCCTCCGAGAAGCAGGGCCGAAGCCGTGAAAGGCTCCCTGCGAATCAACCCGCGCACCGAGGAAATATCCCGGGTCCGCATCTCCAGAAGAAGCCCACCGGCGGTATAGAAACAAAACGATTTGGTAAAGGAATGAGCGATTATCTGAAGCATGGCCGCGGCATGGGCCGAAGCGCCCCCTAGGCCGGCTGCGGCCATGATGATCCCCATGTGTTCCACGGTGGAAAAGGCAAAGAGCCGTTTGTAATCCCGGACATTTATCAAAAGGAAGGCCGCCGTACCCACGGAGATCAGCCCGAACGCCAGTATCCACGTATGGGCGTGAATGGCGGGGGCTTGGGACACTACGGGTAAGAGACGGAGTATCACGTAAAGTACGGTGGTGGTTTCCACACCGGAAAGGAGGGCGCAAACGGGCGTCGGCGCCTGGCTGTGGGCATCCGGCAGCCAGGTATGAAGCGGCACCAGCCCGATCTTGGCGCCCAAGCCCACCAGAATAAAAACAAAGGCCGCCTTAAGTAGCACCGGCGACATCTGAGGCGCCACCGCAAGGAGCCCCGACCATGTATGATGGGGAACATCGGCTTGCCTCGCGGCCCAATAGAGCATCAGGAAGCCGAAGAGGGCGATGGCCGCCCCCATGATGGTGAGAACCACATACTTCCAGGCAGCCTCCAGGGCCTCCTGCGTGTCTTCGAAACCGACCAGCAGCACGGAAAAGACGGTGGTTAGCTCCACGGCAACCCAGACGAGGCTGGGCTCTTGGATGAGCGGCACGAGGAGCATCGAAAAGACGAAGAGGTTGTAGTTCAGATAGTATCGCCGGACACCACCCGGGTCCCTGAAGTGCATGTAGCCCATGGAGAAAAGCGCTGCCGTGAGGTTCACTACAGCCACCAGCAAGAGAATGACCGCACTCAGGGCATCAAGAGCCAGCCAGTGGGGTATGGCCACCAGCAGATGGTTCGGAGAGGTTATTACGTTCAGGGCTGCTCCCGCCGAAAGTCCCAGGATGGCCACAGCGGCCATGAAGGTCATGGCGGAGGCAAGGCGTTGGCTACGGAAAAAGGCGGACAACACGGCAACGGCTAAAGGTATGGTTACAATCGCCAGCAATATCATTGGTGTCCCTCCTCCCGGAGGCTGTTAAGGGCGCCCACGGCGGTGGTTCCCACTCGTTCATGGACCGCCCGGGTAAGCACCCCGACCACGAAAATGAAAACGAGAAGGTCAAAGGCCAACGCCACTTCGGCGATAAGCGGAAGATCAGGCGCTATGGCGATCCCGGCGAAAAAGGCCCCGTTCTCCATGGCCAGAAGCCCCAAAAGCTGCGGGACCGCTTCCCGACGGTTGGCCAGCGTGTAGGCCCCAAGGAGAAGGCCCGCCAGCCCCACGGGCAGATTGATCCGGGGGGCACCCATGATGTGGGCGGCCTTCAACCAGGGCAGGCAGAAAAAGTAGGCCGCAACCGTAAGCAAGAGAGCCAGGAGAAGGGAGGCGGGAATACTGAGAACCTGGTTGATTTCCCGTCGTGTGTAAACCTCTTCCCTTACCAGACGCCCCAGAAGCCACGGTAGAAAGATGACCTTGGTCACCAGGTTAATGACTCCCACGGCCATAAGGTGCACGGAAAAGGGCCTGGCCCCCAAGAGGAAGGCGGAGGCTGCCAGGGAAATCGACTGAAAGATGAAAAATTTGAGGCAGGCACGCACCTGGCGTGTGGCCACGATCCCTAAAGCGGCGACAATGAATAAACCTCCGGCCAGCGCGTTCAGATGGTCTATGAGGGGGGTCATACCGTGAAAGGTTTGCATCGTTCGCCTCCTTAGTGCTTAAAGGCACCCATCAGCATGGCGATTACGGCGATAACAAAGGCGGCGCTCATGAATTCGTTTATCCGAAAGAGCCTCAGCTTCGCCAAGGAGGATTCGATAAAAACGAGGAATACGATGAATACCAGAATCTTGAACAGCACCAGGGGGATGGCCCCTAAGACCGCTCCCCAGCTCAGGGTCGAAGCGAGCCCCCAGGGTGTCAGAAGGACATTCAGGAAGACGATCATGAGCACGAAAAACTTCATAAAGCTGCCCCACTTCATCAGCGCGGCACCCCGCCCCGAGTATTCAAGGCTCTTGGATTCTTCGATCATGGCCAGTTCGAAATGACCCGAGGGGTTATCCACCGGGATGCGTCCCTTCTCGGCCAGGATGAGCATGACAAAGGCCACCAGGAGCAGGATATGGGAGGGCTCGAAAAAGTTAGAAAGGGGGGTCACCCATTTTTTCTGCACGATGA
>WGAR01000093.1 GCA_015494725.1 Thermodesulfobacteriaceae bacterium | reverse complement strand
TTCAAGATCAATGCCATTGATGTGGATGTCTTTGCCGTGGCCAATCTCTTCGAGTACCTCTACGGTCCCCGGGCCCGGATGATCATCGACATAGGGTTTTCCAAGACCCTGGTGATCTTTACGGACAAATTCGGGCCCCTTTTCTCCCGGGAGTTCAATTATGGCCTGGCCTACGTTACCCGCAACATAGCCCAGGAGCTGGATATTCCTCTGGAGGAGGCCGAGCGGCTCCAGTTCTCTCCCCCGGAGGATGAGCGGGGATACGCCATTCGGGAGATCTACACCGAGTTCCTGCGTAATCTGGTGGAGGAGATAGAAAATAGTCACAATATCTTCAAAGGTAAATATTATTTTGCTCCGGACGAAGGGTTTGTTATCGGCGGGGGGAGCAATATTCCGGGGATAAAGGAATTTCTGAAAGAGCAGCTCAAGATGGATATCCAGGAGCCGGAGCTGAATACCAAGATCAGATTTGCCAAGAACTTCGATCCCGAGTACCAGAGGCTGGTGGGGTTGACCGGTTTTACCGCGGTGGCCCAGGCGATAAGAGAGTTCATAGCATGATCAAGATAAATTTTGTCCGCGAAGTAAAAGAAAAGAGGGCCCTGGCCTTTAGCTGGGTCAAACTTTACCTGGGGGCCCTGGTGGTTCTGGTTTCCCTGCTGCTGGGGTCCTTGGTCTGGATGCATCAGGAGCTAAGCTCCCGCGAGGCCAGGCTGGATCGGCTGGAGATGGAAAAGCGCAAGTATGCCCTGCTGGCCAAGAAGGTCCAGGCCCTCAAAAAGGAGGATCAAGAGCTGCGCACCCGGATCCAGACCATCCTGGATCTTAAGCGAAGGCGGGGGCAGCTTCTTCGGGTCTTCGACCAGGTAATCCTTTCCCTTCCCGCGGGCAAGATGTATCTGGTCAATCTCTCCCTGGACATGCACCGGGTGGTCCTTTCCGGTTTTGCCCTGGATTATCAGAACGTGGCCACCTTTTTGAAGACGCTCGAGGAAAAGCCCATCTTCAAGAAGGTGGATCTCTTCTATACCCGGAAGAAAAAGATCGGCGAATACGATCTGGTGGAATTCAAAATCGGACTGGGGTTCTAGGACCGATGAAGAAATACGCCCAGAAGATCCGGAACTGGCTGGCCCAGCAGATTGAACCCCTGGGGTTCAGGCAGAGGGTGTTTCTGGCGGTGGTCAGCCTGCTGTTGCCGACCTTTCTCTATCTCTACTTTTATTTTCTACCCTCCTACCGGCGCCTCCAGTCCATGGACCGGCAGATCGCCCAGTTGCAGAAAGAGATCCAGAAATATCGGGTCCTGGCCTCCCAGAAGTCCTATCTCGAGGCCAAGATCCGCCAGAGGAAGATCTTTTTCAAGCGTCTGGTATATATTCTGCCCAACGAAAGGGAGATCCCGGATCTTCTCAGCCGGGTCTCGGAGCGGGCCAAACAGTCCGGTTTGCAGGTGCTTTCCTTCACCCCCAAGCCCGAAATACGGCAGAATTACTATAACGTTATCCCTGTGACCCTGGAGCTATCCGGGGATTTTCCCGAATTGGTGTATTTCTGGGAGGACGTGGAACACCTCCCCCGCATCATCACCCTAGCCTCCATGAACATCCAGCTCAAGTCGGGCCGGAACCAGCAGTACAATCTGTTCGTGCACTCTACCTTTAATACCTATCGCTACACCGGGACCCCCCTTAAGAAAACCCAAAAGAGAGCGAGAAGATGAGAGCCTGGCTGACCCTATCGGTGATCATACTTCTGGTCTTTACCGCCTGTCAGAAGGAAGGGGCCCGGAAACGTTCCGGAACGGTTCCGGTGGCCCGGAAGGTCAAGGTCGAGGATCGGGAGCTTAAGGCCTGGGAGAAAATGCTGGATGAGGAGACCTATCACACCCGTCTTAAGGCTTATAATAATCCCTTCAAGCCCTTTTTCGTGAAGAAGAAACCGGTGCGCACTGTGTCTCATATTTCTTCCCCCTTACAGAAGTGGAGCCTCAAGGAGTTGCGGTTCACCGGGGTGATCTGCAAGAGGGGGCGTTGCTGGGCCCTTATCGAGGATCCCACCGGGAAGGGATATATGGTAGCCCAGGGGGCCCGAATCGGGAGCGAGGGCGGAGTGATAATAAAGATCTCGCGCAGGGGTTATCTCCTGGTACAGGAAAAGGTGTATGATTTCCTGGGTCAGGAACATCTGAAGCAATATAAAATATACCTGAGACCCACGGAGGAATCCTCATGAGAGTCTTCAAAACCGGTTTGGTCTTCCTCTTGGTGATATGGGTGCTGGCCTGGGCCGAGGCCCTTCAGGCCGCAGGGCACCTGCTGCAGAATGTGGAAATAACGCCCTTTTCCCAGGGGGCGAGCATCATCTTCACCTTCAATCAGGCGCCCCGGGTAAAGGCCGCGGCCAGGGAGGGAGGACGGGGGGTCATCCTCCATTTCGCGGATACCCGGATCGGGAGCACCGAATGGGTAAAGTCCATGCGCAAGAGCCTGATCAAGAGCATGGATATCGCCGCGGAAAATACCGGGATAAAGATCGAACTGGTTACGGATAAGCCGGTGCTTTACCGGGTCAAGTCCAAGGGGCCGGCGGTTATTGTCACTTTGCTGGAAAAGAAGGTCATGGCCGCGCCCGGAGGAGAGGGCCGTTCCCGAAAATTCGGGAAGGTTACCCAGGAATGGTACGAGAGGATCTGGCTTCCCTCCCTCAAGGAAAAAGCCATCCAGGTGCCGCTTACCCGCCCCAAGTACACCGGAACTCCTATCTCCGTGGATTTTCAGAATGCGGATATCCATGCGGTGTTACGGCTGCTGGCCAAGGTGGGAGGGTTCAACGTGGTGGTGAGTGACACCGTGCAGGGAAAAGTAACCCTGCGCCTGGAAAACGTCCCCTGGGATCAGGTGCTGGATACGGTCCTTTCCGCCAAGGGTCTGGGGATGGTCCGGGTGGGAAACATCATTCGGGTGGCTCCCCTGGAGGAGTTGCGCCGACAGGCCCAGGAGATCCGCCAGATCAAGGAGGAACAGGCCCGCGAGGAGGATGTCGCCCCTCTGGAGACCGTGTATCTGCAGGTTAATTACGCCAAGGCCAAGGATGTGGCCCAGCAGATCCAGAAGATCCTTTCGGATCGGGGCGAGGTCACCTATGAGGAGAGGACCAATCAGATCATCCTGAAGGACGTCCCCAAGGTCATCCGGGAAGCCCGGAAGCTCATCGAGAGGATCGATCAGCCCACCAAGCAGGTACTCATTGAGGCCCGGATTGTGGAGATCCAGGACAGTTATGAACACCGCCTGGGGATCAGGTGGTCCGGGGCCGGCTGGCGTCTGAGTCAGCACACCTTCACCGGGGTTTCCCCGCAGACCAATCTCTCGCTGGACAGCGATATTTCGGCCGCGCAGGCCAGCGGGATGGGTTCCGGCACCGTCAATGTGGGGATCGATCCCGGGGCCATTGTGGATCTCGGAGTGGCCGGGACCTCCCGCTTGGGGTTTACCTTCGGTCATGTCAGCTCCAGTTCGGCCCTTTTCTTGGATGTGCAGCTTTCCGCCCTGGAGAACCAGGGGGTGGCCCGCATCATCTCCGCTCCGCGGGTGATTACCGAGGACAACGAAGAGGCCGAGATCAAGCAGGGTTTCCGGATCCCTTATCTCCGTCAGACCCAGGACGGGATCTCCACCGAATTCGTGGATGCGGCCCTGCGTCTCAAGGTGGTGCCCCACGTTACCCCGGATAACCGGATTACCCTGGATCTGGAGATAGAGAAAAATGCCCCGGATTTCGGCCGTCAGGTCAACGGGGTGCCCTCCATCGTGACCCGTTACGCCAAGACCCGGGTGATCGTGCAGAACGGGGATACCGTGGTCATCGGAGGTATAATCGAACGAAACCTGGCCCACTCCACCGGAGAGGTGCCCGGTCTCTCCAAGGTGCCCGGGGTGGGAGAGCTTTTCAAGAACCGCCGGAATTCTTTCTCCAAGAACGAGCTCATCGTCTTTA
>WGAR01000092.1 GCA_015494725.1 Thermodesulfobacteriaceae bacterium | reverse complement strand
TTCTTTAACTCTGCTAGATCCGCCTTGGTCACCAGCTCTCTGGTAAGCTCCTCCTTGATCTCGGCCTTGACCACTTCCTTCTGGGCCTTGGCCTCCTCCCGGACCGCTCCTAGGCCCTCCTCTAGGGCACGGATTACCTTCTCCGCACGCTCCCGGTCCGGGATCGCTTCCTCGATCACCTTTACCACGTCATACGGAAGCGCCATGCCCATGTTTTTATAGTATGCCCTTACTTCTCCCTCGGTCAATCCTTCCCGGAAAGGGCCTCAGATAGCCTCAGAATCACTTTTCTCTCTTCGGATAGGTGGAAGTTAGAAGTTTCAGGCGGCCTTAAGGCCGGCCCCGGGTTCCTGCCCCTCGAATCGGGTAAGGAAGGGACGACCGTGTTTTCTCTCCCAGGCCTGTTTGATCTCGCTAAAGGTAAATACCGCGGAGAACGCATAACCCCGGGAGACAATCGCCTCGCGCCCCCCTTCCTCCCGATCCACCAGCACCACCACCCTGGCCACCTCCAGCCCGGCCTCCTCCGCCCTTTCGATGGCCTTCAGCACGGACCCACCGGTGGTAACCACATCATCCACGATCAAGACCCTCATGCCGGGGGAAACATAACCCTCGATCCAGCGCTGGGTTCCGTGCTGCTTGGGCTCCTTTCTGACGATGAAGCCTTCCACCGGAATCCCCTTAAGCCCGGCATAGGCGCATACCGCCAGGACCAGAGGGTCGGCCCCCAGGGTAAGCCCACCCACCGCGTGAATCTCTTCCTCTTCGATCTTCTCCCAGATGGCCTTTCCGATGAGGGGCACAGCCGGAGAGAAAAGGGTTACACGTTTACAGTCAAAGTAATAGGTGCTGCGCTTCCCGCTGGAAAGCGTGAATCCTTTTTGGGGATCGTAAAGCAGGGCCCTTTCCAGGATAAGATCCAGCAGTTTTTCCCGCTCCATAAGCCAACCCTCTTCGGGATGCAGAGCAGGTTACTATTTTAGCCCTTTCGGGTCAAGAACCAAGACAAATCAGCCGGCTCACAGGTAGCCCAGGGCCTCCATGTGTCCCAGGCGTTCCTCCTGAACCTCCCGGATCAGGGACCCTACATGGTCGAGGTTGCGGATAACCAGGGCCACCAGCCGGGGGTCCAGGGCCGAACCGGAAAGATCGTTCAATATTTGGGAGACCTTCTCCGGGGGCATCCCCCGGCGATAGGGGCGATCCTCTAAAAGAGCCGTGGTAATATCGGCCACCGCCAGGATCCGCGCTCCCAGGGAGAGTTCCCGGGCGGTAAGTCGCGCCGGATAACCCCTTCCGTCCAGACGTTCGTGGTGCGAGGAAGCCCAGAAATTGATCACCTCAAAATGAGGAATCCTTTCCAGAATCCGGTAGGTCACAAAGGGATGAGCCTTCATTACCGCCCATTCTTGAGGGGTAAGAGGACCGGCTTTGTCCAGAATGCTCTCCGGCACGGAAAGTTTTCCCAGATCGTGAAGATATCCCGCCACCAGGAGTTGATCCCGCAGGTAATCCCTGAATCCCATCTCCTCTCCCAGCCACACCGCCAGTCGGGCCACCGCAGCGGAATGGATCCGGGTGAAGGGACTCTTCAAATCCACCACCAGGGCGAACAGGGCCGCCAGAGAAACCAGGTCCCTACAGGTTAAATAGGTGGAATATTCCACCTGAAAGGTTACCTCCGTTTCCGATCGGAGGCGTTCCAGTCTCAACCAGAAGAGTTCCTTTTCGCCCAGCTCCCGAAGGGCCTGCAGTAGCTCCGGAGCGAATTCCTCCTTAAGGGCTCCCAGGTCCTCCAGGAGCGAAGGGGCATAGAGAAGGAGCGGACGAAGGACCCGGGCCCGGACCTCGATACGGTCCGCAAGGTGGATAATGTTGCCTCCCAGGGCGGTGGAATAATCCGGGCCCCGGCCCAGTTCCTTCCAGGGAGTGTGATGATAGAGGATGAATTCCGCCGAACGACGTAGAAAGGGAAATCTCCTGAGCATCTGATAGCCGAGCCGGGCGTGTTTTTCCAGGACCCCGGGGATCTCGTCAAAGGCCAGCTGTTTTTCCTTGAAGGTAAAGAGCCCCAGATCGTGGAGGGCCGCGGCTATCACCAGGGCTTCCAGCTCCGCGCCCTTAAAGCCGAGCTGACGCCCCAGAAGACGCGCAAGATAGGAAACCCGAATCTGATGTTTGGCTACCCTAGGATCTACACTGTCCAGCGCCTCAGAGAGGGCGAAGATGATGCTCTCTAAAGGGATAAGGGCCTGATCAAGGGGCATGAGCCAGCTTTTCCAGGGCCTGGCGAATCCGGGAAACGGCCTCCCGAAGGGTCTCCAGGCCCTGGGCAAAAGAAAGCCGTAGAAATCGATCCTCACCGAAGGCCACCCCGGGGACCGCCGCCACCCGGGCCTCCTCAAGCAAATATTCGGCCAGGGATACCGAATCCCTTATTTCCCGGCCGGACGGGGTCCGGCGGCCGTAAATCCCGGAAAAATCCGCAAAGAGATAAAAGGTTCCCTGAGGACGAACCGGATGCACCCCGGGGATCTGCTTCAGGGCTTGATACAGGAATTCCGCCCGTTCGGCAAAGGCCCGCCGCATCCTTTCCACACAATCCTGAGGACCGGTAAGGGCCGCCACCGCGGCCTTCTGGGCAAAGGCCGTGGCGTTGGAGGTGCTCTGCCCCTGGAGTTTGGTCGCAGCTTTAATTATCTCTTCCGGACCTACCGCCCATCCGATACGCCATCCGGTCATGGCGTAAGCCTTGGAAACCCCGTTCACCAGCAGAACCCGGGGACGCAGATCCGGAGCCACGGAAAGGATATTCTCCGGAGGCTGACCGTCAAAACGCAGTCGATCATAAATATCGTCGCTTATAACCCAGAGGTCCTTCTGCCGCACGATTTCCGCCACCGCAGACAAAAACTCCCGGGAATAGATACAGCCGGTGGGATTGGAGGGACTGTTCAGGATAACCCCGCGGGTGCGCTCACTTACCCGCGCCAGGATCTCCTCGGACTCGGGTTCGAAATTCTTTTCCGGTTTTCCGGTTACGATTACCGGCACCCCTCCGGCCAATTCCACAATGGGGGGATACGAAACCCAGTAAGGGGAAAAGATCAGCACCTCGTCCCCGGGATCAAGAAGGGTCTGGGCCAGATTATAAAGGGCCTGTTTGGCCCCGCAGGTGATCAGCACCTCCCCGGGCTGATATTTAAGGCCATAATCCTGCTCCAGACGGAAACATACCGCCTCCCTCAGTTCCGGAAGGCCCGCCGCGGGAAGATACCGGGTGAAACCCTGATCCAGGGCCTGTTTGGCGGCCTCCCGAATATGTTCAGGGGTATCAAAATCGGGTTCTCCGGCCGACAGATTGAGCACGTCCACCCCCTGGGCCCGAAGGGCCTTGGCCTTGGCATCCACCGCCAGGGTGGCCGAGGGTTTCAGCTGGCGAATCCTCGAGGAAAGCTTCATCACTTGCACCTCTTCGGGGCGTAATCCCTCGCTTTCCATTTTTTATCGTAAATTATCTCCCGAAGGAAGAGCCCCTGAGGCGGAGCCGGGGGAGGAGCCACCGAACGATCCCGGGCCTCCAGAATGGCCCGGAAATCCTCGGGGGTAAGCCTTCCCCGTCCCACCTCCACCAGGGCTCCCACCAGGTTGCGCACCATATAGCGCATAAATCCGCGCCCGGTGATCTCAAAGCGAAGCACATGGGCCATTCCCACCGCCCGTTTAAAGGTGGCCTCATAAACCGTGCGCACGGTGCTCTTCAGATCGGTCCCGGACTTCCGGAAACTGGCAAAGTCTTTTTCTCCCACAATGAAGGGCAAACAGGCCCTCATGGCTTCCAGGTCCAGGGGTTCCGGTACCCACCAGGAATAAAGCCTCAGGACCGGATTACGGATGGGATGGTTGTAGATCTGATAAAAATATGTCTTACGCAGGGCATGATGCTGGGCGTGGAAACGAAAATCCATCTCCTCCACCCTAAGAATAGCGATATCCCGCGGAAGAAGGGCATTCAGGGCCCGAAACAGGGTCTCTAAATCGCGCTTACTGGTGGTATGGAAATGGGCCACCTGTCCCAGGGCATGAACCCCGGCATCGGTACGCCCTGCGGCCCGAAGTTTCACCCTGTGCCCCAGGATCTGACGCAGCGTATCCTCTAAAACCCCCTGAATGGTCGGACCCTGCTTCTGACGCTGCCAGCCCAGATAATTCGTTCCGTCGTAAGCGATGACCAGCTTAATATTGCGCATAATTCAGGGAAAAACCGGACTCCGGGGGAGCCCCAGGTCTTCCGGAAAACCGTACATCAGGTTCAG
>WGAR01000091.1 GCA_015494725.1 Thermodesulfobacteriaceae bacterium | reverse complement strand
GGACCCCTTTCAGGTTGATGCTTTTGACCAGGGTGAAGATGGTTTCCGCCTGCATGAAGGCCATGCGGGTGCCTCCGATGCGTTCGCCGGTTTCCGGATCTATGGGACTCACATCCCCGGAGCGATAACCGCGGATGGAATTCAGCCCTCCCAGGAAGAACCGTTCGTAAACCGGCACCCTCTTGCCGGAACCCTCGGTGATGTAACCGGCTCCCAGATGGATATGCCCCACAAAGTCGCGAGGCAGGGGGAGAGGGAAATAGAAATGCCCCTGATAGATGGTCTTGAGATATTCGCTGTCTCCTCCCAGAAACTTTCCGGCCAGCTGAAAATCCAGACGCTGCAGAAGCCCCCGACTGGGGACAAACCAGCGGTTGCGGGTATCATACACCAGGCCTCCCTCCAGAGCGCTGGTAACGTGGATGTTCAGCGACTCCCGGATGACCTTGGAGACCCAGGGATTGAGATCGCTGAGGTCGGTATCGTCGTAGCGGTACCCTCCGTAAACCCGGAGATCCGGGCTCAGGGGATAGCCCAGCCGAAAGCTTCCCCCGGAGCTCTCCCGGGTAAAGTCCTCGTATTCCCGGCTCCAGTTGTAAAGGCTTAAGGCCAGGGAAAATTTGGTGTCCCGGAAATAGGGGTCGGCAAAATCCAGGGCGTAACGGTTGGACCTGGTGCCCAGGATACCCTGAAAGGAGAGGGTCTGCCCCTTGCCCAGGAAATTGCGCTGGGAGATCTGGCCCATGAGGATGAGTTTATCCACCGAGCTGTATCCCGCTCCCAGGCTGAAGGTTCCGGTGGGCTGTTCCTTTACCTTTACCCACAGGTCCATATAGTTCTTCTGCACGCTCTTTTCCTTTTCGATGGAGACATCCTCGAAGTAACCCAGCCGTCGGAGACGAATTTCGCTCTTTTTCAGGCGACTGGCGCTGAAGGGACGCTGTTCCACGATCAGCAGTTCTCGCCGGATGACCTTATCGCGGGTCTTGGTATTCCCTACGATCTCTATGCGATTCACATAGACCAGAGGGCCACGGTTGACCCTGAAGGTTACATCCACGGTATGGCTCTTGGGGTTGCGTTTGAGTTCCGGCTTGACCTCGGCGTAGGCATAGCCTTTGTCGGCGAAGAGATCCGCGATACGCATCTGGTCCCGGCGCAGGGCCTCCACGCTGAAATATTTTTCCTTGGGCAGGGTCAATTCCTTGAGAACGCGCTTGGGCGGGTAGAGGTCCTGGATGACCTTCACCTTCCCCACCCGATAACGCGGCCCTTCTTCTATGGGAATGGTGATATAGACCCAGCCCTTTTTCTCCCGGATCCGGGGTTCTCCCACCCGGGCCTCAATGTAGCCGTGATTGCGATAGAAGGTCTCGATCTTTTCCAGATCCCGGTAAAGGAAGGCCCGGCTATAGACCCCGGGTTCCACCGAGGGGGCCGGGGAGAGGAAGCCTTTTACGGTTTGCACGGCTTTCTTGGCCCAGGAAAAGGGGGTCTTCTCGCTGAGGGAGAGCAGTTTCTTGAGCTGCTTATCGGAGAAGGCCCGGTTGCCCACGAACTCGATCTTTTTGATGTAGAGCTTGCGTCCTTCGTGGATACGGAAGACCACCTTGACCTCACGGCCGGAAAGGGACTGGACCTCCGGGACCACGCGGGTATGGAAGTATCCCTTCTGCTGATAGAGGGCCTTGATGGTCTCGGCGGCCCGATCCACCTCCTTGAGATTGAGAATGGAATGAGGCTTCAGCTTGACCACCTTCTTCAGATCCGAGGTGCTTATGGCCTTGTTCCCCTGAAAGATTATGCTCTTGATGGCAGGCTTTTCCACCACCCGGTAGGTAAGGATGAGCCCCTGGGGGGACTCCTCCACGTCTGCCTGTACGTCTTCGAAATAACCGAGCTGATAGATATTCTTGATATCCTGCCGGATCTTTGTCAGATCCAGAAAATCGCCGGGTTTCAGGGAGACCTTGTCCAGGATGACTTCTTTATCCACCCGCATGTTGCCGGCCACCCTTACGGCCACCACCCTCTTCTTTTCCAGGATACCGGCCACCAGCACCTCACCGGCCTGATCTTCCAGTTCGGGCCAATCCGAGAGGGCTCCAGCTACATAGGCATGGCGGGGGGCTTCCCAGTCCCGGCGCAGGAAGGAAAAATCGAAACTCACCTGGCCTCCGATCTCGGTGACCGTTCCCCAGACCGCCACCACCGCCCCTTCCTCTTCCAGGATTTGACGGATCTTCTGAGGGGTGGGAGGCGGCCCGGCCCGGATCTTTACCCGAAATCCCTGTTCTCTCAGATAGTCGGTGAGGCTTTCCTCCAGACGCTTAAGAAGCATAGGGCGGGGATGCGGGCCCTGATAGCGCAGGGTATAGAGAATAAGGGGAAGGCGCACCTGGACCTGGGCCGTGGCCCTGGT
>WGAR01000090.1 GCA_015494725.1 Thermodesulfobacteriaceae bacterium | reverse complement strand
CGGGCACAAAAGGCTGTTTCGGGATGATGCAGGAAGGATACGATCTTCCGGGTTTCAGCATCGTCACTTCTTATCTCCAGGGCCAGTATCCCCTGCCCCACCGCGGGAAGCATCTCTTCGGGGGGGAGAGATACCCTTTCCACAGGTATTCCCAGACGCCGCAGTCCGGCCTCGGCCAGGAGAATGGCCTCGTATTGGCCCTCCTGAAGCTTGCGTAAACGGGTGTCCACGTTCCCGCGCAGGGGGAGGATTCGAAGATCCGGGCGCAGACGCCTCAACTGGGCCTGGCGTCGCAAACTGCTGGTGCCTACCCGGGCCCCCCGGGGAAGATCGAGAACGGACTTCACCCCGGAGCCTATCAGGGCGTCTCTCGGGTCCTCCCGTTCGGGGAAAGCCGCAAGTTCAAGCCCCTGGGGAAGTTCGGAAGGTACATCCTTGAGACTGTGGACCGCCAGATCTATCTCCTCCCGTAAAAGGGCTTCCTCGATTTCCTTTACGAAAAGACCCTTGCCCCCGATCCGGGCCAGGGGGACATCGGTGATCTTGTCTCCCTTAGTCTTGATGATGACCGTGTCAACCGTCAGATCCGGAAAGCGTTCCCGAATCTGGGTGATGACCCAGCCCGTCTGGGCCAGAGCCAGTTTGCTTCCGCGGGTACCAACGCGCAGGATCTTCTTCATCAGTGACAGGTGCTACAGGTTCCTCCGGCACAACCGCTACAGGCCCCTCCTCCCGGGCCCGAACTCACGAATTTGCTCCCGCTCTTGAACCCGAAGGCGGACATGACCCGCCGCACCCTTTCGCTGCCGCACTTTCGGCATTTTACCCCCTCCGCGGAACCGAAGATCAGTTCCTCGAAGGTTTCCCCGCAGGCCTCACATTCAAACTCATAGATCGGCATCTTCTTCCTCCCATCCTTCCAGGATGGCCCCATACAGGAGCGGAATCAAAAGTTCGTGGTGTCCAGTAATACTATAACCCTTTCCGCCGGAAAGGGTAGGTCGGTGCACCACATTGGTCAGGGGACGGTAATGCCGAATAAAATCCAGATTGGCGGTAACGAAATGCTCCACCCGATATCCCAGGTTCCGAACCGCGGAAAGGGCCTTGAGAAAGACCTCCGGAAGGATTACCGCGGAACCGGCCAGCAGAAAAACCCCGCCCTCCAGATCGGAGATCAAGCGGGCCAGGAGCCGGAAATCCAGGAAGGTGGCCTGTCCGATGGCCGCTCCATCGGCGGAAGGATGAATATGGACGATGTCCGTCCCTAAAGCCACATGGACCGTAACCGGTATTCCCAGGAGGTAGGCCCGGGCAAAAAGGCTTCGATCCTTGTAAGGGAAATCGCCCTCGGCCAGGAGCTTTCCCAGGGCTCTACCCAGCCCCATCCCCTCGGCTCCCAGACGGGCGGCCTGATTTAAGAGCTCTCCGGTCTCGCGGGCCGCTCCGAAGCTCCCGTCACTTAAGGCCTTGGCTACATCCTCCGAGGTGTTCCCTACCATGGCCAGTTCGGCATCGTGGACCATGGCCGCCCCGTTGGTGGCCAGGGCGGTAATGATGCCCCTCTCCATCAGGGCCACCAGAAAGGGAGAAACCCCCACTTTGATCACGTGAGCACCGAAGGCAAAAATAAAAGGCCGTCCTTTCTTCCTTGCCCGAACAATGTCTTCGGCCAGATCCAGAAGATCCCTGGCTGCAAGTTCCCGGGGAAGAGAGGCCAGAAATTCCCGAAAGGAGGCCCCGGCGGGAAAGGGTTTCCCCAGCTTTTCCAGGGATACCTTGCTGGGACGATCCCGCAGACTGTAGGTGCGAAGCCCTCCGAAATCCAGAGGTTCGATCCTACGGGGCACTAAAGGCCTCCTCCACCAGTTCCGCAAAGATATGGATAAAAAGGAGGTGTCCCTCCTGGATCCGGGGCGTTTCGTTAGAGGGCACCGCCAGAAGAAGGTCGCATACCTCGGGAAGATCGCCGCCCTGGCCCCCGGTAAGCCCCACGGTGTAGAGCCCTATCTCCCGGGCCCGTTTCAGGGCCTTTATCACGTTGGGAGAACGGCCGCTGGTGCTTATTCCCAGGGCTATATCCCCCGGCCTTCCCAGGGCCTCGATTTGTTTAACAAACACCAGGTCAAAGGAATAATCGTTGGCTACCGCGGTGAGAATGGAGGTATCGGTGGTGAGGGCCAGGGCCGGAAGAGGCTCCCTCTCCCGCCGGAACCGATTTACCAGTTCCGCGGCCAGATGCTGGGCATCCGCCGCACTACCGCCGTTTCCGAAGATAAGAAGCTTCCCTCCCCGACGAAAGGTCTCCCGGGTCTTTTCCACCAGCTGGAGGATCTTGGAGCCTTCTTGAGTTATAAATTGATGCGTGGCTTCGTGCGAGGCCTTGAGGATCTTTTCAAGTCTTTCCATGGATTTTCCCCTTCAGGAAATCTCGAAGGTAATAGAAAGAAAGCCCCAGATACTCATGCACAGCTTCATTGGTTATTTCCATATACACCGGATCCGGCAAAAAGTTGAGAAACCAGGGGCTAACGGGTTCGGTCTGGTGGGAGAGATAGAGGGCCGGGTAGGGAATGGGGCGCAGCCCCTCCCGCTTGAAGAGATAAAGGGCGCGCCGGAGGTGATGGGCGCTGGTAACCAGGAGAAAGGGTTTGCCTGCCAGACGCTCCCGGAGTATCCGCGCGCTGGTGATGGTATCCGGCGCCTGGTCCAGGGCCTCTACCTTTACCCCCAGGGTGCTTCCCAGCCGGGCCAAATAACGCGCTCCCGGTCCGGACCAAGACCCCCCCACCACGATGAGATGCAACCCCGGATGTTCGCGAACCAGTCTTACCCCGGCCATGAAGCGGGCCCAGGTTTCCCGGCTGAAGCGTTCCTCCAGCGCAAGCCCGCTTTTTCCGTAAATGCGGGCCGGGAGCACCACCACCGCATAAGCCCTGGAGATGACCCCTGTGTTCGGCCGCTTAAAGCCCTTCTCCAGGGGTTTCAGCAATAAGTGGGGCAAAAAAGGGGTGCAGCTCAAGTAGTAAAGAAAAAGGGCCAGGAAAAGGAAAGCCCTTCTTTTTCCGCGTCGTTTACCCCAGAGGGCATAAATAGCCGTGCCCGCCAGGAGTAAAAGGACTAAACCGGAAGGATAGAGAAGATAGAGGAGGACCTTTTTGAGATAAAACCCCGCTGACCAAGTCATGGGAATAGAAAATGGCGGGGCTGACGGGACTTGAACCCGCGACCTCCGGCGTGACAGGCCGGCGTTCTAACCGTGCTGAACTACAGCCCCGCGTTCCTTTCTAATTATAACCTCTCTTTTTGGTGGGCGGAAGAGGATTCGAACCTCTGACCCCCGGCTTGTAAGGCCGATGCTCTCCCACTGAGCTATCCGCCCTCCGGGGCCAAAATTACCATAACCCCCGGTTCTGTCAATGCGCCCGGATCTCCTGTTCCTCCCTCTGTTTGACCAGGGTCCAGATATCCAGCGGCGGTACATCCCGAAAGAGCTTTTCCGGATCTTCGAGCACCAGCGCTTCCTTGAGCACCTCGTCCATATGTTCCACCATCACCAGGCGCAGATTCTTGAGCACCTTGGGCGGAATCTCTTTGAGATCTTTCTCGTTTTCCTTGGGAAGGATCACCGTCTCGATGTTCCCCCGCCGGGCGGCCAGAAGCTTCTCCTTAAGCCCGCCCACCGGTAATACCCGCCCCCGCAGGGTGATCTCCCCGGTCATGGCCACGGTGTTCTTTACCGGGATCTTGAGCAGGGCCGAAACGATGGCTGTAGCAATGGTGATCCCGGCGCTCGGACCGTCCTTGGGGATGGCTCCCTCCGGAACGTGGACGTGAATGTCCACCTTCTGGTAGAAGTCCGGAGGAAGACCGAGCTGATGGGCCCGGGAACGGACGTAGCTCATGGCCGCCTGTACGGACTCCTGCATCACCTCGCCCAGCTTTCCGGTGATGTGCAGCTGTCCTTTCCCGGGCATGATTACCGCCTCGATCTGAAGGAGCGAGCCTCCGGTTTCCGTCCAGGCCATACCCGTGGCCATCCCCACCTCGGGTTTTCCTTCGGCCACACCGTAGCGATACCGCGGAACCCCCAGGAACTTGTTTAGGCGTCTTACCGTAATGGTAAAAGGACGGAAGGCCCGGGGATCCTTGGCCACCTCCCGGGCGATCTTGCGACAGATGGTGGCAAGCTCCCGTTCCAGATTCCTTACCCCGGCCTCACGCGTGTAACGCCGAATGATCTCCAGGATGGTCTTGTCCGGAATGGGGACCTGCTCGGGTTTGAGTCCATGGGCCTCAAGCTGCCGGGGAAGAAGATAATTTTTGGCGATCTCGAGTTTTTCCTCCTCGGTGTACCCCGGGATCTCGATAAGTTCCATCCGGTCGAGCAAAGGAGCGGGAATGGTGTGGAGCGCATTGGCTGTGGTGATGAAAAAGACCTGGGAAAGATCGTAGCCCAGCTCCAGATAGTGATCCTGAAAGGCGTGGTTCTGTTCCGGGTCGAGCACCTCGAGCAGGGCCGCGGCGGGATCCCCGCGAAAATCGGTGCCGATCTTATCTACCTCGTCCAGGCAGAAGACCGGATTTATGGTTCCGGCCTTGCGCATGCCCTGGATAATCTTTCCGGGAAGGGCCCCGATGTAGGTGCGCCGGTGCCCCCGGATCTCGGCCTCGTCCCGTACCCCTCCCAGGGACATGCGCACAAAATTGCGCCCCAGGGCTCGAGCCACCGATCGGGCCAGCGAGGTTTTCCCCACCCCTGGAGGCCCCACCAGACAGAGGATGGGGCCCTTGATCTTCCTGGCCAGTTTCTGCACCGCCAGGTGTTCCAGGATACGCTGTTTGGGTTTTTCCAGGCCGTAATGGTCCTCGTTCAGGATGCGTTCGGCCTCCTCGAGATCCAGCTTATCCTTGGTCTTTTCATACCAGGGCAGAGCCAGGATCCAGTCGATATAATTACGCACCACCGTGGCCTCGGCACTCATGGGGGACATCAGGGAGAGTTTCTTGAATTCTCGCCGCACCACCGCTGCCGCTTCCCGGGGAAGACGCTTCTTTTTGATCCTGCGCTCAAGTTCGGCCAGATCGCTACGGCCATCCTCACGTTCTCCGAGTTCCTTCTGGATGGCCTTCATCTGCTCGTTGAGATAATAGTCGCGCTGGCTCTTTTCCATCTGTTTTTTGACCCGCTCCTTGATCCGCTGCTCCACCCGGGCCACTTCGATCTCGCCGCGCAGATATCCATAGACCAGCTCCAGGCGTTTGCGTACGCTGGTGAGTTCGAGCAGACGCTGCTTTTGCGGAAGCTTGAGATTCAGGATGGTGGCTACCTGATCGGCCAGTTTGGCGGGTTCGTTGATCTGCAGGATATTGTTCAGGATCTCCGCCGAGATCTTCTTGTTGATCTGACTGTATTCCTGAAAGGCCTCGTGGGTGAGCTTTACCAGGGCCTCAAGCTCCGGACCGGCTTCAATGACCTCGGTTTTGGGCTCCACCTCTACCACGAAAAAGTCGTAATCCGGCACAAAACGCACGATTCGACCGCGCTGTTTGCCCTCCACCAGGGCCTTAATGGTACCATCCGGAAGACGCAGGACCTGAATAATCTGCCCGATGGTCCCCACCCGATAAATATCCTCCTCCGCTGGCTCATCCACCTGGGCGTCTTTTTGAGCCGCTAAAAAGATTTCCTTTCCGGTGGAAAGCGCATGCTCTACCGCCAGGATGCTCTTTTCCCGCCCCACGAAAAGCGGGACCAGCGAATTAGGATAAAGGACGATATCCCGTAAGGGTAAAAGGGGTAAACGTAAGAGTCGATCTCTTTCGGTACCCATGGTCCTCCTTCGGCCAAATGGCCTTGTCCATGCTTTATTAGGCCTCCTGGGCCTTCTTTTCAAAAGTTAAAATGGGTTTCTCCCGTCGCAAGATCACCTCTTCGGTGATCACACACTCCTTCACCCCCTCATAGGAGGGGAGTTCATACATGATATCCAGCATGGCCTCCTCGAGAATGGCCCGCAGCCCCCGGGCCCCGGTCTTGCGTCTGAGGGCCTCCCGGGCTACCGCCCGCAGGGCTCCCTGGGTAAACCGGAGCTCCACCCCCTCCAGTTCGAAGAGTTTCTGGTACTGTTTAACCAGAGCGTTCTTGGGCTCGGTAAGGATCTTGATCAATTCCTCCTCGGTAAGTTCATCCAGGGTAGCGATCACCGGTACCCGCCCAACGAACTCCGGAATCATTCCGTATTTGATGAGGTCTTCGGGTTGCACCTGGGCCAGGATTTCCCCGATGGACATATCCTTCACATTCTTGATCTCCGCCCCGAAGCCCAGCCCACTCTTTCCCAGCCGCTGCCGGATAATGTCCTCCAGCCCCACGAAGGCCCCACCACAGATGAAGAGGATGTTGGTGGTGTCCATGCGGATGTATTCCTGCTGGGGATGCTTCCGTCCGCCTTTGGGCGGAATGTTGGCAATGGTCCCCTCCAGGATCTTGAGCAACGCCTGCTGGACCCCTTCCCCGGAAACATCCCGGGTGATGGAGGGACTTTCGGTCTTGCGGGCGATCTTGTCGATCTCGTCGATATAAACGATACCCCTCTGGGCTAACTCCAGATCGAAATCGGCGGCATGAAGGAGGTTAAGCAGGATATTCTCCACATCCTCTCCCACATAGCCCGCTTCGGTAAGGGTGGTGGCATCAGCAATGGTAAAGGGAACGTTAAGGAACTTGGCCAGGGTCTGAGCCAGCAGGGTCTTTCCGCAACCCGTGGGACCGATGAGGAGGATGTTGCTCTTCTGCAGTTCCACTTCCTTGAGGTTCACCCCGCTTTCGATACGCTTGTAGTGGTTGTGGACCGCCACGGCCAGGATCTTCTTGGCCTGTTCCTGCCCCACCACATACTGATCCAGGAAGGCCTTGATCTCCGAGGGTTTCGGAATGGTCTTTAGGCGTTCTTCGGCCAGCTCTTTTTCGTAGTCCTCGGCGATGATCTCGTTACACAGCTCCACACATTCGTCGCAGATATAAACCGAAGGGCCGGCAATGAGTTTGCGCACCTCCTGTTGACTCTTACCGCAAAAGGAACAGTGCAGCTCCCCGGTAAATTTGGACTTATTCATGCGTCTTCTTTTCCTCCGAAGGGGATTGACGGCGAGGTTTTATGATTTCGTCGATGATACCGTAGCGCAGGGCCTCTTCGCTGGACATGTAGAAGTCTCTTTCGGTATCGGCCTTGATGCGTTCGTGGGGCTGACCGGTATGATGGGCCAGGATATCGCTGAGAATTTCGCGTAAGCGAAGGATTTCCCGGGCCTGGATATCCACATCGGTGGCCTGCCCCTGAAAGGCCCCCATGGGCTGATGGAGCATGATCCGGGAATGCGGCAGGGCGTAACGTTTCCCCTTGGCCCCGGCGGCCAGCAACACCGCCCCCATGCTGGCTGCCTGCCCTATACAGATGGTACACACATCGGGCTTCACGTACTGCATGGTATCGTAGATGGCCAGCCCCGCGGTGACCAGCCCTCCCGGAGAGTTAATGTAAAGCATGATGTCTCGATCCGGGTCCTCCGCCTCCAGGAAGAGGAGTTGCGCTATCACCAGATTGGCCAGATAGTCGTCGATGGGACCGCCGATAAAGACGATCCGGTCCTTAAGCAGCCGGGAATAGATATCGTACGCCCGTTCGCCGCGTCCGGTCTGTTCAATGACTATGGGAATGAGAGCCATGAGTTATGCTTCCTTTTCCGCTGTTCCGGTTTCCTCTTTCTGGTTCGCCTCCTTTAAGGTAGCGTTGGAAACCAGGAACTGCAAGGTCTTTTCCGCCAGGAGCTTGGGTACCATATAGGTCATAATTACCCGGAAAGCTTCTTCTTTCTTCCCGCCCGAGGCCCGGGCCATCTCTTCGGCCTTTTCCTCCAGTTCTTCCTGAGAGAGGGTTATGTTTTCCTGCTCGGCGATCTTTTCCAGGACGAACTCCTCCCGCGCCTGCCTTTCGGCGGTGGGACGCAGTTTCTGTTTGAGACGCTCCACAGAGATACCGGCGCTCTCAAAGGTATGGCCGCGTGATTCCAGATCCTGGGCTATTCCCTCGATCATCTGGGCGAGCTTGAACTCCACATAGCGTTCGGGCACGGGAAAGTCCACCTTTTCCAGGATCTTTTCCAGAATGGATTCCCGCAGCTTTTCCTCGGCCTTTTTCTTGCGCTCTTCCTCCAGCCGAGCCCTCACCCTCTGGCGAAGCTCCTCCACGGACTTAAAACCCAGGTTCATCTTCTGGATAAACTGGTCGTCCAGGGGAGATAGCTCCCGCAGATAGATCTCCCGGATAATTACCTCGTAACGGACACGCCGTCCGGCCAGCCTTTCGTTGAGGGCATCTTCGGGGTATTCCACCTCCACCTCCACCCTATCCCCGGCCCGATGCCCGATGAGGGCCTCCTCTACCCGTTGATCAAATTCGCCGGTACCCACATCCACATAAAGGGCTTCGGCTTCATGCCCCGGAATGGGCTGGTCGCCTTCGTAGGCTTTGAAGGCGATGATGGCCACGTCACGTTCCTGGAGTTCGTGTTCCTCCGGGGCCTTTTTAAGCTCGGCAAAGGTGTAGCGCAGGGCCTCCAGATGTTGTTCTACCTCTTCCTCCGAGACCTCCGCGGAGGGTTTCTCTATCTCCAGCCCCACATAAAACTCCCGGGGAAGATCGAACTCCGGACGGAGATCCAGCAGGGCGGAATAGCTGAAGGATTTGGTTTCTTCCACCCTTCCGTAACTCTCTATCTGGGGGCGCAGGATGGGAACCAGCCCGCTTTCCTGTACCGCCCGGGAAAGACTTTCGGAGATGAGGATTTCAGCGGCCTTTTCCTCGATGTGTTCCCGAAAAAGCCGTTTGAGTACACTCTTGGGAACCCGTCCCTTGCGAAAACCCTTGAGGTTGACCTCCCGGGCCAGCCGCTGACAGGTACGATCGATGGCCTTACTGACCTCCTCCGGAGGGAGCTCCACCTGGAGACGTTTTTCCACCGCGCTTATATCCTCGACATTTACCTTCATCCTCCGTACCCCTTTCTCAGGATTTGGGCTAAAGCTACCGGGAAAAGACCGAAGCGACAAGTCCTAACGGAAATAGGCATCGGGCGTGCTGGAAAGGGCTATCTGAGAGATGAGAGACTGGAGATGCTGGCGATACTTGAAATCCATGTTCGTGAAGTGGATCCCGGCCTCTATGCCCCGGGGGGTCTTGCGACACCATCGAACCTCTCCCTCCACCTTGATGGGGGGTTTGGTATGAATGGAAAGCTTGACTTTATCCCCTACCTTGAGCCGATCGGTATCGGTTCTAATACGGGCGCCCTCTATACTCAGATCCAGCAACTCCACCTTGATCATGAAATGACTTTTGGCCAGACCCCCGGAAAGGGAAACCGGATAGCGACTATACCACCGTTTTTCGGCCATTAAGATTATACTCCAGGAATTGCTCCTTCTTTCTTAATACCAGCACCACTAATTTGGCAATCTTTTGTAAACTTTGGCGCAATACTTTCTCCTCTTGAATCAGATTTTTCTCCAAATTTTCGAGGAGGTCAAGCATTTCTTGCGCAGAAAAACCTTCCGGACTCCTCTGAAATCGGGTGGCCAGGGCCAGAGTGAGCAGGGCGGCAGGGAGGGTTTGAGTATAAGGCACCATGATTACGCGATTTTCTAGCCCCGCCCGGGCGATCACCTTATGAGAAAGATGATAGGCTTCGTCCGGTACCGCCACCAGGGCAAAACCCGCCGCCCGGGGGTCGTCCAGATATTTGGCCAGCTCCCTGGTGCGGGCCAGCAGACGGGAGGGGATGACCTCCGGAGGGGTTCCGGGTTCCACGAACTTGCTATCCAGAGGTACCAGACTTCCGTCGCGCAGTCGCAAAGCGAACTCCACCCGTCCGTTCCCCATTTCCACGTCCTGAAGAAGGATATCCGGAGGCAGGGCCGAAAGGGCCTCGGAGAGGATGTTTTCTCCTCCCTTGCCCGAGGAGCGTCCGCTCAAAAGACGGGTGAGGGTGGAGATCTCCTGACATAGATCCTGAATGCGGTTTTCCACCCCTTCCATCTCCTTTTCCCATCCCTCCATCCGTCCGGAAAGACGTCCCAGCTCCCGAAAGATAAAGAGCGTTACCGCGGCCAGAAAGACCAGCGCCACCAGGGCCAGGATCAGAAGGGTGGTGGTCATCAGGATTTAAGGGCCTCAAAACGGCGGATGTTTTCCTGGATGCGCTGCAATTTCTCCTGTAATTCCCGGGCCCGGGCCTTTTCTTTCTCCACCACCTCGGACGGGGCCTTGGCCAGGAACTGGGGATTCTTCAGACGAGTTTCGACCCGGGAAAGTTCCTTTTCGGTTTTTTCCTTTTCCTTGTACAGACGCGAGAGTTCCTGAGCGATGTCCACCAGCCCGGAAAGGGGTACGAAGACCTCGGCTTCAGAGAGCACCACCGAGGCCGCTGCCTCCGGCCGGCCGGCTTCCCGTACTTCCAGCTCCGAAAGGCGAGCCAGGAGTTTTACCAGCGGAGCCTCGGCCTGAAGGAGATCTCGCCAGGCCTTCTTTTCCGAAAGCACCACCGCCGGGATCTCCCGGGTAGGATGAAGGTTGTAATCCGCCCGGATATTTCGCAGGGCCACGACAATCTCCATCAGGAAGGACATTTTTTCTTCCGCCTCCGGATCCCGGGGAAATTCCTCCGCCCGGGGATAGGGAGCCAGCATGATGCTTTCTCCCTCATGGGGAAGGGCCTGCCAGAGTTCCTCGGTAACGAAGGGCATGAAGGGATGGAGGAGCCGCAGGGAGGCCTCGGCCACTCTGAGGAGTACCTCCTGGGTGGCCTTCCGGGCCTCCTCGCCGCGCAGATAGAGCTTGGCCGCTTCGATGTACCAGTCGCAGAACTCGTGCCAGAAGAAATGATAGATGGCCAGAGCCGCCTGATCGAACTCGTAGGCCTCAAGCCTATCCCTCACCCGTTCCACGGTGTAAGAGAGTCTGGAAAGGATCCACCGGGAGACCAGGGGAAGTTCTTCAAGGGGGAGTTCCCGGGGTCTGAAATCCTTGAGATTCAGAAGCACAAAGCGTATCGCGTTCCAGATCTTATTTACGAAGTGTTTGTAGCCCTCGATCCGGGCTTCGGAGAGCTTGATGTCCCGTCCCTGGGCGGCCAGAGCCGCAAGCGTAAAGCGCAGGGCGTCGGCCCCGTACTTTTCGATCATCACCACCGGATCGATAACGTTTCCCCGGCTCTTGCTCATCTTCTGGCCCTTTTCGTCCCGCACCAGGGCGTGGATATAAACCGTGCGGAAGGGGATGTTCCCCATGAAATGGATCCCCATCATGATCATCCGGGCCACCCAGAAAAAGAGGATGTCAAAGCTGGTTACCAGCACCGAGGTAGGGTAGAAAGCCCGGAGGTCTTCGGTCTTCTCCGGCCAGCCCAGGGTGGAAAAGGGCCAGAGGGCCGAAGAAAACCAGGTGTCGAGCACGTCCTCCTCCTGGCGGATGCGCCTGGAGCCGCACTCCGGACAGACCTCCAGGTCTTCCCGGGCCACCGAGGTCTTACCGCAGTCCTCGCAGGTCCAGGCCGGGATCCGGTGTCCCCACCAGATCTGCCGCGAGATACACCAGTCTCGAATCCTGTGCATCCAGTCGAAGTAGAGATTGTTCCAGTTCTCCGGGACCAGCCGAATGAAGCCGTTTTCCACCGCCGCGGTAGCCGGCTGGGCAAGGGGTTTGGTGCGCACGAACCACTGCTTGGAAAGGAGGGGTTCCACCACGCAATCACAACGGTAGCAGTGCCCGAGCATTACCTCATAATCCTCCACCCGGGCGAGGAATCCCTGGGCCTCAAGGTCGGCCACTACGCGTTTCCGGGCCTCAAAGCGCTCTAGTCCGGCATAGGGGCCGGCCTCGGGGGTCATTTTTCCGTCCTCGTCCATGATCTTTACCCGGGGGAGGCCGTGCCGTTCGGCCATTTCAAAGTCGGCAAAATCGTGGGCCGGGGTGACCTTCACCGCCCCGGTACCGAATTCCGGGTCCACCGCCGGATCGGCGATTACGGGGATCTCGCGCCCGAGGAGGGGGAGCCTCACCTTGCGCCCTACCAGGTCCCGGTAGCGTTCGTCCTCCGGGTGCACGGCCACCGCGGTGTCCCCCAGCATGGTCTCCGGCCGGGTGGTGGCCACCACCACCTCGCCCTGGCCCTCCGCCAGGGGATAGCGGATATACCAGAGCTTCCCCGGGGTGGGCCGATGCTCCACCTCGATGTCGGCAAGGGCGGTGTGACACCGGGGGCACCAGTTGATGATGTAGTCCCCCCGGTAGATGAGCCCCTCCTCCCAGAGCCGCACGAAGACCTCGCGCACGGCCCGCGAAAGCCCCTCGTCCATGGTAAAGCGTAGCCGGGACCAATCACACGAGGCCCCCAGGCGCTTGAGTTGCTCGATAATGCGGTTCCCGAAACGTTCCTTCCATTCCCATACCCGCTTGAGAAAGGCCTCCCGTCCCAGATCGTGCCGGGTCTTTCCCTCCCGGGCAAGCTCCCTTTCCACCACGTTCTGGGTAGCGATTCCGGCGTGATCCGTCCCCGGAACCCACAGGGTGTCGTAGCCGTCCATGCGCTTGTAGCGCACCAGAATATCCTGAATGGTGTTATTCAGGGCGTGTCCGATATGAAGACTTCCGGTGACATTGGGCGGGGGAATGACCACCGAAAATTTGGGTTTCCGGGGGTCGAGCCGGGGGCGAAAATATCCCTTTTCCTCCCAGAAGCGATACCACTTCTCCTCCACCTCCTTGAAGTCGTAACTCTTGGGAAGTTCCTTCACCTCTCTCCTCCGCCGCGGGTATTTGAGTGTTTTCTTTAAGCTAAAACCGGGGTAAAAGCAAGCTTATGCGTACGCTTATCCTGGGTGGTGTGGCCTCGGGGAAGAGCCGGCTGGCCCTGGATCTGGCCCTGAAGGCCCCTCCGCCTCGCATCTTTGTGGCCACCGCCGAGCCCCTGGATCAGGAAATGGCCGAAAAGATCGCCCGTCACCGCCGGGAAAGGGGTTCGGCCTTTCGCACCGTGGAGGAACCTTTGCACCTGGCCCGGGTCTTAAGGGATCTTTCCGGAACCACCGTGGTGGTGGATTGCCTTACCGTGTGGCTGGGAAATCTCTTTCACTATCAACGTCAGGTAGAAAAAGAGATCCAGGAATTAGTAGATACTGTAAAGGACTTTCGGGGAAGGTTGATCCTGGTCAGTAACGAGGTGGGGCTTTCTCCCCTTCCGCCGGATCCCCTTACCCGCCGTTATGTCAATCTCCTGGGAAGGCTCAATCAGGGACTGGCTCAAGCCTGTCAAGAAGTGCTTTTGGTGGTGGCGGGGCATGTGCTCCCTTTAAAACCTTTACCAGAAAGACCTTGAGGTGTCCGAGGGGGATCTTCCCCTCTCCTGCCAGGGGCCAGCCCTGCGGGGAAAGCCAGAGCACCGCCTTTCGGGAGTGCCGAATAAGTTCGCTGGCGGTAGGAAGATCGGCCTGGATCCTGAAAGCCCTGCGCCAGCCCTGAAAGGTCTTGATCCTTTCGTAGCCCAGGGCCCTTACCGTAACCATATGGGCCTTTTCCCCGGCAAAGATCCTCAGGAGCAGGGTTTCTTTCGGTTTATGCCAGGGATGGGTTACAGCCGCCCAGAAACCTGAAAGCTCATCGTAAAGAGGGTAGGGAGCCGCATAGGTTTCCGTAAGGTGTTTCCTGGGGGTGATCTTTTCCCGGATGACCTTTCCTTCCCGTGGATAGAAATAAAGGACCTTTTTCTTGGGGTGTTTTCTCTCCAGTACTTCTATCCGGGTGATCCGGGGATAACCTTCCCCGTCGATCCGGGTTTGCCACAGCGATCGAAAGGGAAAGATAAGGGCCCCGAGGCCGGTGGTATGGGCATAGGCAATATATTGATGCGGTGTCTTCCAGAGCTCTATTTGCCCCACGGGGATCAATTCCCACACTACCCGGAAGCGCAGATAGAGGGTTTCCGCACGCCCCGGAAGGGCCAGGATTAGCCAGATAAAAACCCAGAGGAGATAACGCAGGGAAAAAACCTCCCTCAGGAAGGCCTGAATTTTTCCCGGAGCCTTTGTACTACGCCGGGGGGGACCAGACCTTCTATGTTTCCTCCGAAGCGGGCGGCCTCCTTGATAATGGTGGAACTGATGAAGATCCAGCGGAACCCGGGCATGAGAAACACGGTGTCTATCTCCCGGGCGAGCCTGCGGTTCATGAGGGCCAGCTGGAACTCGTATTCGAAGTCCGAGACCGCGCGCAGCCCCCGCACGATGGCCCGGGCCCCTTTGCGGCGGCAGAAATCCACCAGGAGCCCGGAAAAGCTGGTGATCTCCAGGCGCGTCCGCTCTTCGGGCGGCCAATCCGCCACCGCCTCCACCAGCATTTCCAGCCGTTCCTCCAGACTGAAGAGGGGTTTTTTGGCCGGATTTTCTCCTATGGCCACGATAAGACGATCGAAAAGCCGGAGGGCCCGCCGGATAAGGTCCAGATGTCCGTTGGTTACGGGATCAAAGGTGCCCGGATAGACGGCTATTTTAATCTCTCGATCGGCCATAAAAATAAAGTACCGTCTGACCATAGACTCGTCTATCCCTTTCCCGGAGACCGGGAGGAGGAGTTACCTCTTCCTCTCTGGCCTCTTCCACCACCAGGACCCCTTCCGGAGAAAGCCAGGCTTCGGAAAGGGCCTGCAGGACCTTTGCGGCCAACCCGCTGCGATAGGGGGGAGTGAGAAAGATCAGATCGTAGGGCCCCGGGGGGACACGGGACAGGGCCCGGGGAAGGACTCCCCGTATCACCCTGGCTTTTTCCTCCAGGGAACAATGGGAAAGGTTACGGCGTATCACCTCACAGACCCGGGGGTCGGCCTCGACGAAGATTACCTCTTTGGCTCCCCGGGAGAGGGCCTCAATCCCCAGGGCCCCGCTGCCGGAAAAGAGATCCAGAACCCGGGCCTCGAGCACCTTTTCGGAAAGAATGTCAAAGAGGGCCTTTCGCACCCTTTCGGTCATGGGGCGCGTGCCCCGACCCCGCGGTGTGGAGAGGCGAAGCCCTTTCAGTCGCCCGCCGGTGATCCTCATACCCCCTCCACCAGAGAAAGATAGGGTTCAAACTGGCGGGAGAGGGGCGGCCCCTGGGAGAGAAATTCTCTTGGAGACCCGGAAAAGACAATCCTTCCCTCTTCTACCACCCAGATCGCATCGGAAAGAAGGGCTAAAAGGGGCTGGTTTTCGGCCAGGACCAGGGTCTTCCCCCGCCGAAGCAGATCCTCGAAGACCGCAAGGAGCCTTTCAAGATCCGCAAGGTGAAGCCCCATGGAGGGGAGATCAAGGAGCAGGACCTCCGCTCCGGACCGGCGCAGGGTCTCCCGGGTGAGACGCAGACGGAGTTTTTCCCCTCCGGAGAGGGTTCTTAAGTCCTGGCCCAGACGGAGGTAGCCCAGCCCCTTTTCCAGGGCTGCGGAAAGCCTTTCGGTCACCGCCGGGATTCGGGAAAAAAGATCCCGGGCCTCGGTTAAGGAGAGCGCCAGCACCTCCGGGAACCGCAACCCCCGATAGGTTACCCTGAGGGCCTCGGGTCTTAGTCCCGAGCCCTGACATTCCTCGCAGGGGGTTTCGGTCTCCAGGAGTCCGGAGATTTCGGTTCTCTGTTTTCCCTCTCCGTGGCAGTACGGACAGCGCCCTTCCCGGGAGAAGGGGCTGAAGTGGGTCGGGGAGAGCCCCAGAGCCCGAGCCTCGGGGGTGGCGGCAAAGAGCCGGCGAAGCTCGTCCAGGACCCCGAGAAAGCTCGCCACCATGCCCCGGGTCTTTCCCGGAAGTTCGCCGGAAAGGAAGACCGTTTTATGGCCCGCGGCTTCAAGCCTTGCGGCCACCTCCCGGAGCAGGCGGGTCTTTCCGCTTCCCGAGGCTCCGCAGAGGACGGTGAGCCCTCCCTCCCGGAGGGCCGGGAACCCCGGAAGTTCAAGAAGCCTTTTTTCCGGACGAAAGTTCCGCCGAAGACGTTTTTTCCCGGAAAGAAAGGCCCCGGTGGGGAGATCCGCCCGATGGGCGAGTTCCTCCGGAGGCCCCACGAAAAGGAGCCTTCCCCCCTCGGGCCCGGCCCCGGGGCCGAGCTCCACCACCAGATCGGCCTCCCGGATGAAGACCGGATCGTGTTCCACCACCAGCACGGTGTTCCCGGAAAGGACCAGCTGGCGTAAAAAAAGGAGCAGGGTCTTTTTTTCCTGCGGGGAAAGGCCGAGTCCGGGCTCATCAAAGATGAAAAGGACTCCGGAGAGTTGATGACTCAGAAGCCCGGAAAGCTCTACCCGCTTGCGTTCCCCGGTGGAAAGCCGGTGAAAGGGCGAGAGGAGATTCAGGTGTCCGAGTCCCAGACGATTTAGGGTTTCCAGCAGGGGTCTTAAGGCCTGATTCAGGGCGCGAAGATGGAAGCGGTAAGACCCGGCCTCTCTTTCCTTCTCTGCCAGGTACGAGGGCCAGGCGGAAAGCGGAAGGGAAAGGAGATCCCTTAAGGGGTCTCCCAGGAGCCTTACCTCCAGGGCTTCCCTTTTAAGGCGCAGCCCCTTACAGGCCGCACAGGTCCTCCCCTCGTGTTCCCCGATTCCTCCGCAGGCCGGACACGCCCCCCGGGGATGGTTAAAGGAGAAGTCCTCGGGACGCATTTCCGGGATCGGGGAGAGACAATGGGGACAGCGGGGGCCCAGGGTAAGGAAGTGCGGAGGGCCTTCCAGGGGGCGCAGGACCACCGGCCCTCCGGAAAGCTTTTCCGCAAGCCTTAAGGCCTCGATAAGGCGCATCCGGGCCGCACGCTTTATTATCAGCCGATCCACCACCACCTCGGCCCGGAGGATCTGGGAAGGAGGGTTCTCCTCGGTGAGCTCATAAACCCGATCGTTTAAAAAAAACCGGGTGAACCCCTCCCCCAGGAGATAGGAGAGGGCCTTTTCCGAGGTCTCGTGCAGGGGAGCGGTGAGGAGAAGTCGGGTCCCCTCGGGAAGGGCCTCAAGCCTGGCGAGGACCTCGGAGAGGGTGTGGGTGCGGATGGGTTTTCCGCAGCCCGGACAGGGTATCTCTCCTATCTCGGCCAGAATCCTGCGCAGTTTCTCCAGTGCCCCGGTTACCGTACCCAGGGTAATCCGGGGGTTAGGCGGGGGGATCCTCTGGGGAAGAGCCACCGCCGGGGGAATTCCCTCGGCTTCTTTTACCGGGGGCGGGGGAGGTACCCGAACCTCCTCGGTGAGGGAGAGGGCCAGGAGGTAGCGTCTTTTTCCTTCTACGGCCAGAGTATCGAAAGCCAGACTGGATTTTCCGGATCCCGAGGGCCCGGTGATTACGATGAGAGCTCTTTCCGGGAGCTCAAGCTCCGGGATCCGCAGATTGTGAGTGGTGATATCCACCAGGCGCACTCTTTAATTCTAAACGGTGGTTGACAATCGGCCATCCCGGGTTATTTATAAAAACAAATCTCAAGGCCCCATCGTCTAGCGGCCTAGGATACTGGCCTCTCACGCCAGAGACCCGGGTTCGAGTCCCGGTGGGGCCGCCATTTTTT
>WGAR01000089.1 GCA_015494725.1 Thermodesulfobacteriaceae bacterium | reverse complement strand
GAGGAGGGCCGAAGAACCTTTGACCGTAAAAAGCGCAAGCGGATCTACGACCGCTTTCAGGAGATCCTGGCCGAAGACCAGCCCTATGTCTTCCTCTATGTGCCCATGGCCCTTCCGTGTATCCACAAACGTTTCCGGGGCATCAAACCCGCCCCCATCGGCATCTCCTACAATATTGAGCGCTGGTGGGTCCCCAAAAGCGAACAGAAGTACCTTACCCCCTAAAAAGGAAAGGGCCCCCGGTGAGGGGCCCTTTCCTTTACTCTCCTACTTGAGCCTTAAGATCTTAGGCCGTACCGCAGGCCACACCCCACTCTTCCTGCTTTTCCGGACCAATCTTGGCAATGTAAGCCAGACCCACCAGAGCCGGGAAGATAGCAAACGGACCCAAAACGGCGAAAGAAATTAACCCTAAACCCCCCAAACCTACAACTTTTAAGGCTTTCATCTTTAAACCTCCTTTATTTATTCCCTACTTATTAGATATCAATTAAAAGATATTTTGTCAACCCCTGAAATTAGAAAAATTTTTCTATATATTTGTTTTTAGAAAGAAATAACTTTATCTATCGGAAAATTTCTAAGAATTCTAAATTGGGTTCAGGATTGGAGCTGGCTCTCCTGAAAGTTCAAAAAGGCCTGAGCCGGGGGAGAAAGGGTGCGCCGGGCCGGATAAACCAGAAAGAAATGCCTTCGAATATGCAAATCCTTAAGGGGCAGGATGCGAAGTTCGCCCCTGGCCACCTCCTCCTCCACCGCCCGCTGCGAAACAAAGGCCACGCCCAGCCCTGCCTTAACCGCCTGTTTTACCGCCTCGGTGGAGCCCATCTCCGCTACTAACCGGATCTGGGCGGTGTCCAGCCCCGCCTTCTCCAGCACCCGGAGCACCGTCTTCCAGGTGCCGGACCCGGGTTCCCGGGCAATAAGCGGGAGATGGGGCAATTCCTCAAGACTCACCGGAGAAACGGAATAATCCGGGGGAGCGATAAGAATAATCTCGTCCTCACAGCAGGGCTTGAATTCCAGTTCCGGATCCTCCTCCCGGGCCCCCACCATACCCAACTCAAGTTCTCCTTCCCTTACCCTGTCAATGATCTCTCCGGTATCCCCTACCTTAAGAAAAACCGAAATTCCCGGATAAACCTTCCTGAAAGAAGCGATGAGCCGGGGCAATAAATAGTGCCCCGGAATAGTGCTCCCCCCGAGATCCAGTTTACCGGTCTTTTCGCCCCGAAAGTAGGCCATTTCCCGTTCCATCTCCCGATAGAGGAAGAGTAATTTACGGGCATATTCGTAAAGAATCCTGGCCGCCCGGGTAGGAAGAACCGCCCGGGTATGCCGATCAAAAAGTCTCAGCCCGAAATATTCCTCCAGGGCCTTGATATGTCCGGAAATGGTGGGCTGGGTAAGATGAATCTTCTCCGCTGCCCGGGAAAAACTACCCGTTTCCATCACCGCCACCAGGGCCTCCAGTTTACGCAGATCCAGCATCGTTCTCGCCTCCCCGGAAAAAGTGAGATAAAATTTTATCGCCCCTTCGAGGATTGTCTAATGGCTCACCAGGTACCTCGACGCCGAACCAGGGAAATACACGTCGGCTGGGTAAAGCTCGGCGGCGATCATCCGGTGGCGGTCCAGAGCATGACCAACACCGACACCCGGGATGTGGAATCCACGGTGGCCCAGATCCGGCAACTGGAAGAAGAGGGTTGTGAGATCATTCGGGTCGCCATCCCCGATCAGGAAGCCGCCGAGGCCCTACGCCAGATCATCCCCCGGATAGGTATCCCTCTTATCGCGGACATCCATTTCGACTGGCGTCTGGCGGTGGCCGCCCTGAGGGCCGGGGCTCACGGAGTACGCATCAACCCCGGCAACATCAAGGGACGCTCCAACGTGCGCAAGGTCATTGAGGCCGCCCGGGCCTGCGGGGCCTGCGTGCGTATAGGGGTCAACGCCGGTTCCCTGGAAAAAGATCTCCTGCGCAAGTACGGGTGGCCCCGTCCGGAGGCCCTGGTGGAAAGCGCCCTCCGCTGGCTGGATTTCGTGGTCGGAGATCTGGGGTTCGAAAACCTCAAGGTCTCCCTCAAGTCCTCGGATCTCTGGCACACCGTAACCGCCTACCGCGAGTTCTCCAGAAGATCGGATTTTCCGGTCCATATCGGGATAACCGAAGCCGGAGGCCTCATCCCCGGCACGGTTAAAAGTGCCCTGGGCCTAGGGCTCCTTCTTTCCGAAGGGATCGGAGATACTCTGCGGGTCTCCCTTACCGCTCCCCCTGTAGAGGAAGTCCGGGTGGCCTGGGAGATCCTTAAGGCCGTGGGGATAAGACGGCGCGGGGCCGAAATTGTGGCCTGCCCCACCTGCGGCCGTTGCGAAATAGATCTTATGTCCCTCTACCAGGAAGTGGAACGTTACGCCCGTAACCTCAAAGCCCCCATCAAAATCGCGGTCATGGGATGCGTAGTTAATGGCCCGGGAGAGGCCCGGGAAGCGGATATCGGTCTGGCCGGAGGCAAGGGGGTGGGGATCATCTTCCGGGAGGGAAAAATCATCCGCAAGGTGGCCGAAGATCAATTGCTACCGGCCTTCCTGGAAGAAATAGAACGGTTCCTTCGGGAAAGGAACCAGGCTCAGCGCCGCGAATGAGGCCGTTTCTTCCCGCGGGGAGCAGCACGCCGAGGACGCCCCTTGCTTCCGCCTCCCCCCAATTCGGAACGCACCTCCGCCGGAGAAACAAACCATTCCTCCTCCGGCTCCGGATAAAGTACCGGGATCTTGCGTCCCAGAAGTTCCTCTATTCCCTCCAGAAAGAAGGCCCCGGTTTCGTCACACAGGGAGATTATGGTCCCGGTAGCCCCTTTGATCTTGCCCGCCCGTTGCAGAAAATCGCTGGGCACTTCCGGAAGATCGTAGTTTATGATCAGGTCCAGATCCGGGTCCTGAATGAAGCGACAGCCGGCATCCGTAGCCACCATCACCCGGGCCTCTCCCCGGGCAAAGAGGCGGAGAAAATTAAGCCGAAGGGGTAAGGGCAGCTCCGGTTTCAGGAATACCGCCTTAAGTCCCAGGGCTTTCAAATCCTCGGTGAGTTTCTGGGCCTCCAGTTTCTCGTTTACAAAGATGAGAACCCGGGGCCAGCCCCTCTTTCGCAGGAGCCCGAGAAGCAGAGAAAGTTTCTCCTCCCGGGAAAGATGGATTACCCAGAGCTCCAGATTCTCAAAATCCCTTCTCCCCTCCTCGATATAGATCTCTTCCGGATCCCGGGTAACCTCCGCAGCCACCTCCAGAGCCGGATAGGAAGGCTCCTCCAGAAGAATCAGGGTCTGGTGACGGTCCGGGGGCGGAAGTTTCTGAAGGAGCTGGCGCATAAAGGTCTGGCTGCGGGCCACCATTCGATCCAGCTCATCCACGATGAGGAGTCTCAGGCCCTGAGGCTTGAGAAGGTTCCACTTGAGGGCCCGATGGAGACCGTCCGGGGTAATGATGAGAAGATCCCCTACTCCCTCCAGCGCCCGCAACTCTTCTTCGGTGAGACGATCCTCCGAGGCACAAAGGGTTATCCTCGTCTCCAGGCCCTGAGCCAGGCGCTCCCCCCAGGTGGCCAGGGTTCGGGCTCGGGCTTCCCCGGAGGTAAGGATAAGGACCCGGGGACGTATCTCCCCCTCTCCATCGGTGCGAAGCAGCCGATCCAGGGCAGCAATAAGCAGAAAGATCCCTTTTCCGCTTCCGCGAGGAGCCCGCAGGATCACGTCCCGGCCCCGCAACACCTCACTCAGGGCCAGATCCTGAAGGGTGGTGGTGCGCTGAAACCCCTGTTTCTCCAGGTTCTCTTTCAAACGGGAAGGAAGAGGAAAATGAGCCCACGGTCGCCCGTGTAAGGGCACACGCAGTCTTACCGCTGCCTCTGCCCCGCCTTCCATGCCCCGAACTCTGGCCGCAAACTCGAATCCTTCGCAGGGAAGAAAGTAAGAAGACTTAAAATCTTTGTCAACCTTCTCCAGGGAATCCAATTTACGGTTTGACTAGGTCCCCCCTTTCGGGCTATCCTTGAGAAGGAAAATTCGGGAAAGGGGGTGTTGTAGTGTCCGAAGATCTCAAAAAGATGTATCGCACGGTTAAGGGCGATCATTTCCCTCCGGAAATACGCATAACCTTCGGGGATCAGACCCTGGTTTACCGTAAACGCACCTGGAAAATCGAGGTCGAACCCGGAGTGATTGAAGAAAGAGGGCTGCGCTACGGAGAAAATCCGGATCAGGAGGCCGCCCTTTACGAACTGGTAAACGGTAACCTGATCCTGGGGGAATGCGAGTTTATTCGTCCGGGGTGGGGGTTGGTCTCCAGCCTCCGTGAGGAGGACATGCTTCAGTTCGGCAAACACCCCAGTAAGACCAATCTTACGGATGTGGACAATTCCCTGAACATCCTGCGCTATCTATCCAAAAAACCCTGCTGTGTAATCGTGAAGCACAATAATCCCTGCGGGGTAGCCTACGGGGAAACCATATCCGAGGCTTTTATAAGGGCCTTCCGGGCCGACCGCATTGCCGCCTTCGGAGGGGCCATCGCCCTGAACCGTCCGGTGGACAAGGCCTGCGCCGAGGCCATCAGCGAACAGTATTTCGAGGTGGTAGCGGCCCCGGAATACGAAGAGGGAGCGGTGGAAATTCTCAAGAAACGGCCCAATTTGCGCATAATTCGTATCCGGCGCATGGATCGACTGGAGGAATACTGGGGGCAGCGCGTGGTGGAATTCAAGAGTCTCATGGATGGTGGCCTCATCGTCCAGCAGTCCCAGGTCAATAAGGTCCGCGGCCCCGAGGACCTACAGCCCGCCGTGGCCCGCAAGCCGGATGGCACCGAAGTCCGATGCCGGCGAGAACCGAGCCCCCGGGAAATCGAAGACATGCTCTTCGGCTGGGCCGTGGAACTGGGAGTAACCTCCAACTCGGTACTCTTCGTGAAGGATCAGTGCACCGTAGCCATCGGTACCGGCGAACAGGACCGGGTGGGAGTAACCGAGATCGCCATCTTCAAGGCTTACACCAAGTATGCCGACCTCCTGTGTTACGATCGCTATGGAATTCCCTATAAGCAGCTGGAACTGGAGATCCGCAAAGGGGAGCGTCCGGAGTCCCAGAAGATCGAAATAGACGAGGAAACCCGGGCGGCCCGGGCCGGGCTGCCAGGCTCGGTAATGGTTTCCGACGCCTTCTTCCCCTTCCGGGACGCGGTGGATGTGGCCATTCGCGAGGGCATCACCGCCATCATTCAGCCCGGAGGCTCGGTGCGGGACTGGGAATCCATCGAGGCCTGCAATGAAGCCGATCCTCCGGTGGCCATGGTCTTTACCGGGCAGAGAGTCTTTAAACATTAGTCATGGCTTATCAATGGCTTCCCCCCAGTAAGGATCACCGCCCCCTCTGGCCGGGACGGCTGGAGGAGGTGATAGATCTGCCCAACGGGCTTCGCCTGGAGATCTGGGATTATTCCCGCCGCCTGGCCGGGGACCGATGGCTGGTGGGAATGCTGGTCCAGATCCCTATTGAAGCCGGCCCTGAACATTTCTCTTCCCCGGAAATTTACGAACGTTTCCGCCGGGAAACCGGAGGGGTCCTCTACTATCGATATCGCAAGGAACGCAATTTCATAGATGAACGGGAAAGGGAACGCATCTTCCGCAGTCTCAAGG
This sequence comes from Thermodesulfobacteriaceae bacterium, assembly GCA_015494725.1. Taxonomy (GTDB): domain Bacteria; phylum Desulfobacterota; class Thermodesulfobacteria; order Thermodesulfobacteriales; family Thermodesulfobacteriaceae; genus Thermosulfurimonas_A. The sequence continues at coordinate 3,576 of WGAR01000089.1, read as the reverse complement.
AAAATTTCCTGCGAGCGGCCCTGGATTATCTTTCCCATCCGGAGTTCAGAGAGAGGTTCCTGCGCACCGAAGTCCCCCTCTACGAACGCCGGGTGCGCTGGGAAGAGGAGGTAAAACGCAAGGATGAGGAGGCCGAAGAACTGGAGGAAATATGGAAGGATCGTCCCATCTGAGGACCCTTACCCTGGAGAACCTCGTTCTGCACCTCCTCAGCCCTCGCACCCCCTCCCCGCTGCTTTTCCTTTTGCCCGAAGAACCTCAACCCCTCCACCGGGAGCTTTCCCAGAAGTTTCTGCTGGAGGGCTTTGCCACCCTCCTCCCGGAAACCTTCGATCCCGAGACCCTGCGTTCCCTTTTTAGCTCCATTCTGGAACTCCTGAAAAGAGAGAAGGTCTTCTATTCCTCTTTATGGTTATGGGGAGAAGGAGAGGGGGCCCTCCTGGCCCTTCGCCTGGCGCTGGAGTATCCCTCGGAGGTAACCGGCCTGGTCCTGGATAGTTTCCATGCTCAGGCCCGGGAAGCCCTTAAGGAACTCTTCCCCTCGCTCCGCAAACCCTACCTTCTCTTTCACCCCCAGCTGGCCGAGGATTTCCCCTTCACACAGATGGAAAGGATGTTTACCTTATCGCCAGGGCAGGCCAAAAAACTTTTGCTCGTCCCGGGCATGCGGCGGGGCGAGGTATTACATAAAAGTATGGATCTTTATGTCCAGACCGTAACCGAATTCATCAATCCCCGGGCGGGACGCTTCTTCCGGAAGAGCAAGATCTCTCATTAGGAGGTGATATATGGCCCGAAAGGGAGAACGCTGGCTCCGTGAACGTCACGAATTCGAAACCAACGAGGATCCTTATCTCACCGATGCGGCCCCGGCCGGAGAAGCCTTGTGTCCGCGTTGTCACGCCGTCTTTCGTGATAAGCGCTGGATCATCGATGAGGAATTTTACGAGGAATACAAAGACACCGATTTCGTTCCCAAAATCCTGTGCCCCGGGTGCCGGAAAGCCGTGGATCGATACGCCATGGGCTATGTATATCTGTCCGGCCCCTTTTACGAAAAGCATCGGGAAGAAATCATGCGTATCATCCATAATGAGGTAGAACGGGCCAGGGGAAACAATCCTCTCCATCAGATCATCACCATGTACGAGGAGGATGGACGAACGGTCATAGAAACCACCACCGATCATTTGGCCCAGCGTCTGGGCCGGGCCATTTACCGGGCCTACAAAGGTAACCTTACCTTCCGCTGGTCGGAAGGAGATAAACTGGTTCGAATATACTGGGAGAGATAATTGCATGGAGGCGGAACGACGCCCCCTAAGACCGGAAGAACTCGAACGTTTAAAGGAATTGCTCCTTTTCAGGAAACAGGAAGTAGCCCGGGAAGATCCGCAATCACCCTTGCTGAGGGAAATTGAACAGGCGCTGCTCAAACTGGCCCGGGGAGAGTATGGACGCTGCGTGGACTGTGGAAAATGGATCCGCATTCAGCGGCTGGAAACCATCCCCTGGGCCCGCCGGTGTCGCACCTGTCAGGAACGCTGGGAAATGCTCCAAGCGGTCGAATAGATGGTCAAACTCACTCCCAATCGCCTGACCCTCCTGCGGATCTTCCTTCTTCCCCTTCCCTGTGTATTGCTTTTCGGAGGGCCGGAGGCCAAACTTACCGCCGTAGGGATCGGATCCCTGCTGGGACTTACGGATTACCTGGATGGCCGGCTGGCCCGCCGGGAAGGTCCTTCCAGACTGGGCAGGCTTCTTGATCCCGTAGCGGACAAGATCTTCGTCAGCGTGATCTATCTTCTTCTCTACCACCTGACCTACCTTCCCTATCTTCCGGTGTTCCTCCTTCTGTTGCGGGAAATCCTCATTGCCGGCTTACGCAATCTCTATCCCGAGGGTATGCGCGTATGGACCCTGGCCCGGATTAAGACCGCCCTGCAGATGCTCGGGGCCGGAGGCATTGTCCTGGCCGGAAGCTTCCTTCCCCATCCCTGGTCCTCACTGCTCACCCAGATAATTGTCTGGTCGGTATTGATCCTTACCTGGCTTAGCGCCTGGCCCTACCTGCGGGAGGGATTTCCGGCCTTAAGCAGGACCCCTCGCCGGAGCCTTAGTCTGGTCTTCTATCTCCTTCCTCCTCTGGTCCTTCTCCTGGCCTTTCCCTATGCCGGCCGATTCTGGCTGGTAATCCTTCTGGCCCTGCCCCTGCTCTTTCTCGCGGATCTAGGGCTTAGCTTTTGCAGCCGCCCGGCGAAGGGCCTCCACAGCTGAAGGGTAATCTTCCTTCCCGAAGACCGCCGATCCGGCCACCAGGATCGAAGCCCCCGCAGCCACCACCTCCGCCGCGGTGTCCGGGGCAATGCCTCCATCCACTTCGATAGGTATCGCATATCCCCTTTCGGCCAGCAGGGCGGAAAGTCGGCGAATCTTTTCCGTGGATTGCGGTAGGTATTTCTGCCCTCCGAAACCCGGATTCACACTCATGATCAGGATATAGTCCAGATCCGGCAGCACCCATTCCACCATGGAAAGCGGAGTAGCCGGGTTCAGGGCCACCCCGGCCTTGCAACCCAGGTCCCGGATGCGGGAGAGGGTGCGCTGAAGATGGGGACAGGCCTCCGCATGCACCGAGATCCAGTCCGCTCCGGCCCGGGCAAAATCCTCCAGATATCGATCCGGGGCCTCGATCATAAGATGGACATCAAAGGTCAATCGGGTGTATTTCCTCAGGGAAGCAATCACCGGAGGCCCGAAGGTAAGATTGGGAACAAAGTGCCCATCCATCACATCCAGGTGGAGGAGATCCGCCCCGGCGGCTTCCACCGCCCGAACCTCCTCGGCCAAACGGCCGAAATCCGCGGAAAGAAGAGAGGGGGCAATGCGAACTCCGGTCTTATTCATGATTCTTGAGCCCCGGGAAAACCACTACCTTCTCGGGTCGGTCCTTTCTTTCGCGGGGGGGCCTGGAGGGAGGAGGCCCCTCCGGCGGCTTCTGAGGAGGACGGGGCAGACGCAAGCGATAGGCCTCCAGCAAGGATTCGGGAATGGAGGTGGAATACCAGATCACGTTCTGGCGTTGAACTACGATATGCTCCAGCCCCAGCAGAATGGGCTTCAACCCCCCGGCATCCACGGTTACCAGGGCCGGCCATTCAAAATCGAAAAATTCCCTTTTTTCCAGCACGAAATTGAGGCTCTCGAAACCATGATGGAAACACACCAGCCCCAGGAAGAGACCTGCTGTGGTCTGAAGGAGCACCGGTTCCTTGCGCGTGGCTTTCTCCAGCATGTTAAACTTATAAAAGGAAAATGCGGGCTTGTAAATCGTCCCTTTTAAGAATCCTCGTTCTGGTCCTGCTTCTGCTCCTGGGAGCTGCAGGGGCGAAAGCCCTGCGGGTAAAAGTGGTGCGAGTGATCGACGGCGATACCGTGGTCCTGGCGGACGGAAGGCATCTGCGTTACGCGGGCATCAATGCTCCGGAACTCCATTCGCCCGAAGGGCCTCCCGAGCCTTTTGCCCGGGAGGCCTACCTGCGTAACCGTGAGCTGGTGGAGGGACGAACGCTGCGT
>WGAR01000088.1 GCA_015494725.1 Thermodesulfobacteriaceae bacterium | reverse complement strand
TCTCCCTGGTCTTCCTCCCCATCCTTTCCTTAAAAGGCGTGGAGGGGAAGACTTTTCGGCCCCTGGCCTACACCGTGATCCTGGCTCTTCTGGGCTCGCTGGTCTACGCCTTCCTGATCACCCCGGCCCTATCCTCCTACCTCATGAAAAGAGGCACAAAGAACCGTCTTTCCCTGGGCGAGCGTATCATCCGGGGGCTCGAGCGCCTTTACCGTCCCTTCGGGCGGTTTTTCGTGCGCCATGCGCGGGTGGCCATCCTGGTGGCCCTGATCCTTATAGGGATCGGGGGATTCGTGGGCAGTCGCCTGGGCTCGGAGTTCGTCCCCAAACTTCAGGAGGGCACCATCGTCCTTCGTCTCACCATGGCCCCCTCCATCTCGCTTTCCGAAAGCAAACGCCTGACCATGCTGGTGGAACGCCGGCTCATGAAGATCCCGGAGATCCGGGGGGTGGTCTCCCGGATCGGCCGCGGTGAGGTGGGGGCCCACACCGATCCCATAAATAGCGCCGAAATGTACATTCTCCTCCATCCCCGCGAGACCTGGCGGGTCAAGGATCAGGAGGCCCTGGTGGATCTCATCCGGCGCGAGCTTGGCGAGATCCCCGGCGTGCTCACCAACTTCACCCAGCCCATCGAAATGACCGTGGACGAGCTCATGGAAGGCGTCCGGGCCGAGATCGCCATCAAGATCTTCGGTGAGGATCTGGACACGCTGAAACGTCTGGGAGACCGGGTGGCGGAGATCATCCGCACGGTCCCCGGAGCGGTGGACGTCCAGGTGGATCAGATCTCGGGGACTCCGCAGCTCCTCATCCGGCCGGACCGCGAGAAACTGGCCCGCTACGGTCTTTCCCTTTCCGACGTCCAGGAGGTGATCGAGATCGGGGTGGGCGGAAAAAGCGTGGGGGAGATCTTTGAGGGCCTGAAACGTTTCGACATTTTCGTAAGGCTAAAACCCGAGTACCGCAACGATCCGGAACGCATAGGGAACCTCCTGCTGCGGACCCCGGGCGGGGGCTTCATTCCCCTGCGGGAAGTGGCCAAGATCCGTGAAATCATAGGTCCCCGCCAGATCACCCGGGAGGACATCCAGCGTTTTATAACGGTCCAGTGCAACGTCTCCGGAAGGGATATAGGCTCCTTCGTGGAAGAAGCCCGAAACAAAATCGACCGCGAGCTCAAACTTCCTCCGGGTTATCTCATCACCTGGGGTGGCGAGTTTGAACTCAAGGAGGAGGCCAACCGGCGCCTGCGGGTGGTGATCCCGGTGACCCTGGCCCTGGTGTTCTTCATGCTTTTCATGAGTTTCGGTTCGGTGCGCCTTTCGGCCCTGATCATGGCCAATCTCCCGCTGGCCCTGGTGGGAGGGCTGGTGGCCCTGTGGCTTACCGGACAGTATCTCTCGGTGCCGGCCTCGGTGGGCTTCATCGCCCTTTTCGGAATCGCCCTGGAGAACGGCATGGTCCTGGTGACCTGCATCCGTCAGCTCCAGGAAAAAGGGCTTCCGGTGGAGGAAGCGGCCCTCAAGGGGGCGCTTCTCCGACTGCGACCGGTGCTTATGACCGCCCTCACCAGCGCCCTGGGGCTCCTTCCTCTTCTTTTCGCCACCGGCACCGGAAGCGAGATCCAGCGACCGCTGGCCGCGGTGGTCATCGGGGGGCTTTTCACCTCCACCCTGAACACCCTCTTTCTGCTTCCGGCCCTCTACCGCTGGTTCGCCCCTAGGGAGGCTTGTAAGTTCTAACCCAAATTCCAAAAATTCAGTTTTTGCAATGATTGCTTAGCAGTTAGGGGTGACAAAATTGCTTAGCAATAACAAAACAAGTTTTGGTACTTGACAGGTGGGGGCAGAGGGCGTAATTTTGTGAAAGCCTTTTGGAAACGCTCTTTATTAAGGTAGAATTTATCACTCTGGCGACATAGGGCTTGACAGTAGGATTTTGTGTGTTATATTGAAGGTTGCTCTTTAGGGCTGATCTTTGAAAACTGAATAGCGACGGCAGGCAGGCCTCTGTATTAGTGGAAGCCTTGCCGGCTTGGAGTTTAGTGGTTTCGAGCCGGGTTTT
>WGAR01000087.1 GCA_015494725.1 Thermodesulfobacteriaceae bacterium | reverse complement strand
GAGGCCGGGGTACATGCCGCGCTTGTCGGTGAGGCCCTGGTAAAAAGCTCCGACCCGGAGTATCTATTGAGAAGCTGGTTGAGGGAGGTGAACCGTGCTTAGACCCGACTTCGAGAAGGGGGGAGGGCTGGTACCGGTTATCGTCCAGGATGCCGAGACCGGAGAGGTCCTGATGCTGGCCTACATGAACGAGGAGGCCTGGGAGAGGACCCTGGCCACCGGGAAGGCCCATTATTTTAGCCGCAGCCGGGGGAAGATCTGGCTTAAGGGGGAAACCTCGGGCCATGTTCAGGAGGTAAGGGATGTTCTCCTGGATTGCGACGCGGATACCGTCCTTCTCAAGGTTAAACAACACGGCGGAGCCGCCTGCCATACGGGTTATCGGTCCTGTTTCTATCGACGCATTCGAGGAGGACAGGTAGAGATCGTGGGGCAGAAAATTTTTGATCCGGAGGAGGTCTATGGGCGAAAGGGTGCTTAAGTTCGGGATTCCCAAGGGCAGTCTGGAAAAGGCCACCATCGAACTCCTGGAGAAATCCGGCTGGCGGGTCAAGGTGCATCACCGGAGTTATTTTCCGGAGATAGACGATCCGGAGATCTCCTGCGCCATCTGCCGGGCTCAGGAAATGAGCCGGTACGTGGAAGCCGGGGTGCTCGATGCCGGCATCACGGGCAAGGACTGGATCCTGGAGAACGACTCCAAAGTGGTGGCGGTGGCGGACCTCATCTATTCCAAGGTAAGTAAACGGCCGGCCCGCTGGGTGCTGGCGGTCCCGGCGGACTCGGATATACGGACGCTCGAGGATCTCCGGGGTAAAAAGATCGCCACCGAGCTGGTCAATTTTACCCGGCGTTATTTTGCCCAGCGAGGGATCGAGGTGGAGGTGGAATTTTCCTGGGGGGCCACCGAAGCCAAGGTAGTCCAGGGGCTGGCCGATGCCATCGTGGAGGTTACAGAGACCGGTTCCACCATCCGGGCCCATGGACTCAAGATCATCCACGAACTCATGGTCACCCATCCTCAACTTATCGCCAACGAGGAGGCCTGGAGGGATCCCTGGAAGCGGAAGAAGATCGAACAACTGGCCCTGCTCCTTCAGGGGGCTCTCAGGGCCGATCGCATGGTGGGCCTCAAGATGAACGTGGCCGAAAAGGATCTGGAGAAGGTGGTGGGTCTCCTTCCCAGTCTCACCGCTCCTACCATTTCCCGTCTTTATCAGGAGGGCTGGTTCGCCGTGGAGACGGTTATTTCCGAGGGGGAGGTGCGGGAACTTATTCCCCGACTTATCGAGGCCGGGGCCAAAGGAATTATTGAATATTCCCTGAATAAAGTGATATAAATAAAGAAAATTCCGAGAGGGGGAAGGTATGATCCGTTTGGTTCTGGGTTTCCTTTTACTGGTTTTGGCTGCCTGCGGGCCCTCGGCCAGTTATCATCAGCAGGCCTCGGCCATGCACCGGGAACTGGCCTATGTGTATCTCAAGGACAACCGCTATCCCGAAGCCCTGCGGGAGGCCCTGCTGGCCCAGAAGGAAAGTCCCCGGGATCCAGAGGTGTACAATCTTCTGGGCCTCATCTACATGGGGCGAAAGGAATACGCCAAGGCCCGTCTGGAATTCGAGAAGGCCCTTCAGATCGATCCCCGGTATTCCGAGGCCTTGAATAATCTGGGGGCCCTGGCCCTGCTTCAGGGGCAATACGATCAGGCCATTTCTTATTTTAAGAAGGCCCTCGACAACCCCCTTTATCTCAATCCCTTCATGGCCCTCACCAATCTGGGCTGGGCCTGGCACAAGAAGGGAGACGACGCCAAGGCCCTTAAGTATCTCAATCGGGCCCTGAAGCTCAATCCGCGTTACTCCCGGGCCTACTATTATGCCGGTCTAATCGCCTTTCAACAGGGACGCTGGGAGGAGGCCAAGCTCGATTTTCGTCGGGCGGTACGCTTCAATCATGCGGATATGGCCTCCCGCTACTGGCTGGGCGAGGTCTATTTCCGTCTCGGGGATCTGGAGAAGGCCCGGCGGCTCTGGGAATCGGTAACCCAGCTGGCTCCGGAAAGCGAGTGGGCCCTGCGAAGCGAGGAGAAATTGCTTCTGCTGAAGAACCTTTCTAGCGACACATAGGCCGCGCTTCCTCTACTTTTTGCTCCTCTTCGGCTTCCCGGGCCAGCTGGCGACGCAGGTCTTCCCCTTTCTCGCGGGAGGCCTCCAGACGATTCAGGGCATTTACCAGGGCCTTGATCCCTGCGGCCACGATGTCTCCGTCCCGCCCCAGGCCGGCGGTGCGTCTTCCGGAAGCATCCTCCAGGATCACTCCGCACACCCCTTCGGCCTCGGTGCCCCGCCCCAGGGCGTCGATATGGAAGTCCACCAGGCGAAGTTTTTCCCCTTTATCTTCTCCCTTATCTTCTCCCTCTCCGAAGATATAGCCCAGGGCCCGGGCTACGGCCTTGAAGGCGGCATCTACCGATCCCACCCCCACCGCCATGGCTATTCGTCGCCCCTCCTCCCGATCCTCCACTTCCACCTGAGCGATGGGGCGCAACGAGGTGCCGTAGAGGCTTGAAACCTGGGCCGAAATTACCCGGTAGCGATACCGATCCGCCAGGAACTCGTCGTAAAGGATCCCCTCCAGGTACTCATCGGGGATGCGGCGCAGTACGTCCTTGATCTCCGCCCGAAAACGTTCGAAGACCCGGGAAAGGGCCTGGCGCGAAAGTTTCCAGCCCAGGCTTTTGAGCTTGTAATCCACGGCATGACGCCCGGAGTGTTTGCCCAGCACGATGGCGCTTCCGCTCCAGCCCACGGATTCCCGGTCCATGATTTCGTAGGTGAGACGATGAGCGATGACTCCGTGCTGGTGGATCCCCGATTCATGGGCAAAGGCATTGGCCCCCACGATGGCCTTGTTGGGCTGGACGAACATTCCGGTAAGCCGGGATACCAGCTGACTGGTGGGGACGATGCGCTGGGTGCGGATCCCTGTGTCCAGGGCCGTTCCCAGTTTTTCCCGGAAGAAATCGGCCCGGGTCTTCAGGATCATGACGATCTCTTCCATGGCCGCGTTTCCGGCCCTTTCCCCGATACCGTTTACCGTGCATTCCACCTGCCGGGCACCGGCCAGAAGCGCCGCCACACTGTTGGCCACCGCCAGCCCCAGATCGTTATGGCAGTGTACGGAGAGCCGAAGGTCTCCGGACTCCAGGGCCTCTCCGAACCCGGCCTCCTTAAGGCGTTCCACCAGGAAGGCGATCAGGGAATGGTATTCGTGAGGGACGGTATATCCCACCGTATCCGGAATATTGATTACCCGGGCTCCGGCCCGGGCCACGGTTATTACCACCTGAGCCAGATATTCCCGATCGCTTCGGGTGGCGTCCTCGGCGGAGAATTCCACATTGGAGGTGAACCTTCGGGCCAATTTTACCGCTTCCTCCGCCAGCCGGAGTACCTCTTCCCGGCTTTTGCGCAGTTTGTATTCCAGGTGGATGTCAGAGGTGGCGATGAAGGTATGAATCCGGGGATTTTCGGCCTGGCGCAGGGCCTCCCAGGCGGTCTCAATATCCCTGGCGTTGGCCCGGGCCAGGGCGGCGATCTCCACCCCCTTGAGTTCCGCAGAAAGGGTTCGCACCGCCTCGAAGTCCCCCGGGGAGGCCACCGGAAAACCGGCCTCGATCACATCCACCCCCAGATCCACCAGAGCTCTTCCGATTTCGATCTTCTGGGCCATGTTCAGCGAAACCCCGGGGGACTGCTCCCCGTCCCGCAGGGTGGTATCGAAGATAAAGACTCGATTAATCATGGCCCCTCCTGATGGCTTTGATAGCATTTTACTGCTCGTTGACGTGGCCCACAAGGAGTGCTAGGTAGAAAAGTAAATCCCCAAGGAGGCGCGGCATGAAGATTTATTATGATCAGGATGCGGATCTTTCCCTCCTGAAGGACAAGACCATCGCCGTTCTGGGGTACGGCAGTCAGGGACATGCGCATGCCCTGAACCTGCGCGACAGCGGCCTGAAGGTCATTGTAGGGCTGAGGTCCGGAGGCCCCAGTTACGAGAGGGCCAAGGCCGATGGTTTCGAGGTGTTGGCTCCGTCTCTGGCCTGTTCCCGGGCCGAGGTGATCATGGTCCTGGTGCCGGACCAGATCCAGCCCAGGATTTATGAAGAGGCCATTGCTCCCAATCTCTCCCCGGGCAAGATGCTCATGTTTGCCCACGGGTTTAATATCCACTACGGCCAGATCGTTCCCCCCAAGGACGTGGATGTGACCATGGTCGCTCCCAAAGGGCCGGGGCATCTGGTGCGTCGGGAGTTTGAACGTGGGGCCGGGGTGCCCTGTCTGGTGGCCGTGCATCAGGATGCCACCGGTCAGGCCCTGGCCAGGGCCCTGGCCTACGCCAAGGGAATCGGGGGTACCCGGGCCGGGGTGATCGAGACCACCTTCCGCGAGGAAACCGAAACCGATCTTTTCGGGGAACAGTGTGTGCTGTGCGGAGGGGTGGCCGCTCTGATCAAGGCCGGTTTCGAAACCCTGGTGGAGGCCGGATATTCTCCCGAATTGGCCTATTTTGAATGCTGCCACGAGCTTAAACTCATTGTGGACCTCATTTATGAGGGTGGTCTTTCCTTTATGCGGTACTCCATAAGCGATACCGCCGAATACGGAGACCTAACCCGTGGTCCCCGCATTATTAACCAGACCGTAAGACAGGAAATGAAACGCATCCTCGAGGAGATTCAGAGCGGTCGTTTTGCCCGGGAGTGGATCCTGGAAAACAAGGCCGGACGTCCGGTCCTTAACGCTCTCCGGCGCAGGGAGGCCGAACATCCCATCGAGGAAGTAGGGCGCCGTCTCCGGGAGATGATGCCCTGGCTCAAGAAGGGCCAAAAGTAAGATCCAGGGCCGGGGCCTGCCCCGGCCCCTCTCTGCCTGATAAAACGTGAAATTAACCGGTCGCGGCTCCGGAGAAAAAGCTTGAAAACGAACCACCGCCGGGCCAAGGTTTATGGCCAACTGAGGGAAAGTTATATAAAAGGGTGGACAGTCCTTCTTGCTCGCCCCGAAGGCCCGCCGGAGAACCCGATGAGCGTTACCCAACCTCTCTCCCTGAACAGTCTAAAGTTATCCTGCGAAAACACCCATGCCCCTCCGAACCCTTTGATTTTCAACGTCCCGCCAAGTCCCGCCTAGTCCCGCTATCTGTTAACTAGTCCAAACTTATCTTGCAACTGTCTAAGTTTATTCTGCAATTTTTCTAAAACCGGCTTGCAATGAACAAATCCCATGCGGTCTTGCGGCCCTCTGCAGAAACAAACCCGGAACGGTCTTGATGGGTGCTTCATAACTGACGAATTTTTAGGAACTTCTTGGCGCGCCCGGGAGGACTCGAACCTCCAACCTTTGGATTCGTAGTCCAACGGTAAGGGTTTCCGCTATCCCTTGCCCGGTGTGAACTTTATGCCATATATCCCTTGATTGCCAACGGATAGCGCTTTTACGATCTTTTACTTGACTTTACTCCGGTTTTCAGGTTTTATATGAAAAAAGCCACACCGAAGCCACACCATGAGAGCGTTGGAACCGATGCAAAGGGGAAGCGAACCCGAGAAGCACACTTCACCCTCAAACGAAATTATGGGGGGTATATTCTGAAGTGTAACCGTAACCTTTTCTCGCAATCCCTTGAGTATCAACGGTTTCCGGCGGTTACACTTGGTTACACTTTCTGTAACCGGGGAAGCCCTAAAATCCCGCAATCCTTTGAGTATCAAGGAATTGCGGGGAAGTTACGCTTTCCTCTCTCTGGCCGACAAAGTGTAACCGTCCGAGGAGGCCATGATCTGAGCTTTCCCTTGAGTATCAAGGGTTTCGGGGAATTTTGGGGTTTTAGGGGGCGGTTACACTTTGAGAAACGAAGTGTAACCGGAGCCGAGAAGGCTAAAGTGGCCCTTTCCCTTGGCAATCAAGGGATAGGAGCAAAATTGAAGCCCCGGACGGGGGTTACACTTGGGGAGGGTGAAGTGTAACCGAAGGAGGTGAGCCATGGGGTTAGCTCGGTGGTGTCCGAAGTGCAAGACTTCTTACTCGGTTAAGAAGTGGCCCCGGATAAGGAAATGCAAGAGATGCGGGGCGTTGCTGGGGGATGTGTGGCGTGTGGAGGTGAAGCGCTACGGGAGAAGGGTTGTGCGCTTGTTCTGGGGGAGTATTACCGAAGCCCGAGACTTTGAGGTGCGAGTCAAGCAGGCTCTCCGCCTGGGCAAACCCTTGCCAGGGGAGGAAATGAAGATCCCTACCCTGGGGGAGTTTTTTGAGAAGCAGTATGCTCCTCTCCTCAAAGAAAACCTCACCCCGGCAAGCTACAAGGCTGAGCTGAGCTTTTGGCGAAATCACATCCTCCCTGAACTTGGAAGGAAGAGGCTTGACGAAATAAGCCCTTTTGATGTGGAGAAGCTGAAAAAAGCTCTCAAGGAGAAAAAGACTCCTCAGGGGAAAGCCCTTTCTCCCTCTTCAATCTCAAAGGCGCTTGTTTACCTTCAAAAGGCCCTCAATACGGCAAAAAAGCTCGGCCTCCTTCCTCCCGGTTGGGAGAACCCGGTGGGGAAGACCTCAAAGCCCAAGTTTAGCAACCGAAAGACAAGGACTCTTAGCCCGGAGGAGTGGGCAAGGCTTCAGCCGATTTTGAAGGAGATGGGCGATGAGGTTTACGGGGCCACGCTTTTTGCTCTCTTCCTGGGTTTGAGAAGAAGCGAGATCCTTTCCCTGCGTTGGGAAGATGTGGACTGGAGGAGAGGGGTCATACGCATCCCAAGGGAGAAAGACCTCACGGAAAGCCGGTTTTTGCCTCTCCCTGAACCGCTTGTGACCTTCCTTAAAAGCCTTCCCCCTGGAGAGCCAGGGGAGCGGATTTTTAAGATTCACCCTGACACCCTCACCCATAAGTTTGCCGAGGCGGTGAAGAGAGCCCGCTTAAATGAAGGGATTACCGATAAGCGAAACATGCTGACCTTTCACAGTTTGAGACATACCTATGTGACTTATTTAGCCATGGAAGGGACGCCGCTTCCTCAATTGAGCAAGTTAAGCCGACACAAGACCCCGCAAATGGTTCAGAGGTATGAGCACACCCTTGCGGAGCAGTTGAGGGATAGAGTGGAAAAAGTGGCGAGGAGGTTTGAGGTTCCGGCAGAGGAAGAGGAGGCGAAAAGTAAGCCTAAAGCCGAAGTAATTCCCTTACGAAGATGAGCCGACATGAGATTTCGGTCAATACCGTTGTGGAGGTTGTGGGCGTTAAGGAGTTAGTCGAAAACTGGGATGTAGTCTCGGAGATAACATTGCAAATTTTGCTATATAGAGTTTTTCTCTACAACCGGGATTGTTTACCGAGGAGATAATGTAGCTTGATGCTCCAGGGGGAAGAAGACAATTTGTCTTTGATGCGTAACTCCACAATATATTGTGTCATTTTATAGCTTGACAACTTTACCGGAAAGTTTACTCTTACAAAAAATGAAAGGTGTAGCTCGAAAATGAAGAAGGGAAATAGAATGAGAAAATAAAAAAAGGCCGGGGAGGAGGCCCCGGCCTGGCGGAGAGGGCATCCCGAGGGATGTCGCTCCCTCTCCCATCAAAGGTGATCGCCCGGAGTTTATTCCGGGCCTTCACCGAACCCCACAATTAAAATAGCCCTCCCGCCCAGGTTAGTCAATCCTCAAGGGGCCTCCTCCTTGGCGAAAATCAATAAAAGGAGGTGGCCTATGCGTATTGAAAAATTTCCCGAGTTTATTCCGCTTGATTCTGAAATTTTTCGACGTTTTTGCCTGCCTTTTTCTGTAAACACAGTATATCGGCATAGATCACAAGGCGGCCCCCTTCGGCGGTTTACGGTGAAAGACCCCGCCACCGGGAAAGTTCTTTTTCTTCTCCGGGCTTGGGCCGAATCTTTAGAGCGGGAGGGGGGATATGGTGGGCGGCGGTCTTGATTATCTGGCAGCGGTTCAAGCTCTTCTCCCCGGTGGCGAAGTGAAAGGTGGCGAATACTGGCATTTATGCCCCTTTCACAGCGAAACGGAGCCTTCTTTCTCGGTAAATGTCAGTAATGGTGCTTATTACTGTTTCTCCTGCGGAGCAAAGGGGAATTTTCGATCTCTGGTGGAGGCTCTGGGCCATGACTGGTGGGAGATCAAGGAACGCTACGGCGGAAACGGACGGCCAAGGGCGAGGGCAAAGAGGAGTGGGAGAAAGCCCCCAGATTGGGGGGTTATCTGGGCACAAGCTGATCCGCAAGGCCAAGTAGTCCTCCGCTACCTTCGGAACCGTGGCCTTCCCGTGGAGCGGCTCCCTGAGGCTTTCCGGGAATACAAAACAGCCGACGGAAAAACCCTTCTCCTTGTCAAATTGATTGATCAAAAAGGAAACCTTTGCGGCTTTCAGCGCATCTTTTTGACCCCAGAGGGTAAGAAAGCCCCGGAGGGTAAAAAGGCCTGGCCTGGTTCCCGTCTCAAGGGAGCTTTCAGCCTGATCGGAATTGCTCTCGAAGAGCTTAACGAAGTGGAGGCCCTGGCCGTAGCCGAAGGCCCGGAAACCGCCCTTGCCGTGCATCTGGCAACCGGGTGGCCCACCATAGTAGCGGTCTCAGCCAGCAATCTTCCGGAGATCAGTTACCCACGGCAGGCGAAAGTCGTTTTCTTTGCTGACAAGGACTTGTCAAAAACTGGCGAGCGGGAGGCCCGCAAGGCCGTCAAAAAATTCCGGGCCGGAGGGCAAAAGGCCACGATGATCCTTCCCCCTGGTGAAATCCCGGAAGGACAAAAATCCCTCGACTTCCTGGATGTGTACACTCGCCAAGGCCCGGATGTGATCCGTGAGCTTGGAGAAAAGGCTCTTCGGGAGCTTGAGACCCTGGATAAACCTCCTCGAACCCCGCAAGACTTACGGGTTTCCCCGTGCGGGCGCTACGGTATCAGAGACGGCAGTTTTTGGGTGCTTACCAAAGAAGGCGGATTAAAAGAGCGAATCTCAAACTTCACATGCGAAATTTTGGAGGAGTTAGAGATCAAGACGGGGGAAGAAGAAGCTCTCAAGTTTTTCAAGCTAAGGGCCAGGTTAGAAGACGGGAGCGAAAAAACTTTTCTGTTTCCGGCCTCCTCGTATTATGAAGTTCTGAAATGGGTCAAAGCTCACATAGGAGCAAGGGCCCGCATCTTCCCTGGTGTTTCCGGGCGCAAATTCTGTGACTGTGTGGACGCTTTTTCGAACCCTCAACAAATCACGGAAGTGGGCCGGAGCGGTTGGATATGTGAAAACGGAGAGTGGCGTTTCGTCTTCCCCGGCCCCCATGCCAAAGAGCTTCTGGGCCTTGCCCGTTTCCCCTATGGGGTGCCGGAGAACCCCAACCCGGCTTTAGCAAAAGAGGCGGCCCCCTTCATCTTTCGGCTCCCTCCGGTGGTGGTGACCGGCCTCCTCGGAGCGGTGACTTTCGCCACGATGAGGGAGTTTTGGCGTCAGGCCGGAATTTTCCAGGGGGTGAGTTTCATCCTGGTGGGGAAGAGGAACACTTTTAAAACCTCTACGGCCCTGGCCTTTTTGAGCCTTCTTGGAAAGGATTGGCCGAGGACGAGTCCAGAAACCTTCGGGACGGCTACGGGTAACCGGCTCTTGGCTTTGGGCTATTACTTCAAAGACTTGCCTTTGCTTCTGGACGATTTCTTTCCGGGAGTAAACCAGGAGGACAACCGCCGCCTGTTTGAGGTCTTGGACCGCCTCTTACGGGTAGCGGGCAACGCCTCAGAGCGGGGGCGTTTGACCGCTAACTCCGCTTTGGATCGTGAGAGACGCTTTGAAGCGGTCCCTATTATTACGGCGGAGTTTTTACCGGTCCTTTCGGAGTCTTCTCTGAGTAGGGTTTTTGTGATCCCGCATATACGTCCTGATTTCCAAGACCTTGAAAGTCTTGAGGACCATGCCGAAGGCCTTAACCATCTCGGGGGTTTCTGGCTCCGATACCTGGCCGAGAAAGCCCCGGAGCTGTCTGGGTACCTCAAGAAGCAATTGCGGGAGAGGCGGAAAAGCCCTCATTTTGAGGCGTTGCGGGAAAAAGAGCTTTTCCGGGCAATAGACAACTTTGCGGTTTTAGATGTTTCACTTAGCGTGTTTTTGGCCTTCCTTGATTCCCTGGGAGTGGACGCCAGAGAGCCGGCTCAAGTCTTAGCTTTAGGCCTGAAGGAACTCCTCAACGCTTTTCTGGGGCGAACGCAAGAAACCGACACGGTAGCTCTTTTTCTGGAGGGATTAAAAGAACTCCTGGCCTCAGGGCAAGCAATCATTCCGACCAAGGAAGAATATCGGGAAGATTTTCACAAGCCCGTGATAGGCGTGCTGAGCGATGAAGAAATCTGGCTTTTTCCTCAAGCCACGGAGAAGGAATTGAACACACATCTCACTAAGCTAAACCGCCCACCGATCCGCCTGGGGCGGGCTTTTTATGCTGAACTGAAGAAGCGGGGCCTTCTGACCTGGGAAGTTCCTACCAAAGTAGTCAAGATCGGCGGAAGGAGTCATCGGGTGCTAGGGTTGAGATGGGAGGTCCTGGGGGGAGAAGAAGATGTCCCGTTTTGAAGCGCTGAGCCTTTTTGATCTTGCGGCAGGCCTTCCCCTGGAGCCTCCGGCAACCGATGAGGCCGGGGAGAGGCCCTCCACGGTGCCCGAAAATTTCTCCTCGGCCTCTCCTTTTCCTCCCCTGGACCGGGAGGCAAAGCCTCATCGTGAGCTTGACGATGAGGCCCGAGAACTTGCGGCAAGTCTTGAGCGACTGCTTGAGCCGGAGGTCCTGGGAAAGCTCAAGGCCATGTCTCCCATAGAAATAGGAAGAGGGGTGCGGGTGTTAAGCCCCGAGACATACATAAAGCGGACTCTGCGAGAGCTTGAGATCGGCAGGGCATGGCTCCTTGAGGCGGCCAAGGAGAGAGCGAGGAGGTTCCTTGAGGCCGTGGAGCCTCTGCTTAAAGAAAAAGCCCCGGAGGAGTGCGGGGCCAAGGAGGGTGAAGATGAGAACCCGAAGGCGTGTAGATCCTACTTTACTCGATGAGGTCCGGAGGTTGCAAGCGGTCGCTGAGGGATTGTCTCCTAAGCCGAGGGAGAAAGTCAAGGAGCTGACGGCCCGTGTGCTCTCCCTGGACCGGGAGGCCCGGTATGGAAGGCCTCCCCTTGATGATCCCTGGGCCTGGTGGAGAGTGCGCTACTTCGGGATTACGGACACCTTAGGTGAGGCCTGGGATACGGCTTGCAGAGCGGCGCATTAGCGGGTCCTTCTGGAGAGCCTGGTCGGGCGGGTCCGTCCCCGTGCGCAATTTCGCTATTTTGGGCGCGAAAAACCACTTCAGTTTTCAGTTTTAGGGAAGCCTTGACGGGGCCTCCTCGGTCCGGGAAAATGGGAAACATGAGGACGTTAACTGCGAAAGAGCTTGCCCAGCTGAGGACTCGCTTTAAAGCCTTACTTGCGGCCAAAAGCGAGGAGGCCGAAGGAAAGGAGTGGTCCCGGATACTTCGGGAAGTAGAAGCCACCGAGGAAGAACTCTTAACCCCTGAATGGCAAGAGGCCCTGAAATACCTGGCCGAACATTAAAAGACTGTCTTTCCGCAAAAACTCTTGTCCTTCTAAACCTCAAGTCAATCGAGAAGGAAGGCGGATCTTTTGGCCTCTTAAAGCCCGAATTTTTGGAGGGCCTGGCTGAGCTTGTGGAACAGGCCGCCCATTACATGGCCCAAGAGGGGAGAGAGCTTGATTTCATAGAGAGGCTTGCATTAGCGGTTTACCTCTTGATTAAAGGGCACCCCTTCCAAGACGGGAACAAGAGGACGGCTTTAAGGATGCTGGTCAATTGCCTCCGCTTGGCGGGCCTGAGATATACTGGGAGACCCATTGAGCTGGCTTATCGGATTGAGGCTATTGCCAGGAGCGAGCCAAGCGAAAAGGAGAAGGTCTTTTTGGAGTTTGCGAGCTTCCTGAAAAGACACCTTCAAAAGCGCACACCTTAGCCTTCCTCCCCCTGGCCCTCCTCCGGGACCGGGCGGCCATACTTGGCAAGAAGATCCCGCATGGCCTCCTCAAGGAGGTCGTAAACGGGCCGGTCTGTTTCAAGGGCTAAAAACTTTAAGGCCTTAATAAGGCGGACATCTACCCTTGCCCCAAGCATTTTTCTTTCAATTTTTTGCGTCCTCATCCAAACCCTCCGGTTTAATTATACCTGTCGTCGCCTTATCGTCAACAATTTAACATCTTGACAAGCTATCTTGACTATGATAACAAGATAACATGATAACATTTAAGGAGGCCCCGATGAGGAAGAAACTTATCAGCCGAGCCAAGAGAGACCCGATGAGGCTTAAGGCGGAGCGTGTCCAGTATTAGCGAGATGGGATCATGCTCACGGCTCAGATGCCCCTGGAGGAGGCCCGTCGCTTAGTGGCCGAGGGGAGAGCCTACGTGATCACCGATCAAGCCATTGGCGACATCCGGGAGCTTGGTCTCCTGGACTAAATCAAAAGGAGGAGGGAAAAGCCATGAGAAACTTTCCCAAGTATTACGATCCGGCCCGGGCAAATCTTAAGGATGCGCTTCTCCCCTCTTTCGGAGCGGGGGAGGCCATCGGGAGGCTCATGGTGGCGGCGGCAAGAGGTCAACGGGCCGCCCGTGAACTCATGGCCCTGCGGGAGAAGTGGACCGAAGAGCTTGGCGAGGTCCCGGACCACCAGGCTGTTAACGCCCTGGACTACAAGGGCCTTTCCGAGCTTGCCGAAAGTCCCATACTCTCGGATCGGGACCTTGAGGCCCTGGGTGTGCTCCTCCAGAGGATCTCCGAACTTCAGGCGGGAAACGGCCTTACCTGGGAATTTAACCGCATACAAACCGGGGAGTGGCTTGAGAGACTGGCCCGAAATATAAACCTCATCGTGGAAGGGAACTTTGAGCCGGAGAGGGTCAAGGATCTCCTTCAAGACCTGGCTTCCGAGGTGGAGCGCATCGGAAAGATCCTCACCCAGACCGTTCCCTGGGAGGAGCCAAGGAGAGAAGAAGCCTGGGAAGTGAGAAAAGAGACCGAGGAAAGAATTAACGACCTTGCGGATGAAGCCCTTGAGCAAGAGGAAGAGGCCTCCCCGGAGGAGCGATCCGAGGAGGCTTGAGGGGTAAAGTCACAAAGGGCCGGGGAGTGAATTTACCTCCTCGGCCTTGAAAATCGGAAGCCTACAGAGGGGGGGAATTGATAACTATGGACGGCAAGGGCTTTCTCGGCTCCCTTGCTCCTGGCTACAGGGTAAAAGCAGGTGCCGAGCCACCCTCCCCTGTAGCCATCAATAAACAAATAACCCCTGAATCACCTCCTCGCAAGAGGGGACTATGGAGATAACATGGACTCCCGGGAAGGAATCGTCTCGCGGGCGACCCGGCACCCGCGAAGCTGGCGCTCTAGGGTCAAGCGGTGGCCGGGACACCTCCCCTACCGCCAGTAATTTTAATTATACCACGGTTATTTCCTCGTCAAAATCATTAAGCAAGGAGAACCCCCATGAGCTTTCTAAGTGAGGCCCGGCCCTGCCCTTTCGGAAGAGAGGACCCCTTGCGGTGCCCTCACGGAGCACACGTGCTTGACCTTAACCGTATCTCCGGTTAGCGGTATGAATGCCGAAAGCTCAAGGATCTATGCCCGGCCTACAAGCAGAGCGCAACCCATGATGAGCTTGCCAGGAGGCTCTTTGATGACCCCTAATCCTTGGGTGTTATACTTTAAGCATGGGAAAGGTCCTCCGGGGATGGAAGCGCATAGGGGAAGCCCTGAGCGTGAGCGGGGCCACGGTGAGGAGAAGATGGAAACTCTGGGGCCTGCCCTTAACCTTCCGTAAGGCTCCTCAGGGCTATGAAGTCCCGGAGATCACCGTGGAGGAACTTTGCTCCTGGATAAGGAGCCGCTACGTCCGCCATGGCAAGGAACAAGACCCGGCTCAGACAGGAGATTGAGGAAGCCTTTGGCCTGGTAAAGGGGTGGGCTAACATCGCCAGGCTCCTGGGGTGTCACCGAGAGACCGTAAGAATGAGATGGAAGGAGTGGGGCCTCCCGATTATCTTTCTCGGTGGACATCAAAGAAAGACCCCGGCCATCTTCGTGGACCACTTGCTCCTCTGGCGAGCGCATAAAGTGGAATCCTCCCACAAGCTCTTTCCGGCTTAATTCGGCTTATTTTGGCTTAAACCCCTCCCCGGTTAGGTTAAAAGTGTCCAGTTTTGAACAATCTTGAGAGATGAAAGCTAACAAATCTGAGGCCTCCTCGATGAGGTATTGACCCAGGGAGAGGGTGAAGGCTATCTTAGAGGCATGGGTATGGCTCTTCCCTATGATGTGGTGAGGGTGATTGAGGAGGCGATCCCGGACCGGGACCGGGCCGAGAAGGTGATCCGTGCCCTTGAGGAGGGCCTTGGTGCGGTCCGGGAGGAGGCCAAGGCTCAAAAGGAAGTGGTCAAGGCCGAAATCAAGGAGGAGCTTACGAAGGAGCTTGTGACCAAGGCGGATCTGGCGGAGTTAAGAGGGGAAATGAGGGAAGAATTAGCCCGGTTGGAGGCCAAATTTGAGGCTCGTTTTGGTGAAATGGAGGCCCGCTTTGTAAAGTTAGAGATCTGGCTCAAGGTTCTTGCCGCCATCATGCTTGCAGGTTTCACCCTCTTCAATCCCGGTTTTCACCAGGTCCTAAAGGCCATAATCTCCTACATAGGGGCCTAAGCAAGGCCCCGGTCTCCCCGTCCTCATGTGAACGTGTCTCTCTTCCCCTTGGTGATCTCTTTATGCATGTGGGGCCGTAGCTCAAGGGTTAGAGCGGCCGCCTTATAAGCGGTTGATCCGGGTTCAAATCCCGGCGGCCCCACCAGGGAAATAGTAGGTAAGAATATGCGGCGGCAAACCGGCCCACTTTTCTCAAAACGCCCGCCCCGGTGCAGGGGACGGACCCGTCGCTTGCCCCTGCCGGGAAGGACCCATTTATTCCAGGGGAGAGAAGAAATCCCCTTGAAAGCCTTGGTAATCAAGGGAGGTTACACTTTAGCCCGAAGTGTAACCAAGTGTAACCCGAAGTGTAACCGCTGAAACCTAAGAATATCAATACTTTTCTTTTTAAGGTTACAGAAGTTACAGAAAAAAGAGAGAGAATATAAGGGAAGGTAAAATTTGCGGTTTGGGCTTAGGTCTTTCCTCCCTTGGCATAGTTAAGCGTGTCTTAAGCCACACCAAGGTCACACCTTTGATTGTTTGGAGCGAGGAGGAGAGGCTTGAAACCCTTGATATTGGCGCGCCCGGGAGGACTCGAACCTCCAACCTTTGGATTCGTAGTCCAATGCTCTATCCGATTGAG
>WGAR01000086.1 GCA_015494725.1 Thermodesulfobacteriaceae bacterium | reverse complement strand
GATCAGGTCCATCCGGTATGGGAGGCCGGGGAGAAACTGGCTTCCACCAATGCCAGCAGCCGAACCATCTATACCTCCGCCGATCAGCCCACCCTTCTTCCCTCCTCCCCCTCCTCCCTTTCCGAGCTCGCCTCCCTGCCGAATGCTCTTGCCCAGAAGCTTCTAGGAGATGACAACCAGAACGGTATTATCGACGATGACAACGAAACCACCCACCTGCTCAGCCGATCCATAGGGGTGGTGGATCTCCTCGATTATGTCTATGGGGTGGATCTGGACTCCTATCGCTCCCGTACCCTGGATAATGGAAGGGTCTGGAAGCTCGGAGATATCATTTATTCCACGCCTCAGGTGGTTCAGTATTACCAGGCCAATACTTCCTCTCATACGGCATATAACGTGGTCTATGTGGGGGCCAACGACGGGATGCTTCACGCCTTCAGGCTGGGACAACCCCGTTTCGATGGCCTGGCCTCCAACCAGGTGGTAAAGCTCTGCAAGAACAGTCCGGGAACCTGCGATACCACCAGCCTGGGGGAGGAACTCTGGGCCTTTGTCCCCAAAAATGTCCTGCCTTATCTCCGCTTCCTGACCGCACCCAATTATTGTCATCTTTATTATGTGGACCTTCAGCCCTACATTGTGCGTCTGGATGAAAACAATGACGGCATTCCGGATAAGGTGGTCCTTATAGGTGGAATGCGCCTGGGTGGGGGTGTGGGATGCGACAACGCCACCCTCTGCGTGACTCCTCCTGCGGATACCTGTTCCGATCCCCGTTCCTATACCTCGGATAATTCCAGTTCCTGTGTGGGACTTTCCTCCTACTTTGCCCTGGACGTTACCGACCCCGAGGCCCCCAAATTCCTCTGGGAGTTCAGCGACCCGGATCTGGGGTTCACCTATTCCGGCCCGGCCTGGATTACCTATAACGGTACGCACTATGTGATGTTCCTCTCCGGGCCCACTAACTATAAGGGAGAGGCCGGACAGGGATTGCGTGCCTTTATCCTCAAACTTTCGGATAACTTTACCGTGGATCAGGTATATAAATTCCCGGATGACTATTCCGCAAGCTGCGGAGGGGTGGACCAGAAGAATTTTTTTGCAAGCTTTAATTCCACCGCCTTCGGAGGGCGTCTTTTTACGCGGGGAATCGACTATAATGAAGACGGAAACACCGATGCGGTGGCCTTCGGGATAAGCCGCAAGACCGGAACTAAGTGGCAGGGAAATGTGGGAATGGTGAAGATTACCGGTGACGACCCCTGTTCCTGGGATTTCGTAAAGATCTTTAATAACGCACTCGGTCCCATCACCGCCAAGGTGGAATACATGAAATGCTTCGGCCATCATTTTCTCTATTTCGGCACCGGCCGATGGTTCTACAAGGAAGATAGTGTGGGAATTAACGCCTCGGACGTGGAAAAGCTCTACGGCGTCCTCATCGACGGGTGTCTTACCGGGGGAAGTTGCAACATCAATGAAACCCACACCTCGAGTGATATTTGTTCCAAGCTTCCCACTTCGGACACCGATCTTTCCAAGATTGCGGCCTGGTCTCAGGACCTGGCTCCCAAGGATTCAACCTATTTTAAAGAGCGGCTCACCACCGATCCCACTCCCACCGGAGAAAACGTAATCCTTTTCACCACCTTTCAACCCACCGCCGATATCTGCAGTTACGGGGGGCGAACCCGGTTGTGGGCCATGAACTGTGCCACCGGGGAGGGCATCGGCAACAGCACCTGTTCGGGTTATACCCTTTCTCAACCCGGGGGAACCATTTATCTTCAGCTTTCCCGGGGCAATATCGAGAAGTTTGAACTCTCCGCCTCCTCCTTCACCCAGGAAGGCGGAAAAGCCACCTCCTGGCAGACCGGAGTCCCCCCCGAGAGCCCCACCCAGTTTCTGAAACCCTTTCAGGGGCGTGAGGGGCAGATCATCTACTGGTTTGAGAAATGAAACACCTTTACGGTTTAACCCTTCTTGAGGTCCTGGTGGTCCTGGCGCTTATTGTTGTCCTTTCGGGCTTTAGTCTTAACTGGGTGCGGGGCATGGTCAAAAAACATCGTATCGCCACGGAAATTCAGCTTCTTTTTTCCGCCCTTAACGAGGCTCGTTATCTGGCCTTTACCCGCAAGACCACCTGCGGTCTGGTGATAGGTAACAATACCTTCGACTCGGCGGAGGTAAGATGCGATACCGATTACGACGGCGATCTACAGGATCAGAATGGATTCCAGGTCCTGGAGGACCTGCAATTCAGGGAAAGATATATCTCGGGTAGAACCGAGGTGGCCTTTTCCAAGGAAGGCTTTACCTCGGATACCACCACCATTCGTCCCCAGGATACGAATATTCTCCCCGAATATTCGTGCATCCTGGTGAGCAATACCCGGATCAAGATGGGAAGGTGGGAAGGTGGGCAGTGTAACCCCCGCTAGGGGCTATACCCTTATCGAGGTCCTGGTGAGCCTTTTGGTGATGTTGATCATCCTTCTGGGGCTCATTCAGGGCATGAGCATCTATATCACCCATAATCTGAAGAATACCCTCCGGACCGAGGCCATTAAAATCGCCCAGGGATGTGCCGAAGACCTGCGGAATAAAAGAAATTGTTCCTCTACCGTTTATCGAACCTTTCGGAACTTCAAGGTGCGCTTCGATGTCAATGCCACTGACTATTCTTCTCTCAACCCCGGACTCAATTCCGTAACCATAAAGGTAACCTATTCTTTCAAAGGCCAAAATTATGAATATCAATTAAACACCGTGATCGAAAAATGAAGAAATATCGCGGTCTAACCCTGATCGAGGTTCTGGTAGCTATAGTGGTCTCCCTCCTCACTCTGGGAGCCCTTTATGAGGCCTATATTAGCCTGCTCCGGGCCCAGAAGCAGCAGGTAAAAATAGCTGAAAATAATCTTCAGGTCCTTATGGCCCTGGAATATCTGCGAAAAGACATCGAACTTGCGGGGTTCGGCATCCCTAGAAGCGTAAGTATTACTCTGAATTACAACGAAGCTAACGCCTATGCCACCTGCTCTCCTGCCACCTACAATACCGCACCCTCGGGCATGCCTAAGCCCCTGGATCTCGGCGACAACACCTGCAATAATTCCGATTATCTGGTCATTCGATCCACCGCCGCCAACCTGGACAAGGCCGTCTCCCGAAGATGGGGCTATATCTATTACAATGGAAGTAACTGGGAAAGGATTTCCTTGAGTTCTCAGGATTTTTCGGATGCAGATAAATGCGTGGTCCTGGATCTTAACAGGGCCTTGGTGTCCTGGGACGTATTCTGCAAGAACTTTACCGGCAACAATACCTCCATGATCTATTTCCTCTTCGGCGTTAACGACGGAACCCTCAGAATGCCCTTTAACCGGGTCGATTATTACCTTCGGCGTCCGAATTCCCTTCCGGCAAGATGCAATCCCTCCACCTACGAGCTCTACCGGGCGGAAATCACCCATAACGGGACCCGGAACGAGCAGCCTATTCTCGACTGTGTATTTGCCTTTCAGATCGTTGCCGGGAGGGACACCAACGGGAATGGCACCATAGATCAATGGAGCAAGGATCTAACCACGCTTTCGGCCTCGGATATCTTCAGTCAGGTTAAGGAGATAGATCTCTACATTCTTTATCAGGAAGGCACCAAAAGCCGTACGGAGGTTACGGAGAATTCCACTGTAAGAATCACCTATCCAGACGGCACTTATGAAGATATCAATGTGCCTTCCAGATATTACCGCTGGAAACTGATTCAAATGAAAGTCAAACCCCTAAACCTGGAAGATTTTAAGCTATGAAAAGACCAACTCCAGAGCGCGGTTTCATTCTGCTTTACACCCTTATTATTACCCTGGTGGCTCTGGTCATGCTCCTGGGGCTTACCTATCTCATTTTTTATGGTTCCCGCCTTTCGGGATGGTCCAAAAGATATACCTCCGCCCTGGAAGCGGCCAAGGGAGGAACCCTGGAGTGTCTTCAGGCCCTGAAGGATTGTACCATCGTTAATACCTTCAAGTGTGACCATTCCCGAGAAACGTGGTCGGCCTTTGTAGATAATGTAACCCAGGTTACCAGTCACTCCTCGCCGGCGGATATTGTCCAGAATCCGGACTGGCAGAAGAGTTACGGCACCTATCGTGTCTATTGTAAGATCGTGGATACGCACGGTTACACCGACGGATACCTTTACTCGGTCGAAATTGTAGGGCAGAGGATCGGCGGCAACGAAACAGCATGGCTCTCCGTGGGTTACAAGGTGGAAATTACGGGGCCCTGATCGCCGCGGCCTGGAGCGGAAGCGGAAAGACGGTTCTGGCCTGTGCTCTGATCCGGGCTCTGGTGAGAAGCGGCCTTCGCGTGGCCCCCTTCAAGGTGGGACCGGATTATATCGATCCCGGCTTTCTTGAGACCGCGGCCGGGCGTCCCTGCTACAACCTGGATTCCTTCTTCTGTCCCGGGGAAGCCCTCCTGCAAAGCTTTGCCCGCGGAATGCGGGGCGCAGAGGTGGCGGTGGTGGAAGGGGTGATGGGTCTTTACGACGGGATCGGGGGCACCGTGAGGGCCTCCACCGCGGAAGTGGCCAAAATACTCGGTCTTCCGGTGGTGCTGATCCTTCCGGCCCGCAGCCTCTCCACCACCGCGGCAGCCCTGGTAAAGGGGCTGGTCGAGTTCGAGCCCGGACTGCGTTTCCGGGGCCTAATCCTCAACGGGGTGGGGAGTTCCAAACACGAACGCCTCCTGCGCCGGGCCCTGGCTTCGGTGAAGGTCCCGGTGGTGGGAGTCGTTCCGAGGGAGGAAACCTTTCGACTTCCCTCACGACATCTGGGGCTGGTGCAGGCCGAAGAGATATCCCTGGAGGAAAAACTGGAGCTCTGGGCCGAACGGATAAAGGATTATGTGGACCTCCCCGCGCTGTTTGAGCCCCTTGATCTTTCTCTTCCCTCTGCAGACAAGCCCTTCCCCCGAAAAAGGGTGGTGGCCGTGGCCCGGGACGAGGCCTTTTCCTTTTACTACCGGGAAAATCTGGATCTCCTTGCCGAGGCCGGGGCCGAACTGGTCTTCTTCTCCCCCCTGCGGGATTCCCTTCCGCAGAAAACCGAGGCCCTTTATCTGGGAGGGGGCTATCCCGAACTCTTTGCCGAAACCCTTTCCCGGAGGGATGACCTCAGAGCCGCGATCCGGCGGCTGATCCGGGAGGGATGCCCGGTTCTTGCCGAATGCGGAGGCTTCATGTTTCTCCTCGAAGCTATAGAACAGCAGGGAAAGGCCTATCCCATGATGGGAGCCCTTCCCGGCCTGGCGGTAATGGATCGAAGGCTTCGTTCCCTGGGGTATCGAGAGGTCCGCTTTAGACCCGAAGCCCCGCCTTCTCTTCGCGGCGCCCTCGCAAGGGGGCACGAATTCCGGTATAGTAGGTTGCTCAAGGGATATCTTCATGGACTAGAGGTGAAAGATGCAGAGGGGCAACCGGTGGAGACCTACGGATGGGCTCGGGGACAGGTTCTTGCCAGTTACATCCATTTTCACTTCGCTTCGGCTCCGGAACTGGTGGCCCATCTTATGTCTTAGCCTTTTCCTTCTCCCTTTCTGGTTAAACGCCGCAAAGGCGGCCCCTACCGGTCAGCTTCCGCGCACCCAGGTATGGATAAGTCTCGACCCCGGAGCCCATGTCCTTAGCGGGAAAAGCACCATCCTTCTTCCCCGGAATCGGGTTTACTGGATCCGGGTCAAGAACCTCCGGATAACCCGCATCCTCCTCGGAGGGAAACCCATCCGTCCGGAGATAGAAAACGGACGCCTGCGCATCCTCACGGTGGGGAAAACCGAAAGAGTGGAGATTAGTTTTCGAGCCGTCTTTCCCCCGGGGGAGGAGGCCTCCAGAGGGGGTTATCTGGGGGCCAGAGAAGGGCTCCTTTTCGGAAACTGGTTCCCCGCCCTGGAGGGCCTTTCCTACTATACGCTGAGTGTCACCGTTCCGGCCTCCCTTAAGGTGATTACTTCCGCGGAGAAACTCACGGTAAAAACCCGCAGGCGGCGCAAGGTCTATACCTTCGTCCTGAACCACCCCACCCCCCCTCCTCCCCTCATTTACGGGCCCTACGAATATTATTATCGCAAACACGGACGTCTCATCGTGGCCCTGTATCTTCGCCACCCGGACCCGGATCTGGCCCAGACCTATCTGGCCAGGACCTTAAAGTATTTGGATCAGTACAAGCAACTTCTGGGTCCCCTGCCCTATCGAAGGCTTTCCATCGTGGAGATAAATCGAGAGGTGGGGGAGGCCTATCCCACCCTCATCTTTTTCGGCGAGAAGGTGATCCGCCTCCCCTTTATTCTCGATACCTCCCTTCCCCACGAGATACTCCACCAATGGTTCGGCTGCGGAGTCTATCCGCGGAAGGCCAACTGGTCGGAGGGGCTGGTTACCTATCTTGCCGACTGGAAACAGGCGGAAAAGAGGGGCAAGGGCCTTTCCTACCGCAAAGACCTCCTTATCTCCCATGAGACGTGGTGTCAGGGCAAGGATCCCTTTCCTCTTTCGCTCTTTGTGGCCCGGACGGACCGCTGCTCCCAGGCCGTGGGCTACGGCAAAGGAGCTTACTTCTTCTATATGCTCCGGCAAACAGTCGGGGACCAGGTCTTTTACGGAGCCTTAAGGGATTTTCTCTCCCGCTACCTTTATCAGGAGGCAGATTGGGAGGATCTCCAACAGGTCTTTTCGGAACATTATCGCCGGGATCTTTCCGCTTTCTTCCAGCAATGGATTGAACGAACCGGGGAACCCTCTTTGCATCTGAGTAAACGTTATCTCCTCAAAGAGAACCATACCTATCGGCTGGGTCTAACCCTTTATCAGGATCCGCCCTATTATCATCTCCGGGTACCCCTGTGGATAAAAGGAGGAGAGGAACGGAAACTGGAGGTGGATCTCTCCGGTCCCCGTAAGGATCTGGAGGTCACCCTTAAAGCCCCTCCGGAAGAGGTGCTGCTGGACCCGGAATACCGTCTCTGGCGCAGACTGGATCCCGACGAACTGCCTCCGAATCTGGGTTTGATCCTGGCTTCGCGGGGAAAGGTCTGGGTTCGTCGTATGGATTGGCCGGTGTATCGACCTCTGATTCATCTTCTCCGGCGGCGGGGATACCGGGTGGTCTGGGATCAGTTGCCCCCGGGCGGGCCGGGGCCGGAAAACTGGGTCTTTCTGGGTGAAATCCCCCGGGATCTCACCTTTCTTTTTCACGGCAAGGGTTTCCCCCGGGGAGCCTATCTGGAGGTGGCGCGGCATCCCTATCGAAACAAAGGGGCTTTTCTTTTCTTCCGGGCTACGGATGCCGGGGAGATCCGGAAGATTCTTCCCCGGCTGGAATACTACTGGCGCTATCAGAGTCTCTATTTCCGCGAGGGAAGACTCCTGGAAAAAATCCGACTTCCGGGTGAAAACGGAATTCGTCTTTTGCTTTCCACGGAGGTTACCGGATTGCCCCTGAAGGATCTCCTCCCCTTCAAGGAAATCCTTCGCCGGATCAGTCTCTATCGGGTGATCCTGATCGGGGAGGAACACGATCGTTACGAACATCACCTTACCGAACTGGAGGTGATCAAGAGTCTCACCGCCCTCGGACATCGGGTAGCCGTGGGCATGGAGATGTTTCAACGTCCCTTTCAGAAGTATCTGGATCTCTTTATAGCCGGGGAACTAACGGAAAGGGAATTGCTGGAAAAAACCGAATACTTCAAGCGCTGGAATATGGACTGGAAACTTTACCGTCCCATTCTTCTTTATGCCCGTAAAAAGGGCCTTCCGGTGCTGGCCTTAAACGCTCCTTCCGAGCTGGTGAAGAAGGTCTCCCGTTCCGGACTGGAGGGACTCAGTGTAGAGGAAAAAGCCTCGCTCCCGGAGATGGATCTGAATAACCCCTCTTACCGGGCCTTTCTTTATCGTATTTACCGGGAACATCGTAATTTTGCCGCTCGTTTTCCCAAGTTCGACTATTTTTACGAGGCCCAGATACTCTGGGACGAGACCATGGCGGATACCGCAGCACGCTGGCTTAGGGAACATCCGGATTATCAACTGGTCCTTCTGGCCGGAAAAGGGCATATCATGTATGGTTTTGGCATTCCCTCCCGTCTCAAAAGAAGGGGCATTACCTCTCTGGTAACCCTGGTTCTGGGGGGGAACGAACGCATCACCTCGGGTTTTGCCGATTATATCCTCTATCCCGAACCGGCCAGGGAGCCCTTTTCGGCCCGACTGGGGGTATGGCTGGAGGAGACCAAGGAGGGGTTAAAGGTGGCCCGGGTCAGCCCCGGTTCTCCGGCCCAGAAAGCCGGCCTTAAAAAGGGAGACCTTCTGGTGGAGGCGGATGGGGAAAAATTAAAGGATGTTGCCACCCTCAAGATCATCCTAACCTTCAAAAAGAAGGGAGATACCATGAAACTTCTCTATCGCCGGGGGGAAAAGACCTTGCAAGCAGAAGTAAAGTTCGAATAGAAACCTTCCGGGCCCTAAAAGACCCGGAAGGTCTTAAAAAGTCTCAAAAGCCTATTTTCTTTATTTTTTCTTCTTTTTCTTGCTTATCGCGGCTTCCAGGGTGCTTCCGGGTTTGAACTTGACCACCCTGCGGGCCGGGATATTTATCTCCTCCCCGGTGCGAGGGTTGCGCCCCTTACGGGCCGCCCTCTCGGCCACCATAAAAGTCCCGAACCCCACCAGGGTTACTTTATCGTCTTTTTCTAGGGCCTCGGTTACCGCCTCAATAAACGCATTCAAGGCCTTTTCCGAAGCAGCTTTAGTCATTCCGGAAATGGCTGCCATACGTGCAACAAGTTCTGCTTTATTCATACCGCCCTCCTTAATTATTTAATTGCTTTTAAGTCCCGTTTTAGATGAATACCGAAAATAAGTCAAGGGGGAATTTAATGAAGGGTATTATTAAGTAAACTTTCCTCCTATCCCTGACACCGGTCACAGATACCCAAGAAAAAGACCCGGATCTCTAAAATATTAAGTTTATTTTTGAACCTCTCGGATATCTCCACCTTCACCCCCTCATGAAGATCAATCAGGCGTCCGCAGGAAGTGCAATAGAAATGATGATGGGGTTGGACATTTAGATCGAAACGTTTCTTACCTTCTTCAATATAAAGTTCCTTTACCAGCCCCCGTTCCTTGAGGGCCTCCAGAGTGTTATACACGGTGGCGAAAGACATGCTGGGAAAGCGCTCCTTTACGTAGCGGTAGATGTCCTCGGCGGTAGGATGGGCGGTGAAGTGTTTCTCCAGATACTCCAGGATGGCCAGCCGCTGAGGGGTTATCTTAAGCCCCAAATTACGGTAGTATTCGATTCTTTCTTCCGACAACATAGATATCGGCCTCGATATGGGATTCTAAATGCTACTACAAAAAGACCATTCCAAAGATACTTTGTCAAGATCTATATCCAATTGCTATAATTTTTGAGGCGATCCAGTGCTTGACCCGCCTTCCTTCCTTATGTTATAAAAGGTTACGCTATGTATAGTTTCCGTCTTTTCAGGCTGTGGTTTCTTGTTTTGAGTTTGATTTTAGTTTTGTGGTCGCAAGTCTTCCCTTTTGAACAGAAATCCTTTTCCCTGGAAGACTATAATGATGAAAACGTCCTGGAGGAACACCTGGAGGTTCTGCCGGAAGAAATCGTCTCCGAGAACCTCCCTCCCAATCTCAATGACCAGGTAAAGTACTTTATTCGCTACTTCTCCCGGAAAAAGAGGGGCATGTTTACCCTCTGGCTAAAGAGGTCGGGCCGTTATCTTCCCATCATAGAAAACATCTTTCAGAGATACGGAATCCCCAGGGATCTGGCCTATCTGGCCATGATCGAAAGTGGATTCAACCCTTTTGCCTATTCCCGGGCCGGGGCCTGCGGGATATGGCAGTTCATGCGAGCCACGGCCCGCAAATACGGCCTCAAGATCAACTACTGGGTGGACGAGCGGCGCGATCCGGAAAAGTCCACGCTGGCTGCGGCCCTCTACCTTTCGGATCTTTACGCCATGTTCAGCGACTGGCGCCTGGCCTGCGCCGCCTATAATGCCGGAGAGGGGAAGATCATCCGGGCCATCGCCCGCTATCGCACCCGCAACTACTGGCGTCTGTGCAGATACAGATATCTGCGCCGGGAAACCAAAAACTACCTACCTAAATGGATAGCCGCGGTTATCATCGCCAAAAATCCTCGAAAGTTTGGTTTCTTCGTAGAATACGACCCTCCTCTGGACTACGAAATAGTCAAAGTTCCGGGGGGCACCGATCTGCGCATGGTGGCCCTGGCCGCAGGGGTGGATTACGAAACCATCCGCTGGTTAAACCCGGAGCTGCGTCGAGCCAAAACCCCGCCCTACCTGGAGACCTATCCGGTAAAGGTCCCCTTCGGGACGGCAGAGTCCGTACGGCGTTACCTCCATCGGGTCCGTTTCGTCTATCACCGGCGCTCCCTTCGTTATCGGGTCCGGCGGGGGGATACCCTCCTGCGCATAGCCTCCTATTATAAAGTTCCGCTGAGAGTCCTGCGGCAGTTTAACGATATCCGGGGGAACCTCATCCGGGTGGGGCAGGTTTTAATCATCCCCTATCGGGAACAGGCCAGCTTCTATGTAGCAGCCCGCAAGAACCGGGAGGGAAAACCCATGTACTATCGGGTCCGACGCGGAGACACCCTCTGGCGGATTTCCCGGAAATACGGGGTCTCCATACGCAAACTCAAGACCTGGAATAACCTCTCTTCCAGCCATCTTCTGCCCGGACAGATCCTGGTAATCTGGCCCGAAGCCTGAGGTCATGTTTTCCCGCTTTTCGGGTATCCTTACCGCATGCTTTCTCTTCCTTTTCTTCTGGGGATATATCCCCGGGGTATCGGCCCTCTCTATAACCGCTACCGTATATCCTCTCTATGATGTGGCCCGGTACGTGGCCCCCCAGGCCCGGATCCATCTGCTCATCCCTCCCGGACGGGATGTGCACCACTTCGAACCCGGGTACCGGGATTTCCTGCAGCTTTTTCAAAGCGATCTCATCCTGGCCGTAGGGTTTGAACCCTGGCTTAAGAAACATCGTTTACTCCAAAAAAAGACCCTCTTTTTGACCCGGGGTCAGAAACTGGAGGACCCCCATCTGTGGCTGGATCTTCCGCGCCTGGAGGATTTTATTCACCGAATGGTGCATAAACTGGAGGTCCTGGATCCCAAAGGAGCCCCTTCTTACCGGAAAAGGGCCCAAAATCTCATCTCTCTTCTGGAAGAGATCCGGAGGGAATTGAAGGGTCTTTCCAGGTGCCCCCGCCGCAGGGTGGTCATCCTGGGGCATGCAGCCCTTACCTACCTTTTAAGGGAAGCGGGACTTAAGCCCATATCCCTGGCCGGAGTCCATCCGGAAAGCGAGGTCGTTCCCGGGAGACTGCGCTCCGTGCTCCTTTTGGTAAAGCGTCGGAGGATACCGGTGGTTTTTCTCCTGGATCCCGAGTTTCGGAAATACGCCCTGCTCTTCCAGCGCCAGGCCGGAGTTCGCGTGCTCACCCTTAATCCCGGGATCCCTCTTTGCCCGGAAGATCGCAACCTCTCCTTTCCGGAGCTCCTCCGAAAGGATATTAAACACCTCCGCGAAGGGCTCTGTGCCCGGAATTAGCGGAGGTGTACTTGTCAAGACGGCTCTTTTGCGCTAGGAGAAATAAAACTTTTCCGGCAAGGAGGCTCTCATGCCCCGCTCTCTGAAGCTCAAGATTCTGCTGGTCCTGTTGCTCACCGTCTTTTCGGTGATCCTGGTGCTCCCCTCCTTCTATCCGGGTCTGCCTTCCTGGTTCAAGAGATACGTCAACGGTGCCGGACTCAAGCTGGGTCTGGATCTTCAGGGCGGTATGCAGGTGGTGCTCCAGGTGGATGTGGATAAGGCCATTCGCAACGCCCTCAACGCCTCAGTGCAGGATCTGAAGGAAGCCCTGGGGAAACGGGGCATTCGGGTAACCATTAAGGAAACCCCGCAGGGCTTTCAGCTGGTATTTCAAAAGGCCACCGATCTGGCCCGGGCCAAGACCCTCATCGATCGGGACTATCCGGAGATAAAGATCGTCCGGGAGACCTCCGGTCAGTATCCCTCCCTGCTTCTGGCTCTCTCGGAGGAAAGGGTCCGTTTTATCCGCGATCACGCGGTGGAACAGAGTCTTGAGGTCATTCGCAACCGGGTGGACCAGTTCGGGGTTACCGAGCCGGTCATCGTGCGCCAGGGCAAGGACAAGATCGTGGTCCAGCTTCCCGGGGTGAAGAACCCGGAGCGGGCCCTGAAACTCATCGGGCAGACGGCGCAGCTGGAGTTCAAACTGGTGGATGAGGAGGCCATGCGCCGGATCGATTTCTATTATCGCCTCATTGATCAGGCCCTTAAGGAGGGGCGCCTCAAGCCCGATTATACCCGGGAGGACCTTAACCGGATCCTGCGTCCCTATCTTCCTCCCGGAGACGAGGTCTATTTCTGGGTAACCCGGGATCGGGAGACCGGTCGGGTTATAAAGCGTCTCATCATCCTTAAGCGCCGGGCCCTTCTCACCGGAGACATGGTCAAGACCGCGCATGTACGTATCGGCGGCCCTTACAATGAACCCTATGTCTCCCTGACCCTCACCTCCCGCGGAGCGCGGATCTTTGAACGGGTCACCGGGGAGAATGTGGGGCGGCGGCTGGCCATCGTGCTGGACAATGTGGTGCGCTCGGCCCCGGTTATCCGGGAACGTATTCCCGGAGGACAGGCCCAGATCACCGGAGGTTTCACCTATGAGGAGGCCTCGGATCTGGCCATAGTGCTTCGGGCCGGAGCCCTTCCCGCTCCGGTCAAGGTCATCCAGAACATTACCGTGGGGCCCACCCTGGGGCGGGATTCCATCCGTAAGGGGCTTTTTTCCGGTATCCTGGGCGGGGTAGCGGTCCTCCTTTTCATGATCGTTTATTACCGTTTTTCCGGCTTCATTGCGGATATCGCCCTGCTCCTGAACATCCTCTTTCTCCTGGCGGTCCTGAGTCTCTTCCGGGCCACCCTGACCCTTCCGGGTATCGCCGGTATCATCCTCACCATGGGCATGGGCGTGGACTCCAACGTCCTCATCTTTGAGCGGATGCGGGAGGAACTGCTCCTGGGACGACCGCCGCGGGCGGCCATCAACGCCGGCTACGACCGGGCCTTCTGGACCATTGTAGATGCCCACGTGACCACCCTGATCACCGCGCTGGCCCTCTTCCTCTTCGGCACCGGTCCCATCAAGGGATTCGCGGTAACCCTTTCCGCGGGTATCGTTATCAACCTCTTCACCGCCATCTTCGGCACCCGGCTGGTCTATGATGCCCTGATTGCCAAAGGAAAGACCCCCAGGATCAACTTCCTCCAGATCATAGGCAAACCCAACTGGAATTTCATGGGCTTTCGGCGTCTGGCCTTCGTCATATCGGGAATCCTGGTCACCCTGGGGCTGGTGGCCTTCGTGCAGATCTCCCGGGGAGCAGCCAACCTGGGAGTGGATCTGGGAGGAGGGATCCTGGCCTATTATCGAGCCGAAAAACCCTTCTCCCTGGATAAGATCCGAAAGGCCCTGGGGCAGGCCGGCATTAAGGGGTTTCAGCTTCAGGATGTGAAGGGAGAAAACCTCCTTCTGGTGAGGGTCCGGGAAAAGACCGAAACCGTGGGTGGTACCGAGAAATCCATTACCAGGATCCTTCAGGAAAAATTCCCGGATCTTCACTTTAAACTCATCGGAAAGGAGGAAATCGGTTCGGCCATAAGCCGCGAACTCAAACACAAGGCCATTCTGGCCATCCTGATCTCCCTGGTGGGTTTCATCCTTTATCTGGCCTTTCGCTTTAAACTGAGTTTCGGGGTGGCGGCGGCGGTGGCCACCTTCCACGATGTGCTGGCTGTGCTGGGGCTCTTTTATCTCATGAACCGGGAGATCTCCCTCCTCCTCATCACCGCCCTTCTCACCCTGGCCGGATATTCCCTTACGGACACCGTGGTCATTTTCGACCGTATCCGGGAGAACATCCGCAAACTGGGGACCCGCACCCCCTTTGCCGAACTCATCAACCG
>WGAR01000085.1 GCA_015494725.1 Thermodesulfobacteriaceae bacterium | reverse complement strand
TATTCCTTTGCCAGCTATCCGGTTCATCCCAGCTGGTCCTCAACGGCCCTCTTTCTCCTCACCTTCCTTATGGGGCTGGTGATCCTTTCCTACGTGGGGCTGGTGGCCTATCGGGCCGGAAGGGGCCAGAAGGAGGTTGGGGCTCACGGCTGGGGAAGGCTCTCGGTGTTCCTTTCCTGGCTCTGGATCCTGGTCATGGTGATCATAGGGCTTGTCCTCTCCTTTAAGAACGGAGCCCTGCCCTAACCCTTCCTAAAGGACCCAACCGGGCCTATAATGCCTCCTCAAAAAGGAGGGATCCTGTGGGCTGGATTCTGGTCACCGGAGCGGCGGGGTTTATCGGCTGGAAGACCTGCGAGTTTCTGCTTTCCGAAGGGGCCCGGGTCCTCGGGGTGGACAACTTAAACGACTACTACGCGGTAAGGCTCAAGCTCTGGCGCCTTGAACAGCTTAAAAAACATCCGGACTTTCGCTTTCTGGAGGTGGATATCGAAAACCACGGGGCCCTCAAGGTCCTCTTCGAAACCTTTCCCGTGGAGGCGGTAATAAATCTTGCGGCCCGGGCCGGGGTGCGGGCAAGCATGGAGGACCCCTGGGTCTATTACCGCACCAACGTGGAGGGAACCCTGAACCTCCTTGAGCTCATGCGGGAAAAAGGGGTAAAAAAGATGGTCCTCGCCTCCACCTCCTCGGTCTATGCCGGATCCCCGCTTCCCTACCGGGAGGATCTTCCGGTGAACCGCCCCCTCTCTCCCTATGCCGCAAGCAAGAAGGCCGCAGAGGTCCTGGCCTATACCTATCACCACCTTTACGGGCTTGATGTCTCGGTCCTCCGCTACTTTACGGTCTTTGGGCCGGCCGGACGCCCGGACATGAGCTATTTTCGCTTCATCAAGTGGATTGACGAAGGGAAACCGGTGGTGGTCTATGGAGACGGCACCCAGGCCCGGGACTTCACCTATGTGGACGACATCGCCCGGGGCACGGTGCGGGCCTTAAGACCCCTCGGCTACGAGATCATCAACCTCGGCGGAGGGAGGAACCCGGTCTCCATCAACACCCTGATTGAAAAGATAGAAAACCTCCTGGGGAAGAAGGCCCGGGTGGAGTATCGGGAGTTTCACCGGGCGGACATGAAGGTTACCTGGGCGGAGATCGGGAAGGCGGAAAGGCTTCTTGACTGGCAACCGGAGATCTCCCTTGACGAAGGCCTTTCGCGTACGCTAGAGTGGTATTTAGAAAACCGCGAGTGGATAAAGGATATTCGTGTCTAATTTTGACTTTTCCGTTCTTTTCGGGGGCCGGGCCGGAGACGGGATCCGTCAGTTAGGGCAACTCTGGGCCCGGTTGCTGGCCCGCCGGGGCTTAAGGGTCTTCCTTTACGATGACTATCCCTCCCTCATCCGGGGTGGGCACAATTTCACCGTGGTGCGGGCCGCCGAGGAGCCGGTCCTTGCGCACCGCAGCCGCATAAACCTCCTCGTGGCCCTAAACCGCGAGGCCCTTGAGCGTCACCGGGAAAAGCTTTCTCCCCCGGGGCTCATCCTCTACGATTCCTCGGCCTTTGAGGCCCAGGGGATAGGGGTGCCCTGGAAGGAAATCGTAAAGGAGCTTTCCGCTCCTCCTATAACCCGGAACACCGCGGCGCTCGCCTCCGTGGCAAGGACCGTGGGAATTCCGCTTTCGGAGCTTGAGGAAACCCTGAGCCGCGATCTCCCCAAGGCCAAAGAGATCAACCTTTCCGTGGCCCGGAAAAGCTACGAGCTTACCCCGGAGGGAACCCTTACCTTTCCCCGCCCCTCTTGCGCCCCGTATCCCACTCTCTTCGGAAACGAGGCTATCGCCCTCGGGGCGGTAGCTGCGGGGCTTCGCTTCTATGTGGCCTATCCCATGACCCCGGCCTCCTCCATCCTTCACTATCTCGCCCAGCACGGGGAGGCCCTGGGGGTGACCACCATCCATCCCGAAAACGAGATTGCCGCCGTGCTCTGCGCCATGGGAGCCGCGGCCGCCGGGGCCCCGGCCATGACCGGGACCTCCGGCGGAGGGTTCGCCCTCATGGTGGAGGCCTTAAGCCTTGCCGGTCAGGCCGAGATCCCCTTGGTGATCGTGGAATGCCAGCGTAC
>WGAR01000084.1 GCA_015494725.1 Thermodesulfobacteriaceae bacterium | reverse complement strand
TTCTTCTGCCGGGAAAGAAAGACCTGGGCCTCCAGAAGATCCGATTTCAGGGCCCGCCCGGCCTGAAACCGGCTCCTCACCACCCGCAGATTCTCCTCGGCCGTACGTACCGCCTCCTCCATGACCTGCACCCGCTCCCGGGCCAGAAGCAACTCCAGATAGGCCCGTTCAGTGTCAAAGAGCACCCTCTGGGTTATGGCGGCGAGATAATTCCGGGCCTGAGAGAGGGCGATCCTGGCCCGGCGATACCCCAGAATCTCCCGCCCCTGATTGAAGATGGGCTGGGTAACCACCACCTGGGTCTGCCAGTTGGTATAGTCCTCGGGATGATTGAGATTGGGCAGGAGGAAATCCTCGGCCTTGAAGTTCTCCTGAGCCAGCTTGTAACTGAAAACCTGGACCGGACTATCCGTCCGGGCATAGACCAGGCGAAGATCCACCCGGGGCAGAAAGGCCCCTTTGGCCTCGGCCACCCCGTGTTGCGCGGCCTTCACCTCGGAACGGGCCGCGGCCAGAAGGGGATTTCGAGCCAGGGCCAGTTGATAGGCCTTCTCCAGCTCGAGCACCCCGGCCCGGGCCCCCGCCGCAAACCCCAACCAGATAAGAACTACCACCCACCAAACCCTGCCCATACTTCCCCCACTATAAGCCTCCCTCCGAATTTAGCAACCCCTCATTCCATTCACGATCTTTACCAATCTTTGTTTTTCTTTCGCTTTCGACCTTCTTTCCAGGGGAGTTTCTTCTTTTTACCCCGGGTTATTTTTCGATAGGGTTGATCTTCCGCGGATTCGACCCGGAAGGGGATGATGGGTTCCGGTTCGGGTTCCCTGCGGGGGGAGGGGAGATAACGGGCCCGGAACTTTTCGTCCACCCGGGGCCCGCGCAGGGCCCGGGCCGGTAGCCAGGTGCTGAGGTAGAGTTTTTCCATAAAACGCAGGAACACCGCTCCGTCCTCCTGGGCCAGGGTGGTATCTACTTCTACAAGCAGGGCCCCGCGTCGGCGGGCCAGGCGCTCGGCCAGGTCCCTCTCCGGGGCCATCAGGACCGGGTGAGGGGCACGCAACCCCTCCTCGACCACCCGGATCCAGGCCCGGGGTTTTACCGGAAGATAGAGCCTGCGCGGGACCTCCTCTACATACACCGGAGGAGCGAAATGGATCTCCCGGGCTCGCACCCGACCCTCCTCCCGGAGATACTCGAATTCGTCCCGCCCGAAGACCTCCAGCAGGGTCTCCAGTTCCCGCCTGCGCACCCCCCGGAAACCCTCCGTCTCCGCCACCGCCAGGTGCAGATCCCGCACCTTAAACCACCCCCCTTCCTCCGGGCAGAGACCGAACTCGTCCGGCCGACGGGAGAGGATGTAGCGAACCAGTTTGATTAAACGTTCCGGATCCATTTGACTTTTAATCAATCAATGTTTATCTTGTAAAAGGACTTGTCAAGGGGCCAAATATTTGTTATGAACTGGAAGTTCATACTCCTCCACGAAGGTGGGTGAGAGATTATGAGCACGAAAAAGGAGCTGGAGAAAAAATTGCTGGAGATGGGCAAAGAGGGGGCCATCACTTACGAGGCCCTCAACGAGGTCCTTCCGGAGCATTACGACGATCCGGAAAAAATAGAGGAAATATTCGACTTTCTTTCCAAGAACAACATCGAGATCCTGGACGAAAAACAGCTTTACGAGAAGGAAGACTGGGTAGAGAAGGAGGCCCAGAAGAAGATCCAGGAACTGGCCACCATTTCCGAGAGCGAGCTCGAGCCCTCCGAGGAAGGGCCGGAGACCGGGGAATCCGAGGAGATCACCAGCCTCTATCTCAAGGAAATGGGCAAGTATCCCCTCCTTACGCCGGAGCGGGAGGCTGAGCTTTCCCGGATCATCCGGGAGGGGTTCTATGCCATCATCGAAGCCATAGAAAAGTTTCCCGAGGATCTCCCCGAGATCCTGGCCCTGAAAGCCGAGATCGCCCTGTGGCGCAAGCGCGATCCGGGGCTCAAACCCAAAAAGAGTCTGCTCAACTTCCTGGTCAAGAAGGCCCGGGAACTGCGCGAAACCTACCCCGATAACCCCAGGGTACAGGAATTTTATCGACTGGTGGAGGAGAAGGCCGCGGAGGTGGAAGCCGCTAAGGACGAGATGGTCAAGGCCAATCTCCGCCTGGTGGTCTCCATCGCCAAGCGCTATATCGGTCAGGGGTTGCCTCTGGCGGATCTCATCCAGGAGGGTAACCTGGGGCTGATGCGGGCGGTCTTCCGTTTCGATTACCGCAAGGGCAACAAATTCAGCACCTATGCCTCCTGGTGGATCCGGCAGGCCATCACCCGGGCCATCCTGGACAAGACCCGCACCATCCGGCTTCCGGTGCATTTTCTGGAACTGCGCAGCCAGTTCTTCAAGGCCTTTTATGAGCTGGTCAAGGAACTGGGGCGGGAACCCACGCCGGCCGAACTCTCCGAGCGCACCGGGCTGCCCCGGGAAAAGATCCTGGCCATCTTCGAGGCCTCCAGGGAACCGGTCTCCCTGGAACTGCCCATCGGAGACGAAGACAGCACCCTGGGAGATTTTATCGAAAACAAGGACAGCCCCTCCCCTTACGAGGAGGTGAAGGATCGGGACCTTTCGGAGAAGATCCGCAATCTCCTCTCCACCCTTTCCCCGCGCGAGGAAAAGATCATCCGTCTGCGTTTCGGTATAGGGGAGGAAGGGGAGTGCACCCTGGAGGAGATCGGAAAACGTTTCGGGGTTTCCCGGGAACGTATCCGGCAGATCGAAAAGAAGGCCCTGGCCCGTCTGCGCCAGATGACCGAAAATGAAAACATCAAATATCGTGAAAAATAA
>WGAR01000083.1 GCA_015494725.1 Thermodesulfobacteriaceae bacterium | reverse complement strand
CGAAAACCCCTTCCGCCCCGGGGAGCCGGCCCTGGCCGTGGCCGCTTTCCTGGCCCCGGCCCATACCCAGCTCTATCTCGCTCCCTATCAACCGGCCCGGGAGGATCTCCCTCCCCTTCCCCTTTACTCCTATGCCTGTGTGGGCTGGTGGCGAGGCCGATTCTTTGCCGCGGCCTTTCGCTCCGACTGGGACCTCCGGCAGGAGGCCCGGCTCTTTTCCTCAGAAAGGATCGAGTCCCGGGCCCGGGAGATGCTCAAACGGTTCCCGGGGAATCGTCTGGTGCGGCACCTGGTGGAAAATTGCGTGCGGCGCTACCGGTGTCCCGCGGCCCGCAACTTCGTCCTGGGACGATTCGAGGCCCCGGTCCCGGTCTCTCCGGGCTGTAATGCCCGCTGTGTGGGGTGTCTTTCCGAGCAGCCCGAAGACGGCCCCCATGTGGCGCAGGAACGCATCACCTTTGTTCCCTCCCCGGAGGAGATCGCCGAGGCCATGGTTCCCCATCTCCGGCGACCCGGGCGGGTGATGGTCTCTTTCGGGCAGGGCTGTGAGGGGGAACCGCTCCTTCAGGCGCAAACCATAGGGCAGGCCCTGCGCCTGATCCGGAAATCCACCTCCCGGGGGACCCTCAACCTCAACACCAACGGAAGCCTTCCCGAGGCCCTTCTTTCCCTGAGGAGAGCCGGACTTGATTCCGTGCGCATAAGTCTGGCCAGTGCCCGCGAAAACTATCACCGGGCCTATTTTCGCCCCCGGGGCTGGGGGCTTTCCGAGGTCCGGGAAAGCGTCCGGCTTTTTAAAAAGGAAAGAGGTTTTGTCTCCCTCAATTACTTTATCTTTCCCGGCTTTACCGACGACCGGGAGGAGCTTGAGGCCCTGGGCGAGATCCTGGCCCTGGGGGTGGATTTTCTCCAGCTCCGAAACCTGGCCATTGATCCCCTGTGGTTCCTGGAAAGGATCGACTACCGGCCGGGCGAAATCCTGGGACTGCGTCCTTTTCTCAAGGAACTCAAGAAGCGTTTTCCCGGCCTCCGGTTCGGATACTTCAATCCTTACCTGCGTTGAACAACCTACTTAATTGTTCCACCGTGCATTCCGCAGGGTCCTTGTCCTCGCGCAAGCCCAAAAAGACCGGAGCCCGGAGTTTTCCATCCGGAGTGAGTTCCTGCGCCCGCACCCGGGCCACCAGCTCCGGCCGAACCCATTCCACCGGCCGGACAGTCTGAAGAGAAAAATGGGGGTATGAAATCCGAAGATTCCTGAGGATCCGGCTCAAGGTTTCCATCTCCTCTCTATCGAATCCGGTACCCACTTGACCGAGGTGCAAAAGGTCCTTTCCACGATAGAGCCCTAAAACCAAAGAGGCAAAGGGGCGTTTATCTGAGACTAGCCATCCGCAAATCACCGCATCCACCTCTAAGGCCCGTTTAATCTTGAGCCATTCCGAAGAACGTATTCCTGGACGATAGAGACTCGTTCTTTTTTTGGCCATAATTCCTTCAAAGCCCTGCCTGAGGGCCTCCCGATAGAGATCCCTGCCCCGCGGATAGGCCCTAGAAAGCACCAGATGCTCTCCTTCCATTAGAATCTCTTGCAATCTCCAGCGCCGTTCTTCCAGAGGTTTTCCCCACACCGGGCCTGTATCCTGATAGAGAAGATCGAAGACCACATAAACCGCAGGTAATTGACGCGAGAGAAGCTGGATGCGCAAGGGATGTTCCGCCTGTTCCCGTTGCTGAAGCTTCTTAAAATCCGGCCTTCCTCCACGCAGGACCACAATCTCCCCGTCAAGGATGATCCTTCGGGCCTGTATCCACTGGTAAAGGGACTGCAATTCTGGATATCGATAGGTGATATCCCGCAATCTCCGATTCTGGAGCCGCACCCGATCCCCTTCCACAAAGGCCAAACAGCGCGTTCCGTCCCACTTGAGCTCAAAGAAATAATCGGGATCCTCAAAAGGAGCAGGAGCCCTTTCCGCTAGCATGGGCCGTAAGGGCCAGAAATCAAAGGGAGAAGACATGGATCACGCGGCCATACGCTCCTCTTTCTTCCTTCGACCTTTTCGGGCCAGGCTCTTCTCCAGGGCTTCCATAAGGTTTATTACCCTGCGTGCTTCCTGAACCGGGGCTTTCTCCACCTCGCCACCGGAAATCTTTCTCTGAATAAGCTCCAGTAGGGCCTGAGCGGAACGGTCCACCCATTCCTCCGGTTTCGGTGAAGCACTATAAAGTTCGACTAGTTCCTCAGCCATAGTAAGAACCCGGGGATCCAGATGAAGCTGTCCGGGAAGCTGAATAAAATCGGGCGGAATTATTTCCTGAGCATAATGTAAGGTATGAAGCACCAGAATGTGCCGATAGGGACGGATCAGTCCTAGATGTTCCTTCTCTCTCAAGGCAAAGCGGACCAGGGCAGCCTTACCGGTCCTGGCCATGGCCTTCTGAAGTACCACATAGGCCTCTTCCGCTCCCTCTTGAGGAGCCAGGTAATAGGGATGATCCAGATAAAGTACATCTACCTCCTCGAACCTCACAAAAGAAAGGATCTCAATGGTCCGGTTGATCTTAGGAAAAACCGCCTCCAGCTCTTCCTCCTCCAAGGGAATAAATTTGTTCTTTTCGTATTCGTAACCACGCACTACCTCCTCCCAAGGGATCTCTCGCCGGCAACTCGGACAATAACGTTCATACTTAAGGGGGGTATTACAGCTTCGATGTAGAAGGTGAAATTCAAGGGGACGTTTTCTTACCGCGGTATAGAGCTTTACCGGAATGGAAAGAAGAGCTACGGTGAGGGTTCCCTTCCACAGAGCTTTCATATTTCCTACTTAACTTTTTTTCCAAGGACCTCAACCACTTCAGGGCAGACAACTTTTGGGATCGAACTCCCGGACGAAGAGGAGAAAATCCTCCGGCGGCAGAGGCGGGGCGCAGAGGAAGCCCTGGATCTCATCCACCCCCAGACCCAGGAGGAAGGCTAACTGGTCCTTGCGTTCCACCCCCTCGGCCACGGCCCTTTTGTTGAGATTATGGGCGAGGGACACGATAGCCATAACCACCTGAGAGTCCTCCACGTTCTGCGGCACCCCTTTTACGAAGGAATAATCTATCTTGAGGCTGTGTACCGGAAAACGTCGCAGATAGGCCAGGGAAGAGTATCCGGTACCGAAATCATCCAGGCTGATGAGAAGCCCCAGATTCTGGATCTCCCGGAGGACTTCCTCCGCTCCGTGGGCCACCAGAAGGTTTTCGGTAATTTCCATTTCCAGTCTTTCCCCGGG
>WGAR01000082.1 GCA_015494725.1 Thermodesulfobacteriaceae bacterium | reverse complement strand
GTCTCGTAGCGGGCCGGATTCATCTGGGAGGCCAGGAACCGTCGCCAGATAAGATCGTAAAGTCGCCATTCATCCGGTGGGAGGACGCCCTTTAAGGCCTCTGGAGGGAGATCGAACCGGGTGGGGCGAATG
Source organism: Thermodesulfobacteriaceae bacterium (assembly GCA_015494725.1). GTDB lineage: Bacteria > Desulfobacterota > Thermodesulfobacteria > Thermodesulfobacteriales > Thermodesulfobacteriaceae > Thermosulfurimonas_A. The sequence goes on along the minus strand of WGAR01000082.1, from coordinate 3,687 downwards.
GCCTCATGGGCCTCCTGAGCCGTAGCCCGGGCGCGGTATCGGGGAGGTTTTTCCGGAAGAAAATCCGGACCGAAGGTCCGGGCTACGATTTCCCGGGCCGCGTGCACGGCCTCCGGGGCCAGTCTCACCGAATCAGTCCGCATATAGGTGATGAGCCCCACCGGCCCCTCCCCGGGAAGATCCACTCCCTCGTAAAGGCGCTGCGCCAGGAACATGGTCTTCTTGGCCGGAAAGCGAAACCGACGAAAGGCCTCCTGCTGAAGGGTGCTGGTGATGAAGGGAGGGGAGGGCTTACGCTGGGCCTCGCGACGACGCAGATCGGAGACCCGGAGTCTTTCCCGATCTAGGAGTTCCCGCAGCTCCCGAAGGATCCTTTCGGCCTCTTCCCGGGAGCCGATCCGGAGCTTTTGCCCCTGGCGACGTTCCAGCCGGGCGGGAAGGGTTTCCCCGCCGGGGGTCCGGGCCAGTATCTCGATGGTCCAGTACTCCTCGGGGCGAAAGGCCCGGATTTCGGCCTCGCGCTCGCAGATCAGGCGCAGGGCCACGGATTGAACCCTTCCGGCCGAAAGCCCGCGCTTGACCTTCTCCCAGAGGAGGGGCGAGAGGTGATAGCCCACCAGACGATCCAGCACCCTTCTTGCCCGCTGGGCCTCGTAGCGGTGGGGATCGAGTTCCGCCGGCGAGGAAAGGGCCTCCCGAATTCCCCGGGGAGTAAGCTCATAGAGAAGCAGACGCCGAACGGGTTTTTTAAGGGATCGCAGCTCCTCGGCGATATGCCAGGCGATGGCCTCTCCCTCCCGATCCGGATCCGGACCGAGATAGATCTCTCTGGCCCTGCGGGCGAGTTTCCGGATCTCGGAAAGGACCTTGGCTTTCCCTCGAATGATTTCGTATTCCGGCTCAAAGCCGTTTTCCACATCCACGCCCAGGCGATTCTTGGGCAGATCCTTCACATGTCCCACCGAGGCGCAGACCTCGAAATCCTTTCCCACCACTTTTTTGATAGTGCGGACCTTGGTCGGGGATTCCACTACGATCAACCCTTTCTTTTCCATGCTTGCTTGACACCCCTCGGAAGATTTTGTTATGGTTGTTGGGTAACGAACGGGTTAAGCAGGTCCGAACCAATGGCCGAGATTTCGGATGTATCGAGTATAGATCTTCATTTCCCATTCCAATTTAAACCCTTTCCTTTAAAGGTCAAATCATCTAAGACCAAATTTTTAAAAAGGAGGTTTTTATGGGCAACGCTCCCCTAATTCTATGGTTTGACGAGATTTCCATCAAGGATGTACCCCTGGTGGGAGGGAAGAACGCCTCGCTGGGAGAGATGTATCGTAACCTGACTCCTAAAGGGGTGCGGGTACCGGAGGGGTTTGCGGTTACCGCCGAGGCCTATCGTTATTTCATCCGGGAAAATCATCTCGACGAAAAGATCCGTAAGGCCCTGGAAGGGCTGGATACCCACGATGTCAAGAACCTCCAGAAACGGGGCAGGAAGGTCCGGAATCTCATCCTCAAGGCCCGGATGCCCGCGGATCTGGCCGAGGCCATTCGCGAGGCCTATCATCGACTGGAGGAAAAGTACGGTCCCCGGGTGGATGTGGCCGTGCGTTCCTCAGCCACAGCCGAGGACCTTCCGGATGCCTCCTTCGCCGGTCAGCAGGAAACCTATTTAAACGTGCGTGGAGCAGAGCAGGTCATTGAATATGTGAAGAAGTGTTTTGCCTCCCTTTTTACCGATCGGGCCATCTCCTACCGGGAGGACAAGGGCTTTGATCATTTTCATGTCTATCTCTCCGTGGCGGTGCAGAAGATGGTCCGGAGCGACAAGGCTTGCTCCGGAGTGATGTTCACCCTGGATACCGAAAGTGGTTTTCGGGATGTGGTCTATATCACCGGGGCCTGGGGCCTGGGGGAGAATGTAGTTCAGGGTAAGGTCAATCCCGACGAATACTATGTCTTCAAGCCCACCCTAAAGAAGGGCTTCCGGCCCATTCTTTCCAAGAAGCTAGGAAGCAAGGAACTCAAGATGGTCTATAGCCGGGATCCGGAGCACCCGGTAAAGGATGTGAAGACCACCCGGCGTGAGCGTCAGAGCTTCGTCCTTTCCGACGACGAGATTTTAAAGCTGGCGGAATGGGCCATGATCATCGAGGAACACTACGGGCGGCCCATGGACATCGAGTGGGCCAAGGACGGCGACGGGAAGACCGTGGGTAGCGGGGAACTCTTCATCGTCCAGGCCCGTCCGGAGACGGTCCACGGGGCCAAGCGCGAACGCTACTATGAAGTCTTCAAGCTCAAGGGCGAGGGGCGGGTCCTTACCACCGGAAAGGCCGTGGGCAGCAAGATCGGTCAGGGCAAGGCCCGGGTGATCATGGATGTCTCCCAGATCCACGAGTTCAAGCCCGGTGAGGTCCTGGTCACGGACATGACCGATCCGGACTGGGAGCCCATCATGAAGGTAGCCGCGGCCATCGTCACCAACCGCGGCGGGAGAACCTGCCATGCGGCCATCGTGTCCCGGGAACTGGGTATCCCCTGTATCGTGGGCACCGGAAACGGAACCGAGGTGGTGAGTGACGGGATGGAGATCACCGTGGACTGCTCCCAGGGCGAGGAGGGCCGGGTGCTCGAAGGGCTGGTGCCCTTTGAGGTGGAACGCATCGACCTGGAAAAACTCCCCCGCACCCGCACCCGGATCATGATGAATGTAGGGATTCCGGAACAAGCCTTCTCTCAGGGCCAGATCCCGAACGACGGGGTGGGGCTTGCGCGGCTGGAGTTCATCATCGGCTCCCACATCGGTATCCACCCCCTGGCCCTTCTCAACTACGAGGAACTCAAGAGGCAGGCCGAAAACGATCGGCGCATCCGGGCCCTGGTGCGGGAGATCGAAAGACGCACCCCCACCTATGAGGACAAGGCTGAGTTCTTTATCGACAAGCTGGCCCAGGGCGTGGGGACCATCGCCGCGGCCTTTTATCCCAATGATGTGATCGTGAGGCTTTCGGACTTCAAGAGCAACGAGTACGCCAACCTCCTCGGGGGGTGGCTCTACGAGCCGGTGGAGCACAACCCCATGATCGGCTGGCGCGGGGCCTCGCGCTATTACGATCCCAAGTACGAGCCGGCCTTTGCCCTGGAATGTAAGGCCTTAAAGCGGGTGCGCGACGAGATGGGGCTCACCAATGTCAAGGTCATGATCCCCTTCTGCCGCACCCCGGAGGAGGGGAAACGGGTCATCGCGGTGATGGAAAAACACGGGCTCAAGCAGGGGGAAAACGGGCTTGAGATCTACGTCATGTGCGAGATCCCGAGCAATGTGGTCCTGGCCGACCAGTTTGCCGACATCTTTGACGGCTTTTCCATCGGCTCAAACGACCTCACCCAGCTCACCCTGGGCCTGGACCGCGACTCGGAACTGGTGGCCCATCTTTACGACGAAAGGAACGAGGCCGTAAAACGCCTCATCCGGCAGGTGATCCGCACGGCCAAGGAACGGGGCCGGAAGATCGGGATCTGCGGGCAGGCTCCGAGCGACTTCCCGGATTTTGCGGAGTTTCTGGTGGAGTGCGGCATCGATTCCATGAGCCTTACCCCGGACACCATCGTGAAAACGAGACTCCTGGTGGCGGAAAAAGAGAAGCAACTGGGAATAAAAGCCTAAGGCCCACATTTTGG
>WGAR01000081.1 GCA_015494725.1 Thermodesulfobacteriaceae bacterium | reverse complement strand
TCCTTTTCGGCCCATCTGCGCGTCCTGGCCAGGATCCTGGAGAAGGCCGGGCCGGGGAGTTTGGTCCTTCTGGATGAGCCCGGACGGGGAACCGACCCCCGCGAGGGAGGAGCCCTGGCCGTGGCCATCCTTGAAACCCTGGAGCATTCGGGCGCCCTGGTGGTGGCCACCACCCATTTCCCGGAGGTCAAACGTTACGCCGTCCTGAGTTCAAAAGCTCTCCCTGCCTCCATGGCCTTTGAACCTCAAACCCTGCGCCCCCTTTATCGACTGGTCTATGGCCTGCCCGGAGACTCCCACGGTCTGACCCTGGCCCGCACCTTCCTCCCTCCGGAGGTGGTGGATCGGGCCCGTCGCCTTTATTCCGGTTCGGAGGAAGACGGCCGTCTCTGGGAGAGGCTGCACCACCTGGAAGCCGAACTGGAAAAACAGAAGGAAGACCTGGCCGCGGAAAGGAAGGCCCTGGAGGAACAAAAGAGGAAATGGGAGGAGAAACGCCGACAGCTGGAAGAGGAACACCGGCTCCTGCGGGAGGAGCTGCGCCGGGAGGTGGAGAAACGTCTGCAAGGTCTCTCCCACCGGCTCCAGGAACTGGCCCGGGAATATACCCGCAAAGGTAAAAAACACGTGGAAAAGGAGTGGAAAACGGCCACCCGGGAGATAATCGATCTCCTGAAGGAACCCGCCATCCCGGGCCCCCTTTCCCCCGGGCAGCGGGTCTATCTCCAGGACCTGCAGCGCGAGGGGGAGGTGGTGAGGGATCTGGGGGAGGAGGTGGAGGTGCGGGTGGGTAACTTCCGACTTGCGCTCTCCAAAAAAGGTATTAAAGTCCTGACGGATGCGTCTGAAAAGGCCCGGTTCCAAATTTCGGTTTCCTCCCGCGTTCCGGTTTCGCGAGAGATCCATCTTCTGGGTTTGCGGGTGGACGAGGCCCTTTCTCGGCTGGAAACCTTTCTTAATCAGGCCCTTCTGGCCGGTGTCCGGGAAGTGCGGGTGGTGCACGGTCTCGGCACCGGTAAACTTATGCAGGCCGTAAGGGATTATCTGGACGGACACGAGGCCGTGGAGAGTTGGAGACCGGCTGCCCCCCACGAAGGGGGCGAGGGGGCAACCATGGTGAAGCTGGTCCCCCCCGCCGGGGGGGTTCTTCACCGGAGGGGATCGTGAACTTACGGGAGGTCGCGATCCGACTCCGGGAGGTCATCAACATCGTGGATCTGGTCTCCGAATACGTGGCCCTGAAAAAAGTGGGGCGCAACTATGTAGGTCTCTGTCCCTTCCATACCGAGAGTAAACCTTCCTTTACCGTAAGCGAGGAAAAACAGATCTTCCGGTGCTTCGGTTGCGGGGCCGGAGGGGATGCGATCGGTTTCTACATGCGCATCAACGGGCTCTCTTTCCCGGAGGCGGTAAGGGAACTGGCGCAGCGGTACCACCTGCCTCTGCCCCGCGGAGATTCCGGAGAAGGTAAGAAATACGACCGGCTTTATCGGGTCAACGAAAAGGCCCTGCGTTTCTTTCGGCACCTCCTGAAGAGTGCTCCGGAGGCGGAAGTGGCGCGCGAGCACCTGCGGGAACGGGAGATCTCGGAGGCCACGGCGGAGAATTTTGCCCTGGGCTACGCTCCGGCTGAGGGCAGTGCCCTGGCCGCCCATTTACGCCTCTCCGGGGTGGATCAGGCCCTGGCCGAGGAGGCCGGCCTGATCCTGCGTCGGGAGGACGGCTCCTATTACGACCGCTTCCGGGGCCGACTCATCTTTCCTCTGCGGGATCAGCAGGGCCGGGTGGTGGCCTTTGCCGGTCGGATCCTGGGGCCGGGGGAACCCAAATACCTCAATTCTCCGGAAACCCCGGTCTATCACAAGAGCCGTTATCTCTACGGACTTTACGAGGCCCGTTCCTCTCTCCGGGAACGGGGGTTCGGTCTGGTGGTGGAGGGATATTTCGACCTTCTTTCCCTGTGGGAAAAGGGGATCCGGAACGTGGTGGCCACCTGCGGGACGGCGCTCACCCGGGAACATGCTCGCCTCCTCAAGCGTCTGCTTCGGACCTGGTATCTGGTCTTTGACGGAGACGAGGCCGGGCGCAGGGCCGCCTATCGGGCCCTGGGGGTCTTTTTCCAGGAGGGAATCTTCCCGCGCGTGGTCTTTCTCCCCCAGGGGGAGGATCCGGACAGCCTGGTCCGACGCTTCGGCCCCGAAGCCGTGGAAGAACTGTTGCCGAAAGCCCGTTCCCCGGAATCCTTCCTGGTGGATTATGTACGTCAGGCCTTTCCCCCGGATCCGGAAGGCAAAAGCGCGGCGGTGGCAGAGGTCCGAAAGATCCTTTCCGGGGTGCCGGATCCGGTCATTCGATACGAATATGCCCGCAGGGTGGCCGAAGGCCTGGACGTTCCGGAACGTTTTCTGCTCGAATCTCCGCCTCAACCGTCTCCTTCTACCTCCACTCCGGCCGCGGAGGATCCTTTCGGGAAACTTATCCTCCAGACCCTTCTCCATCACCCTTCCTTGGCGGCGGAACTCAAGGCCCTGAGGGTGGAAGACCTCCTGAGAGATCCCCATCAACAAAAGCTATATCTTCGCCTCCTGGAAGCCCTGGAGGAAGGGTGTCCTCCGGAAAGGTTCTCTCCGGAGGATCCGGAACTTCAGTCCCTTTACAGCGAACTGTTCTTCTCTCCTTTTCCCGAGGATTCAGCGGAAAAGATCCTTTTTGAGATCAAAGAAAGCGTGCTTCGGCGTCGATTCCGGGAACGCGAAAGGGAGCGCTTCCTCCGGGAGATAAAGGAGGCGGAAAGTTCGGGGCGTAAAGAAGATCTGGCGAGGCTCCTTAAGGCCTACGCCGATCTTTGCTTGGAACGATCAATAAAACGCCGCGGGGAGGGGGTTTATGAGTCGTTCTCATCATAAGGAACTGGGGGTCTTAGAAAGGGAGGATTTTACCTGCCTAAGGGAAATAGAGGAAACCTACGGTCTGGAATCCTCCCTGGAAGAGCTGGAGGACGAGAGCGGTTTCGATCCGGTAAAGTACTACCTCCGGGACATGGGGGATATTCCGCTGCTTTCACGGGAGGAGGAGGTTCGCCTGGCCCGGGAGATAGAAGAAGGGGAAAGGCAGGCGGTGCACGGGGCGCTGAAGTTGCGTTCGACCCTGTCCCGGATCTGTGCTTCACTGGAGCGGTTTCTGCGCCGGGAGATCCGGGCCCGGGAGATCCTGAGGGACGCGGACGAATTCTTCGACGATGCCGGCAAAGAAGAGGAGGTGGGAAGGCTCATTGCCTGGGCCCAGGAGGTGCAGGAACTCTCCTCGGAGATCCTTGCCGAATGGCGGAAGGTACCCGAGGGAAAAGGGGCCCGTCTCTCTCACTATCGGGAGATCTCCCGCCTGCGGGATCGCCTGGAGGAGAAACTCTTTGAGCATCGTCTGTCCCGGAAATTCATCGAGGAGCTCTGCAGGGAACCCCTCCAGATGGGCTGTGAACTGCGACGGGCGGAAAAGGACCTCCAGCAGATCGAAAAGAACGGCTATCGTCTGGCGGTCCTGATCCAGCACTTCATCCGCACCGATGGCGAGTTTGCCCGTATCCAGGAGGTTTCCGCCCGGATCGGGATCTCCCCGCAAAAGTTCCTGGAATATCAGAAACGGTATCGACACCTTCAGTCCCTTCGGCAGAACATTCCCCAACGTTTCGGGGTTACACTCTCCCGTTTCAGGCTGATCCTTACGGAGATAGAGGAAGGACTTTCCCGGGCCCGTCAGGCCAAGGAATCCCTGGTGCGGGCCAATCTCCGACTGGTGGTCTCGGTGGCCAAAAAATACGTGGGTCGGGGGTTGCCTTTTCTGGATCTCATTCAGGAAGGCAACATCGGCCTGATGAAAGCGGTGGAAAAATTCGACTGGCGGCGGGGGTATAAGTTCAGCACCTATGCCACCTGGTGGATCCGCCAGGCCATCACCCGGGCCATCGCCGATCAGGCCCGCACCATCCGTATCCCCGTACACATGATCGAACTGGTGAACAAACTGGTGCGTACCTCGCTGCGCTATTATCAGGAAAAGGGGGAGGAACCCACGCCGGAAATCCTGGCCCAGGAGATGGGGCTTCCGGTGGAAAAGGTCAAGACCATCCTCAAGATCACCAAGGACCCGGTATCCTTAGAAACCCCGGTGGGAGACGACGAAGATTCCCTGCTGGGCGATTTTATCGAGGACGAGATGATCCTGGGGCCGCATCAGGCCACCGAGGATCTTTCCCTGGTGGAGGAGGTGCGCAAACTCCTTTCCATGCTCAGTCCGCGGGAGGAAAAGATCCTGCGCCTGCGTTTCGGAATAGGTGAAAAATACGAACACACCCTGGAGGAGGTGGGTCGGGCCTTCGGGGTTACCCGGGAAAGGATCCGCCAGATCGAGTCCAAAGCGCTGCGCAAGCTTCGGCATCCCCATCGCAGCAAACACCTGAAATTTTATCTAACCTCCTAATTTCTTGACAGGAATAGGGGAAGGGATACATTTAGGAATGTACGGGCCTGTAGCTCAGCTGGTTAGAGCCACCGGCTCATAACCGGGAGGTCGGAGGTTCGAATCCTCCCAGGCCCATTTTTTTATTTTAGAATAGTATCTGCCGGGTTGGACTCAGAGAGGTTGATTTCCCCGCACAGGGAGGGGTGATGGGAAAGGGTCCGGAGGGACCGGGGGCAAGAACTGCCCCGCATGAATTAACCGGCTAATGTCCGTTACGGTTGGCGAGATCTGTGCATGGATTGAAAGCTGGGCTCCGGTCTCCTGGGCCGAGGAAGGGGATCCCGTAGGCCTCCAGTTCGGTTCTCTGGAACAGCGTTTGATCCATTTGGGTCTGGCCCTGGAGCTCACCCCGGCGGTGGCGGAATGGGTGCTCCGCCAGGGGGTGGAGGCTCTGCTCACCCATCATCCGGTCTTCTTCCGGCCTTTGCGACGTCTCCGCGAGGAAGACCCCTGGGAGGGGTTGATCCTGCGGCTGATCCGTCGGGAATGTACGGTGATTTCCTACCACACCAACCTGGACGCGGCCCCGGGCGGGGTTTCGGATCTCCTGGCCGAGGCTCTGGGGGTCCGTGCGGAGCGAGCCCTGCGTCCGGTACCCGGGCACGAACGAGCCGGTCTGGGGCGGGTGGGAGAACTGGAAGAACCGCTTCGTCTCTCCTCCCTGGCGGAAAGACTGCGTCAGCTCCTTGGGGCCCCGGTGCTTATGGCCGGGCCGGACCGGGAGGTAAAACGGGTGGCTTTATGTGCCGGCTCGGGCTGGAGTCTCTGGCCGGAGGTCTTGTCAAGTGAGGCAGAAGTATTTATAACCGGGGAGGTCAAACATCATATCGCGCGAGAGGCCGAAATTCGAGGCTTGGGGCTTCTCGCCACAGACCACTGGGCCATGGAAAACTATTTCTGGAGACACCTCTCGGAGAGGCTCCGGGTCCGGTTTCCGGACCTGAGGGTGAGCTTCTTCGAGGACCGGAGTCCCTTTCGAACTCTTAGTGAGGAGGAGGATCGGTGCGCGAGGAAATAGCCAATCTTATAAGACTGCAGGAAATAGATCTCAAGATCCTGGAACTGGAGCGTCGGAAGGAGGAATTGCCCCTCTCCCTGAGGGAGGCCGAGGCCGAGTTAAACCGCAAGAAGGAACAGCTGGACGAACTGGCCCGGCGTCTGGAGGAGATCCAGCTCCGGAAAAAGACCGAGGAGGAAGAACTGGAGGAGGAGCTCCAGCGCCTCCGCAAGACCCAGACCCGACTCATGCAGATCCGGGGCAGCCGGGAATACCAGGCCCTCCTGCGAGAGATCGAGGAAATTAAAAAGGCCAACAAGGAACGGGAGGAAAACATCCTCAAACTCATGGAGGAACAGGAAAAGCTCCAGCAGGAGGAAGAGACCCTGCGCCAGGAAATCGCCGCCCTGGAGCAAAAGGTAGCCGAAGAACGGGCCCTCTATGAAGCCCGATGTGCGGAACTGGAAAAGGAGAAGGAACGCTACCTGGGAGAAAGGGAGGGGTTGGCCCGGGCCGTGCCCCAGAATCTGCTCCAGCGTTATGAATTCATTCGCTCCCGGCGCGGAGGGCTGGCCATCGTAGGGGTGGATAACGGCACCTGCGAGGGCTGTCACATGCACATCCCCCCGCAGCTTTTCAATGAACTTCAGCGGGACGACCGCTATTACGAATGTCCTCTGTGCCGAAGATTGATCTATTACAAGAAGATCTATTTTCCCGAACCCGAGGACACCGAGGAAACCCCGGCGGAAAAATAGACCCGCTGGCGTCTGGGGCTCATTCTTCCCGGCGACGCTCCACCGTGATCACCGTGTGGACGTTCCCCCGGGGGTTAAAGTCCCCCACCACCTTTAGCTCCCGGGGCTCCAGGAGCCGCCAGAGGGCGTCGAAGATCTCGTTGGTGGCCGCCTCGTGCGAGATATAGCGACCCCGGAACTTGTTCAGCCAGAGCTTAAGCGAACGTAACTCCACGATCTTCTGGTCGGGAATATAGGAAATCCTGATGGTGGCAAAGTCCGGATAACCCGAACGCGGACAGAGACAGGTGAACTCCGGAAAGGTAATATCTATGCGGTAGTCGCGATCCGGGTAGGGATTGGGCCAGGCCTCAAGCTCGGCCTCCTCAATGGCCCGTTCTCCGTAGCGTTTTTCTTCCCTCATACTTCCTATGATACCCGGAAAAAGACCCCTGTGGAGCCCCCGGGATCTGGGGAGAGTGCCTATTTTATGCTATGTAAGGATTATGTTTCGGGTAATCGTGATCCTTTTCGCGTGTTTGTTCCTTACCGGATGCGGGCGGAAGGCTCCTCCGGTGCCTCCGGAAGCGGCCCGTCCCCGGCCTCCCTCCGCTTTCAGGGTGATCCTGCATCCCTTCTTCGTCGAACTCACCGTTCGGGTCCCGGTGGAGGATATCCGGGGCTACGATCTCCGCAGGATCAAGGCTTTTGAGATAAGTCGTTCGGCCCGACCGGCGGGAAGACCCGGCCCCGAGCTACACCGAACCTTTCGGGTACCCTTCGGGAAATCTCCGGCGCAGCAACCCCTCTTCACCTATCGGGACAGGGATCTGCGACCGGGCTGGTGTTACACCTATCGAATGCGGGCCATAAAAGGTTTCCGTTCGGTCAGCGCCTGGACCCCATCCCGGGGATTCTGCTGGACCACTCCTCCCCGGCCCCCGGAGAACCTGACCGCCCGGCGTCTCTTTCCCCACACCGTCTTTCTGAGCTGGAATCCGGTGACCCTGGACCTGCACCGATTCCCGCTCCACGGGAGGGTTCTTTACCGGGTGCGACGCCGCACTCCTGCGGGAGAGACCACCTTTCCCCCGGTTCCGGAGGCCTCCTTTTACGACACCTCCGCCCGGGCCGGAATAAGAACTTGCTATTCGGTGGAGCCTCTTTTATCCTACTACGGCACCCTGGTCCCCGGGCCGCAAAGCCCGGAGGTTTGTCTGATTCCCTGAATTTCGAGGTAAGGGCCATGCACTACTTTCAGTACCGTCAGGGAGAACTTTACGCCGAAGAGGTCCCGGTAAGGAGAATCGTCGAGGCGGCAGGAACCCCGGTCTATATTTACTCCGCGGCCACCCTGAGACGCCATTTCCGGGTCTTTGATGAGGCCTTCTCCGGCATCCCGCATCTCGTCTGCTACTCGGTTAAGGCCAACTCCAATCTCGCGGTGTTGAGGCTCCTTTCCCGGGAGGGTTCCGGGGCGGACATCGTCTCCGGAGGGGAGCTTTACCGGGCCTTAAAGGCCGGGATCCCTCCGGAAAGGATCGTCTTTTCCGGGGTGGGGAAGACCGAACGGGAGATGGAGGAGGCCCTTTCCGCCGGCATCCTGATGTTTAATGTGGAAAGCCTGGGGGAGCTAGAGGCCCTTTCCCGGGTGGCCCGAAGACTCGGGAAACCCGCCCCCTTTGCCATCCGGGTGAACCCGGATGTGGATCCCCGCACCCATCCTTACATCTCCACCGGGCTTAAGAAAAACAAATTCGGGCTCCCGGAGGAGGTGGCCTATCAGGCGTATTTGCGGGCCCGGGAGGACCCCTTCCTTAAGCCCCTGGGGGTGGACTGCCACATCGGCTCCCAGCTTACGGAACTTTCCCCCTTTGTGGAGGCCCTGAGGAGGTTAAAGGCCCTTTATCTGCGCCTCCGGGAGGAAGGACTTCCCCTGCGTTTTCTCGACCTCGGGGGAGGGCTCGGAATCGTCTATGGGGAAGAGGAACCCCCGCCGCCTGAGGAATACGCCCGGGCCCTGAAGGAAGAGCTTTCGGGTCTTTCGGAGACCACCCTCATCCTTGAACCCGGACGGGTGATCGCCGGAAACGCCGGCATCCTGGTAACCCGCGTGCTCTACGTAAAGTCCCATCCCCCGAAGGGGGAGGAGCCCGGACGCAACTTCGTGATCGTGGATGCCGGGATGAACGACCTCATCCGTCCGGCCTTCTATCAGGCCTACCACCGCATTGCGCCGGTGCGGGAGATCCCCGGCGAGGAGACCATCCGGGCCGATGTGGTGGGCCCCATCTGCGAGAGCGGCGATTTCCTGGCCCGGGAACGGCACCTTCCTCCGGTGGTGCCCGGGGACTATCTTGCGGTCTTTTCCGCCGGGGCTTACGGGTTCGTCATGTCCTCCAACTACAATTCCCGTCCCCGGGCCGCCGAGGTCCTGGTGGACGGAGAGCGCTTTTTCGTGGTAAGAAAAAGGGAGACCTATGAGGACCTGGTGCGCCTTGAGGAGATCCCCGAAGAACTCTAAGAATCTTTCCCTTTCCCCCAAACTTGAGGAACGCTTAAGACGCATCACCGAACATCTTGCGGCAAGACTTAATCCCCGGGCCATCTATCTTTTCGGCTCCCTTTCCCGGGGAAAAAGGGCCAGAAGCGGTTTTGATATAGATCTTTTCGTCTTTTGCGGCCGAAAGCTTTCGCACCGGGAAAAGCGCATTCTGCGAGAGGAGGTGGACGAGTTGGCCGGGATCTATCCGGTGGACCTCCTCTTTGAGAGCGAGGTGGCCCCGGAGTTTGCCGAACGGGTAAAAAGCGAGGGAGTGCTCCTCTATGACGCGCAGGGTTGAGGCCGAGGAGGGCCTTTTAAAGCTGGAGAAGGCCTTTTGGCGCTTAAAAGAGGCCCTCGCGCAGGCCAAAGATGAGCTTGATCGCGACGGGGTGATCCAGCGTTTTGAGTTAACGGTAGAACTCTGCTGGAAGGCCTTGAAGCGCATCCTGGCCTACAAGGGAGTCGAGTGCCATTTTCCGCGGGACTGCATCAAACAGGCCTTCCGCTACGGACTCATCGAAAACGACGATCTACTCCTGGATATGCTTTCCGACCGGAATCTCTGTGCGCATCTTTACGACGAAAAACTTGCCGAAGAGGTCTATGGGCGAATAAAAGAAATCTATGTTCGGGAGCTCGAGAGACTTGTTTTGAGTCTTAAGGAAAAACTCTAAGAGGAGGCAAAAAGATGAAGGTTCTGGTGGTGGGAGGAGGCGGACGGGAGCACGCCCTTTGCTGGAAGCTTGCGCAGAGTCCCCGGGTGGAAAGGGTCTATTGCGCCCCGGGAAATGCCGGGATCGCGGCGGAGGAAAAGTGCGAGTGTGTTCCGCTTGATCCCTTTGACTTTGAGGCCCTTTCGCGATTGGCAAAGGAGAAAGGGGTGGACTTTACGGTGGTGGGGCCGGAGGATCCCCTGGCCCGGGGGCTTTCCGATCATTTTGCCAAAGAGGGGCTTAAGGTCTTCGGGCCTTCGGCCGCGGCGGCCCGGATTGAGGCGAGCAAGGTCTTCACCAAGGAGCTTCTGGCCAAATACGGCATCCCCACCGCGGCCTTTGAGGTCTTCGACCATCCCGAGGCCGCCAAGCGCTACATCGAAAAGAAGGGCGTCCCCATCGTGGTCAAGGCCGACGGTCTGGCCGCGGGAAAGGGAGTGGTGGTGGCCCGAAGCCTTGAGGAGGCCTTCACCGCGGTGGACCGGATCATGGTGGAGAGGGTCTTCGGGGAGGCCGGGGCCCGGGTGGTGATCGAGGAGTGTCTAGTCGGGGAGGAGGCCTCCTTCATGGTCCTTACCGACGGTGAAACCGTGCTTCCGCTTCCCTCCTCCCAGGACCACAAACCCCTTCTTGACGGCGACCGGGGGCCGAACACCGGGGGCATGGGGGCCTACAGCCCGGCCCCGGTGGTCACCGAAGCCCTGGCCGAAGAGATCATGGAAGGCATCATGAAACCCACCATTAGGGCCCTGGCCCAGGAAGGGGCCCCTTATTTCGGGGTCCTTTACGCCGGGCTTATGATCGTTGAGGGGCGGCCCTACGTGCTCGAATTCAACTGCCGTTTTGGGGACCCGGAGGCCCAGCCGGTCCTCATGCGGCTTGAGACCGATCTCGCGGAACTCATCGAGGCCGCCTTCTCTGGCCGCCTTGCGGAATGTGAGGTCCGGGTGCGTCCGGAGGCCGCGGTCTGCGTGGTCATGGCCTCAGGCGGCTATCCCGGAAAGTACGAAAAGGGAAAGGTCATCACCGGGATCGAGGAGGCGGAGAGGATCCCCGGGGTCAAGGTCTTTCACGCCGGAACGACGCGGAAAGACGGAAAACTCGTCACCTCCGGGGGGCGGGTGCTGGGGGTTACGGCCCTGGCCGAGGACATCCCGCAGGCCATGCGGAAGGCCTACCAGGCGGTAGAAAAGATTCATTTTGAAAAGGTTCACTTCCGGCGGGACATCGGGGCCAAGGCCTTGCGGCACCTTCCCCCGCGGGTAGGTATTCTCGTGGGAAGTAAGAGCGATCTCAGCGGAGTGGAAAAGGCCGAGGAGATCTTAAGGGAATTTGCCGTGCCCTACGAGGTGGAGGTGGCCTCGGCGCACCGCAGTCCGGAAAAGGTCCGGCGTTATGCCGAGGAGGCCCGCAGGCGGGGCATCCGGGTGATCATCGCCGGGGCCGGGCTTTCGGCCCACCTTCCCGGGGTGGTGGCCGCGCACACCACGGTCCCGGTAATTGGCGTTCCGGTAGCTGCCGGGCCGCTGAACGGCCTTGACGCCCTGCTCTCCATAGTGCAGATGCCCCGCGGGGTGCCGGTGGCCACGGTAGGGATCGGGAACTTCGTAAACGCCGCCCTCCTGGCCGTGGAGATCCTCTCCCTTAGCGAGGAAAGTTTGAGAGAGAGGCTTGCGGCTTACCGGCAGAGGCTGGCTTCCGGATGAGGATCCTTCGGGCGGAAGAGGAAGAGGCCTTAAGCGAGGCCCTGAAGATCCTCAGGGACGGGGGAGTGGTGGCGCTTCCCACGGAGACTTTTTACGGACTGGCGGTGGATCCCCTGCATCGTCCGGCGGTGGAACACCTTTACGCCCTTAAACGCCGGCGCCGGGAAAAACCCGTTCTCCTGCTCCTGGGAGACCTCGAGGAACTGGAACGCTGGGTGGAAGAGGTACCCCGGGTGGCCCGGGTCCTGATCGAAAACTTCTGGCCCGGGCCGCTCACCCTGGTGTTCCGCGCCCGGGCCGAGGTTCCTCCCTGGGTCACCGCCGAGACCGGCACCGTGGCCCTGAGGCTCTCGGCTCATCCGCTGGCCCGGGAGATCCCCCGGCTTTTCGGCCGGCCGGTAACCGGAACCAGCGCCAATCTTTCCGGGGAACACCCCGCCTGCACCGCCGAGGAAGTGGCCCATTATTTCCCCGAGGTGGACCTCATCCTGGATGGAGGAGCCACCCCGGGACGCAAACCCTCCACTCTGGTTTCCGTGGTCTCCGGGCGCCCGGAACTCCTGCGTCCCGGAGAAATCCCCTGGGAAACCCTGGAAAAGGTGGTAGAATCCAAGGCATGAAAATCGCCTTTTGCGGAAAGGGCGGAGTAGGAAAAAGTACCATCGCGGCCCTTCTCTGCGGGGCTTTGCTGGATGCGGGCTACGAGGTTCTGGCCATTGATGCCGACCCCAGTCCGCACTTAGGGCGTCTTCTGGGTTTTTCGGAGACGGAGAGGCTCACCCCCCTTTCCGAGATGCGGGAGCTTCTTGCCGAGCGCGCCCAGAAACAGGGGCCCTATTACACCCTTAACCCCCGCATCGAGGACCTTCCGGAAAGGTTCATGCTCACCCGGGACGGACTCCGTCTCATGGTGCTCGGGGCCATAAGGGAGGCCGGCGGGGGGTGTGCCTGTCCGGAGCAGACCGTGCTGCGACGGCTCCTTTCCTTTCTGATCCTTCAGGCCCGGGAGGCGGTGGTGGTGGATATGGAGGCCGGGGTGGAACACTTTGGCCGTTCCACGGTGGTGCCCATGGATTTCATCCTGGTGGTCACCCAGCCCTATCGCGGAAGCCTGGAGACCACGCGTCAGATCCTGCGCCTGGCCCGGGATCTGCATCTGGAAAAGGTGGTGGTAGTGGGGAATGCGGTACGCGGTCCGGAAGACGAAAGATATCTGGCTTCTTTTCTGGGGGTTGAACCGATCCTTTCCTTCCCCGAGGACCCGGAGATCCTCCGGGCGGAGAGGGAGGGCCGCAGCCTTCTGGGGCTGGAATCTCCTTCCATGGAGCGGGCCAGAGAACTGGTGGAATATCTGCGCCGGTATGGAACTTAAGGACGTCCAGAGTCTTTACGATCCCCGCGAAATTCCCATTGACAAGGTGGGCATCAAGGGAATCCGTTATCCGGTCTCCGTGCTGGACCGACGGCGGGGGCTGCAGCACACCGTGGCGGAGATCAACATGTTTGTGGATCTGCCCCGGGAATTCAAGGGCACGCACATGAGCCGTTTCATCGAGATCCTGAACGAGTTCCGGGAGGAGATCCATATCCGGAACATTCCGGCCATTCTGGATCGCATGCGGGAAAGACTGGCGGCCAAGGTGGCCCATCTGGAGATAAGGTTCCCCTACTTCCTGAAAAAAGAGGCCCCGGTGAGCCGGGCTCCCTCGCTTATGGAATACCAGTGTCTTATCGCCGGGGCCAAGGGCGAATCCTACCTGGACATCCTGCTGGGGGTGAAGGTGCCGGTGATGACCGTCTGTCCCTGTTCCCAGGCCATAAGCGAGATCGGGGCCCACAACCAGCGGGGAGAGGTGGATTTAAGGGTACGCTTTAAGCGTTTTGTCTGGCTCGAGGACCTGATCGAGATCGTGGAGTCCTCGGCCTCAAGCCCTATTTACCCTCTGCTCAAGCGCCCGGACGAGAAATTTGTGACCGAAACCGCCCATCGGCAACCCCGTTTCGTGGAGGACGTGGTAAGGGAGGTGGCCCGGCGGCTTCTCGATCATCCGGATATCACCTGGTTTGCGGTCTCCGCGGAAAACTTCGAATCCATCCACGCCCACAACGCCTACGCCTATATCGAGAGGACCAAAGGCTGACCCTCCGGGACGGTTTCTTACCGCACCGCAGCAAAGCCCTCTGGTCTTCCTCGCCGACTCAAGGTCCCTTTAGGATCGGAGATTTATTCCTCGCTTTCTTCCAGCTCTATTTCCACAAAGGAATGGCCGCACTCGTAGCATTTTACGTCCAGCATGCCTTCCATGAGCGCTACGTATATCTCTTCTGCCCCGCACTCCGGGCAGGGGCTTTCTATATTTTCATTTTCTATGAGGGTTTGGATCTCTTCGCGCAGCTCTTCCGGCACCTCGGGATCAAACACGATCTTCACCGCCGACCTCCTCTTCGGGCTTCTCCGGGCAAAATAACAACCTCTGCTCCCCTTGTAAAGGAGATTTTTGGAACAAAATGAAAAATTCGCGATTCCCGGCCGGACCGGGAAGCGGGCTTTCGGCCACCCCCAGGGCCCGAAGGCCCAGTTCTTCCTCTCCGAAGCGCCAGATTTCCTCGATTACCCGGCGATGTCGGGCCGGATCCCGCACCACTCCGCCCCGGCCCACCTCCCGCGGCCCCACCTCAAACTGGGGCTTGATCAGGGCGAGAACTAACCCCCCGGGCTTAAGGATCTCTCTTGCCGCAGGAAGTACCTTCTTTAAGGAAATAAAAGACACATCGATGGTCACCAGGTCCACTTTCTCGGGGAGATCCTCGGACTTTAAGTATCTGACGTTCACCCCCTCCCGGACCACCACCCGGGGATCGCGCCTTAGCCTTGCGTGGAGCTGCCCCCGTCCCACATCGAAGGCATAGACCCGGGCCGCACCGTGTTGCAAAAGACAATCTGTAAAACCCCCGGTGGAGGCCCCGAAATCCGCACAAATCCATCCCTTTACCGAAAGCCCGAAGGCCTTAAGGGCCCCCTCAAGCTTGAGGCCCCCGCGCGACACATAGGGAAGTCCTCGACCCCGGATCTCAATCCGGGCCTCAAGCGGAACCCGGGTTCCGGCCTTATCCACCCTTCGCCCCTCCACAAAGACCTCGCCGGCCATGATCAGGGCCTGGGCCTTCTCCCGGCTCTCCGCGAGCCCCCGGGCTACCAGGACCTTATCCAGTCTCTCGCGCTTCATCGTTGACTTTCGGTGCCGATCTTCTATTCTACTTCAAAGGTTCGGGGGTCTAAATGAAAATCGGAATCTTCGGGGGCACCTTCGATCCCGTTCATCTGGGACATCTTCGCGTGGCCGAAGAAGTGCGCGAGGCCCTGAGGCTTTCCGAGGTCTGGTTTATCCCTGCAGGGACCCCGCCCCACAAACGCGACGAGCCCCATCTTCCCTTTGCCGTAAGGTTTGAGCTGGTAGGACTGGCCATCCGGGATCATCCCGCCTTTCGGGTCCTGGATCTGGAGGGGAAAAGGCCCGGTCCCTCCTATACCGTGGAAACCCTGAGGGAGCTGCGAAGTCTTTATCCGGAGCACGAATTCTTTTTTATCCTGGGGCTTGATGCCTTCCTGGAGATTGAGACCTGGTATCGGTATCGCCAGCTGCCGGAGTTGGCCCATTTAGTGGTGGTGAGCCGGGGGGATCTTTCTCTTTCGGAGGCGGAACGCCGGGCCCGGGAACTCTTTCCGGAGAAGGAGGTCTTCTTTCTTCCGGTAACCCGCCTGGATATCTCTTCCACCGAGATCCGCCGCAGACTTAAGGCCGGGCTTTCCGTGCGCTATCTGGTCCCGAACCCGGTCCTTGAGGCCCTGAAGCAATTTTCGGGTTATAATAGGGTTGATGCGCCGGGAAGAGATTGAAAAGATCCTAAACGAACTCCTTCCCCGGATGCTTTCCGAGCACCCGGAGACCCGTGTGGCCGTAGAGCGCATCCTCTACGAAAAAGCCCTTCCCCGTGAGGAGGCCGAAGCGCGGTTCGAACGCCTCCTCGAAGAGATCAAGCGTCTGCGCGAGGATTTCCAGGAACTCAAGAGGGAAAGCGACCGACGCTGGGAGGAGCTCACGGGGGAAAATGCCCGGCTCTGGCAAGAATTCCAGAAACTCAAGAAGGAAAGCGACCAGCGCTGGGAGGAGATGAATCGACGCTGGGAGGAACTCAAGAGGGAAAGTGATCAGCGCTGGGAGGAGATGTTAAAGGAAGTCAGGCGGGTGGATCGAAGAATAGATCGCACCATAGGGGCCCTGGGGGCACGGTGGGGGCTTTATTCCGAACATGCCTTTCGCGAAGCCCTGGCTGAAATCCTTTCTGAGTTCGGGGGCTTCCAAGTCAGTCGCTATCTCGCCTACGACGAGACCGGGCAGGTCTTCGGACATCCGGATCAGGTGGAAATCGATCTCCTCATAAAAGACGGTAAGGTGTGGGTAGCGGAACTTAAAAGCTCGGTGAGCAAGGCCGAAGTGTACGCCTTTGAACGCAAGGTGCGTTTCTACGAGGAAAAGGAAGGACAAAAGGTGGAGCGCCGTCTGATCATCTCTCCCATGGTGGATCCCGAGGCCCGCAAGGTAGCGGAAAAACTCGGTATCCAGATCTTTGCCCAGCCCGAAGACCTTGAGGAAGTCCAGGTCTTTTAACCGTTTTCCATGAGCTCCCGCTTCACCCCCATGTTCCGCCAATACTTCGAGATCAAGAGTCGCTATCCGGACTGTATTCTCTTTTTCCGGCTGGGAGATTTTTACGAGATGTTCTTTGAGGACGCCGAGGAGGCCTCGCGTCTTCTGGACATCGCCTTAACCTCGCGGGAGGCCGGAGGGGGAAAGCGGGTACCCATGTGCGGAGTCCCGGTGGCCCATGCCGCGGCCTATCTCCGCAAACTGGTGGAGGCCGGAAAACGGGTGGCCATCTGTGAACAGGTGGAAGACCCCAGGGAGGCCCGGGGGCTGGTGCGCCGGGAGGTGGTCCGGGTGGTCACCCCGGGGCTCTTTCTGGATCCGGAAGGGCTTCCGGATAAAGAGAATCATTACCTGTGCGCCCTTTTCCCCGGGCGCCGTTTCGGCCTGGCGGTGCTGGAACTGTCCACCGGAGACCTGCGGGCCACGGTTCTCGAAGACCGGGAAGCCCTGCATAACGAGATCTTCCGTCTCGAACCCCGCGAGATCCTGGTCCCCGAGGGATTTCCGGAAAAACCGCTGGAAGAATTCCGGGGGCTTCTGCCTCACCTCTCCTTCACCTTTCGCCCGGCTCCGGATTTCCAGGAAAAACGGGCCACTGAAATCCTCTCGGCGCATTTCTCCGTGGAAGACCCGGCCGGGCTCGGTTTCGGAGACCTTCCCGAGGCCCTGCGGGCCCTGGGAGCGGTTCTGGCCTATCTGGAGGAAAACGAACGGGAGGCCCTGGGACGCATCTCCCTGCCGCGACCCTATTTTCCCGGACAGCACCTGGTCCTGGACGAGGCCACCAAAAGGAACCTGGAGCTGGTTCGCAATCGTTTCGATGGCTCGGTACGCCATTCCCTCCTCTGGGTACTCGACCGCACCCGCACCGCCATGGGAGGCCGCACCCTGCGGCACTGGATCCTTTATCCTTTACGGGATCCAGAAACCATCCGCTCGCGCCAGGAAGCCATCGAAATCCTCTTGGAGGACCAGGAACTTCGCCGGGCCCTGCGCGAGGCCCTCACCCGGGTCCCGGACCTGGAACGCCTGGCCACCCGTTGCGCTCTGCGTCTGGCCGGCCCGCGCGACCTGGTGGCCCTGCGAGGGGCCCTGAGCGAACTGCCCCGTATCCGGGAGCTGCTGGCCCCGACCCCGGGGCTCCTTTCCCGTCTTCGGGAACGCCTGGCCGATTTTTCCGCCCTGGAGGAACGGCTCACCCGAACCCTCCTGGACGAGGTCCCCGCCAGCCCCCGGGAGGGCGGCCTGGTGCGGCCCGGAGTGCATCCGGAACTGGACGAACTGCGCGATCTCAAGGAAAACGCCCTGCGCTATCTCTCCCAGATCGAGGAAAGGGAACGCCGTCGCACCGGTATCCCCAACCTGCGCGTGGGCTACAACCGGGTCTTCGGTTATTATATTGAGGTCACCAAGAGCCATCTTTCCCGCGTGCCCGCAGACTACATCCGCAAACAGACCCTCGCAAACGCCGAACGCTTCATCACCCCGGAACTCAAGGAATTTGAGGCCCGGGTGCTTTCCGCAGACGAACGCATAAAGGAACTGGAATACCAGATCTTCCTCGAATTACGGGAGGCGGTGGCTGAACAGGCCGAGGGCCTGCGCGAGACCGCCCGGGCCCTGGGAGAACTGGATGCCCTGCTTTCACTCTCCGAGGTGGCGGAGGAAAACCGCTATGTCCGCCCGGAGATCACGGAGGAACCGGGGATCGAGATCGTGGAGGGGCGACATCCGGTGCTGGAGAAGGTGCTTCCCGCCGGCAACTTCGTGCCCAATACCGTAAGGCTCTCGCCGGAGGACTCCCGGCTCCTCATCATCACCGGGCCCAACATGGCCGGAAAATCCACCATTCTGCGGCAGACCGCCCTTATCGTGCTCCTGGCCCATATAGGGAGCTTCGTTCCCGCGGAAACCGCGCGCATCGGTCTCTGCGACCGGATCTTCAGTCGCATCGGAGCCTCGGACGAGCTTTCCCGGGGGCGTTCCACCTTCATGGTGGAGATGGCCGAATGCGCCAACATCCTGCACAACGCCACGGAAAGGAGCCTGGTGATCCTGGACGAGATCGGCCGGGGAACCAGCACCTACGACGGGCTTTCCATCGCCTGGGCGGTGGCTGAATATCTCCATCGCCGCGGAGCTCTGACCCTTTTTGCCACCCATTATCATGAGCTTACCGAACTGGCCCGGGAACTCCCCGCGGCCCGCAACTTTAACGTGGCGGTGCGGACCTGGAAGGATCGCATCGTATTCCTTTACCGCCTGCAACCCGGACCGGCCAGCGAATCCTACGGGGTCCAGGTAGCGGCCCTGGCCGGTCTTCCCCCGGAGGTAATAAATCGGGCCCGGGAGATCCTGAACCGACTCGAGGAACGCCCCTCCTCCCCGCCTCCGGCGGAAAAACCCCGCCAGCTTCCCCTCTTCGACCCCTATCTCCCCCTTAAGGAACGTCTGCTGGCCGTAAACCCCGAAGATCTCACCCCGCGCCAGGCCCTGGACCTGATCTTTGAACTGCGGGATCTTCTAGTAAAATCGGGACTATGAGAATTCTCGCCCTGGTGGCCGGGGTCCTTCTCCTCCTCTCTCTGAGCGCACATGCCCTGAGCCCCTCGGAAAAGGCCTTGGTCGCCGCCAAAAAGGAACTGGAACGCTTCAGCCAATCCCCCCAGCAGCAACATTACCGGCGTTACTGGATCCGGGTGATCAACCGTTTCCGCCGGGTCTATCTGCGTTATCCCGAAAGTCCCGAGGCCCCCAAGGCCCTTCTCTGGACCGCCCGTCTCTATCGTAACCTCTACGGATATTCTCACCGGCGGCAGGACCTGGAGGAAGCCCTGCGTCGCTACCGGATGATCTGGGTGCATTATCCGGAAAGTCCGCTAGCGGACGACGCCCTCTATGAGGCGGCCCAGATCTATCGCCATCTCCTGCAGGATCCGGTACGGGCCCGGGAACTCGAGGCCCTGATCCGCAAACGCTATCCCCACGGAGACATGGTGCAAAGGCTGAGATCCCCGCCGGCCTCCCCGCCAAAATCCCGGAAAGAACCCCATCCTTCCCCCGGGAAGATGGCCACGGTCAAGGGCATCCGGCACTGGTCCGGGGAGGACTATAGCCGCGTGGTGGTGGATCTTACCGCCCCGGTCTCCTTCGAGGATCATGCCCTCCGGGCCCATCAGGGGAAACCTCCTCGGGTCTTTGTGGATCTGCGTCCCTCGCGCCTTTCCCCTTATCTCCGGCCGGAGATTCCCATCCGCGACGGACTCCTTACCCGGGTGCGCCTGGGACAGTATCGTCCGGATACGGTAAGGGTGGTGCTGGATCTCAAAAGCCTCACCACCTACCGGGCCTTTTATCTGTCTCATCCCCCGCGGGTGGTCATCGATCTACTGGGCGAGGAGAAGAAGACCCGGCCCCCGGCTCCCCGAACCGGTGAAAAACCCCGACCACCTCCGGGAAAGGCCTGTTATTCCCTGGCCCAGCAACTGGGGCTTAAGGTGCGGCGCATCGTCATCGACCCGGGACACGGTGGCCACGACCCCGGAGCCCTGGGACTTTACGGATTGAGGGAAAAGGACATCACCCTTCGTGTATCCCGTTACCTGGCCCGGGAACTGCGCAAACGCCTGGGCTGTGAGGTCATCCTTACCCGCAATCGGGATGTCTTTGTCCCCCTTATCAAACGTTCGGCCCTGGCCAACATGAAAAGGGGCGATCTCTTTATCTCCGTCCACGTCAACGCCTCCCCCAACCGGAGGGCTCACGGTATCGAAACCTATTATCTCTCCTTCACCACCGATCCCGAGGCCATGCGGGTGGCCGCCATGGAGAACGCCATCTCCCGCCATTCCCTGAGCGAACTCCAGAGTCTGCTCAAGAAGATCCTGCGTAACACCAAGATCGAGGAATCGCGCACCCTGGCCCGGGAGATCCAGAAACATCTGGTAGCCCGTCTCTCCCGGCGATACCGGGGTGTAAAGGACCTGGGGGTCAAGAAAGCCCCCTTCGTGGTGCTCATAGGCACGCGTATGCCCGCGGTGCTGGTGGAGATCTCCTTTATCACCAACCCCACTGAGGCCCGACGGCTGCGTTCCGACCGTTATTTACAGGAGGTGGCCCGGGGCATCGCCGACGGGATCCAGGCTTACATTCGGCGTATGGAGCTGGCCTCCTCATGAGGGTAAGGAGCGGTCTGGACGTACTCCTGGCGGAGAATCCCTCCTGGCTGCGGCGATACAGCCGGGTGGGACTTCTCACCCACCAGGCGGCGGTAACCGGCCATCTGGTTCCGGCTCACCTGGCCCTTAAGGAACTCCTGGGCCCCCGCCTGAAACGGCTTTTATCCCCGCAGCACGGTCTCTACGGCACCGAACAGGCCAACATGATCGGGACCCCGGACCGAGAGGACCCCCTTACCGGACTGCCGATATATAGCCTTTACGGCCCGCGTCTGGCCCCCTCCGCGGAGGTGCTGGCTGATCTGGACCTCCTTCTGGTGGACCTGCAGGACGTGGGCTGCCGGGTCTATACCTATCTCTGGACCCTGTGGCTGCTGCTTCCCGCCGCCGAAAAAGCCGGGGTGGAGGTGGTGGTCCTGGACCGCCCCAACCCCCTGGGTTCCACCCTGGAAGGCCCGCTTCTCCAGCCGGAATATTCCTCCCTGGTGGGATATGCCGAACTTCCCCTGCGCCACGGCCTGACCCCGGGAGAGGCCGCCTTACTCTTTCACCGCCGCCAGCGTCTTTCCCTGCCCCTGAGGGTGATCAAGATGACCGGCTACCGCCGCCGAATGTATTTCCCGGAGACCGGACTCCCCTGGGTGCCCCCTTCCCCCAACATGCCCTCCTTCCATACGGCCCTGGTCTATCCCGGCCAGGTCCTTCTCGAAGGGACCAATCTCTCCGAGGGTCGGGGAACCACCCGTCCCTTCGAACTCTTCGGGGCCCCCTGGCTCGACCCCCGGCGGGTCCTGCGGATCCTCGGCGATATCGATCTCCCCGGGGCCCGCCTGCGCCCCACCCTCTTTACCCCCACCTTCGATAAATGGCGGGGACAGATCTGTCGGGGATTCCAGCTCCATGTCCTGGACCCCCGGCTCTTTCAGCCGGTACGCACCAGCCTGAAAATCCTTCGGGCCGTGGCCCTTACACATTCCGAGTTTTCTTTTCGACCTCCTCCATACGAATTCGAAGAAAAGAAAAAACCTATTGAAATAATTTCCGGCCATCCCTGTATTCCGTCCTATATAGCCGGAAATATGGATGAGGAGGGCCTTGATTTTTGTCTCAAGGAGGGCTTAACTTATTACGCAAAAGAAGTAGCCTCCCTGGGTCTATATTAAGGGAGGCTTTTTTTGTTAAAAACCATGGGCTCAGGCAACGGAAACAGTAAACGGCTGCGGTTTCGCTCCAATCGGGAACGTTTAAAGACCTTTCTTTCCCTGTT
This sequence comes from Thermodesulfobacteriaceae bacterium, assembly GCA_015494725.1. Lineage (GTDB taxonomy): Bacteria > Desulfobacterota > Thermodesulfobacteria > Thermodesulfobacteriales > Thermodesulfobacteriaceae > Thermosulfurimonas_A. The sequence continues at coordinate 5,951 of WGAR01000081.1, read as the reverse complement.
TCGTAAGGACGATCGGGTCCTCATCCTGATCTGGGGCGATCCGGACGCTCTGGCCAGCGCCCTGGCGGTCAAGCGCTTGCTGGCCCAGCGGGTCTCCCAGGTGGTCATCGCCCATGTCAACGAGATCCGGCGCATCAACAACCAGCTCATGATCAAGCTCCTGCGGATTCCGGTGGTCAAAAGGTCCCAGATCGATCCCAAGGAATTCACCAAAAAGGTCCTGGTGGATGCCCAACCCCCCCATAATGCCCTGTTTCAGGAGATCCAGTTCGACGCGGTGATCGATCATCATCCCGAGACCGAAGGCTGGGAAGCCCCTTATGTGGACATTCGGCCGCATTACGGGGCCACCTCCACCATTCTAGGCGAATATCTGCGCACCGCCGGGATCAAGCCCTCGGTGGCCCTGGCCACGGCCCTCATTTACGGCATCAAGACCGATACCGACAATTTCGAAAAACATTGCAGTCTTCAGGACGTCATCTGTTTCCATCATCTCTTCAAACACATGAACCGGCACCTCCTGCACAAGATCGAGGCCGCGGATATTCGGCGCTCCGAGCTCAAATATGTCAAACTGGCCCTGGAGAACATGAAGTTTCGCAAGCACCGTCTCTTCACCCATGTGGGGCGGGTTCCCAATCCGGATATCCTGGTGGTGATCGCCGACTTTCTCAATCATGTTCAGGAAGTGGGCTGGGTCTTTGTCTCCGGAGAATATCGTCAGCGGCTGGTGATCATCATTCGCTGCGACGGTTATCGCAAGAACGCCGGGCGCCTGGCCAGCAAGGCCTTCGGGGCGCTGGGGTTCGCCGGGGGGCACCGGGAAAAGGCCCGGGCCGAAATCCCCCTCAAAAACTTAAACGGCGACGGCGAGGTTTCCCTGAACACCCTCTTCCTTATCCGTTTACTCAAGAAACACTTTCGGGATCTCCGGGAGACGCGGAGGGCTCAAAATGCCTCTGTATGAATATCTGTGTCTGGACTGTCGTCGGGTCTCCGAACATCTGGTCTTTAGGGAGGAGGATTTCCAGCCCTATTGCCGTCGCTGCGGCTCGCGCAGGATGCGCAAACTGGTATCCCGGGTGAGGGTCCGGCTGTCCCTGGATTCCCGTCTGGAGCGTCTGGCTGACCCCGCTCTTTTCGGGGATCTGAACGAGGAGGACCCCAGACAGGTAAAACGCTTCATGGAAAGGATGGGGGCGGAGTTCGGGGATGAACTGGGGGACGAGTTCGACCAGGTGATGAGCGAGGCCGAAGAGGACATAGAGAGGGAATTAAGCGGCGGAAGCCAGGAGGATGGAGGGGAAGGAACCCAAGAGGATTGAGGCGGAGATCGAGATCCGCGGCGCTCTGGGCCTTCATGCTCGACCGGCGGCACGACTGGCCAAGGCCCTCAGGGGGCTGCGGGCTCAGGTACGACTGGGACACGGCGAAAGGATGGTGGACGCCGGAAGCATCCTCGATGTCCTGACCCTGGGAGCCCGCACCGGTACCCGTCTGCGCCTCATCGCCGAGGGAGAAGAAGCCGAAGAGGCCCTGGAAACCGCCCGGAGGATCCTGGAGGCAGGGCTATGAAGACCCTGCGCGGCCTGGGAGTCTCCGCCGGGGTGGCGGTAGGCCCGGCCCACGTGATCTTTCCCGGGCACATCAAAGTCACCCGCACCCGTATCCCCCCCGAGGAAATCGAAGAGGAAATCCGGCGTCTCCGGCAGGCCATGGAGACCACGGCCCGGAATATCCGCCGGGCCCAGGAAAGGATCCCGGAAAACCTGGGAGAGGTGCGGGCCATTTTCGAGGCCCAGCGTTTCCTGGTGGAGGACCCCTCCCTGGTGGCTGAGGCCTCGGAGATCATCCGGCAGGGCTTCAATGCCGAGTGGGCCCTCCTCAAAGTACTCCGCAGATACCAGAAGATCTTTTCCGAACTTCCGGATGCCTATTTCCGGGAAAGGTTCCGGGATCTCGAGGGTCTGGTGGAGATGATCATCGGGGCCCTGAGGGGCGAAAAACCCCTCGGTGGTCCGGAGAGGGCCATCATCGTGGCCCGGGATCTCTCCCCGGCCGATACCATCAACCTGCGTCCGGAGAACACCCTGGCCTTCGTTACCGAGGCCGGAAGTCGCACCTCGCATACGGCCATCGTGGCCCGCAGTCTGGGGATCCCCGCGGTGGTAGCGGCCAAAGGGGCCCTGGAGGAAATCTCCCCCGGAGATCTCCTGGCGGTAGATGGTACCACCGGGGAGATCTTCGTGAATCCGGATCCCGAAACCATTCGGGAATTCGAACAGAGGGAACGGCGGTTCCGAAAACTCCAGTCCCGATTGCACCAGGTGGCGGATCTGCCGGCGGTCACCCGGGACGGGCACCGGGTGGTGCTCCGGGCCAACCTGGACCTCCCGGAGGAGATTCCCTACGCCCGGGAATACGGGGCCGAGGGGGTGGGGCTCTTCCGCACCGAATACCTCTACGTGGCCCGGGAGGACCTTCCCCCGGAGGAACTCCTCTTTGAGACCTATCGACAGGTAGTGGAGACCGTGGCCCCTCATCCGGTAACCATCCGCACCCTGGACCTCGGCGGAGACAAGTTCGCCTCGGTCCTGAATCTCCCCCGGGAAATCAACCCCGCCCTGGGGCTCCGGGCCATCAGACTCTGCCTGCGCGAGGAATCCCTGTTCCGCACCCAGCTGAGGGCCATCCTCCGGGCCAGTGCCTACGGAAAGGTTAAGATCATGTTTCCCATGATCTCCGGGGTGACCGAATTTCTGCGGGCCCGCAACCTGGTGGAGGAGATCAAACAGGAACTGGCGCAGGAGGGACACCCTTTCGATCCGGAGATCCCGGTGGGGGCCATGATCGAGGTGCCTTCCGCGGTGGCCATGGCGGATCTCCTGGCCAAGGAGGCGGATTTCTTCAGTATCGGTACCAACGACCTCATCCAGTACACCCTGGCCATCGATAGGGGCAATCAGGAGGTCTCCGAGCTTTACGAACCCCTGCATCCGGCGGTGCTGCGTTTCATCTGGACCACGGTGGAAGCCGCCCATCGGGCCGGCATTCCGGTGGCCATGTGCGGAGAGATGGCCGGGGAACTCCTCTATATCCCGGTCCTGGTAGGGCTGAACCTGGACGAACTGAGTATGACCCCCCAGAGCATTCCGGAGGTAAAACTATTTATCCGGGAGCTTTCCTATCGTCAGTGTCGGCAGGTGGTGGAAAAACTCCTGCGCCTTACCTGTCAGGACGAGGTACGTGAGGCCCTGGCCGAGGTCTTCGGCCCTCAGCTCAAACGTTTCTCTAAATCCCTTTGGTTTGAATAACCGAAAGCCGCTTCCGCATCTTTTCCATAAGGAGATTTAACTCGCTTTTGAGTTCCGCCAGGGTCTGGTGTTTTTTCCGATAGACCTTTTCCAGCTCCGCCAGCCAGTACTCCAGGACTTCCCGTTCGCGGTTGACCAGCTCCTGCTGGACCTTGCGTTTGAGACTTTCCAGCAGCTTGGGATCCATGAACTAAATTGTAATGCGCAAAAGATCCCGGGCCAAGAGGATCTCCCCGGAGAAAAACTTACGGGCCGGGGTGAGGAGATCGGCCTGATCGCACGGGGGATAGAAATGGGTGAGGACCAGACGCGGGACCCCGGCCTCGGCGGCCATCCGGGCGGCCTGAGAGGGGGTGGAATGGCCCTCCACGGGTCGATCCTCCGGGCAGGCACACTCGGCCAGCAGCAGATCCGCCCCGCGGGAAAGCTCGGTTATCTCCGGGCTGTATTCCGTGTCCCCGGTATAGACCAGGACCCGACCCTCGGCCTCCACCCGGAGGGCCAGGCTCTCCGGATTGTGCTTGGCCGGAGCCGTCTCCAGGACCAGACCCGGAAATTCCAGCCGGGAACGCACCCCCCGCGGTCGTTCCATTATCTGCAGCAGCCCCTCCGGGGGATCGATCCAGTGGCCGTAGGCCTGCCGTAGAGCCTTGAGAAAGTCCCGGATCCCCTCGGCGGAGATCAGGCGTACCGGCCTTCCCCGGGTGAATCCCAGCCCGTAACGGGTGGCAAAGAGATAGGGCACCAGATCGGAGACATGGTCCGGGTGCCAGTGGGAGAGGAAGAGGAGGTCGAGTTCGTTGATATCCACGCCGGCCTCGGTGAGACGCCGCAGGGTCCCCGGGCCGCAATCCAGGAGAAGGACCCAGTCCCCGGCCCGCAGCACGTAGCCCGCGGCGTTCCTTTCACGCCGGGGCCAGCCCGTTCCGGAACCGAGAATCGTCAATTCCATCTTTACTCCTCCTGCGGTGGTCTTTTCACCACCCGGTTATTGGACTTCGCCGCCGACCACCAGTTCCGGAATGCGCAGGGTGGGCTGGGCATCGGACACCGGAACCCCCTGACCATCCTTTCCGCAGGTACCGATCCCGAACCCCAGATCGTTCCCCACCATGTCTATGGTGCGGAGGACCTCCGGGCCGTTACCCACCAGGGTGGCCCCCCGCACGGGATCCCCCACCTCTCCGTCCTGGATCAGATACCCCTCGGTAACCTCAAAGACAAAATCCCCGGTTACCGGATTGACCTCTCCCCCGCCCATCTTCTTCACCAGAAGACCGTAAGGGACACTGCGAATGATCTCCCGGGGATCGTGCGGACCGGGAGCAATGTAGGTGTTGGCCATACGGGGAAGGGGACGGTGACGGTAGGATTCCCGGCGTCCGTGCCCGTTGGGCCTCTTCCCGAACTTGAGGGCCGTGACCCGGTCGTAAAGATAGGTCTTAAGGACCCCCTTCTCGATCAAGACCACCCTTTCGGCCGGCACTCCCTCGTCGTCGAAGAGATAGGAACCCCGCCGACCCGGAAGGGTGGGGTCATCGATCACGGTGATAAGGGGCGAGGCCACTTCCTCTCCCAGGCGGCCGGAATAGACGGAAAAACCCTCTTCGGCGTGATCGGCCTCCAGGCCGTGGCCCACCGCCTCGTGGATCATGGTGCCCCCGGCGGAGGAGGAGAGCACCACCGGCAGCCGTCCGCCCGGGGCCCTTCGGGCCGATAACATGAGCAGGGCCCTCTCGGCCGCCCGCCGGGCCACCTCCTCCGGAGGATCCTCCTCCAGGAGTTCCAGCCCCACCGTGCCTCCCACCGGTTCGTATCCCTGTTGAAGTTCCCCCTCCCGGGCCGCCACCACCTGCACCGCCAGGAGGAAATAGGGCCGGGTCTCCTCCACCCAGGTCCCTTCCGAGGTCAAAATGACCATCTCCTTTTCCGTTTCCCGATAAACGACCCTCACCTGCCGGATCTCCGAGGAGAGCCCGGAAGCGGCCCGAGCGGCCCGTTTCACCAACTCCACCTTCCAGGCCAGATCCCGCTCCCCGAAGGGGACCTTCGGGGAAAGGCTCTCGCGGCGCGGCGGCCCCGGATGGACTATCCCGCCCTCCTCCCCCTGTCTCAGCCCCCGGGCCAGATCCAGAAGGACTCCGGTTTCCAGCTGGTTGGAGAAGGCATAACGGGTATAGTAGGTGGGTTCTATCCGCCGGAGACCCACCCCGGTATCTTCTCCGGCGGAGAGCTGCTCCAGGTTTTCTCCCTCCAGGACCAGGATCAGGTCCCGGGTGCGTTCGAAATAGAGGTCCGCGTAAAGGGCTCCGGCGGAAAGGACCCCCAGCACCCTTTCCAGGCCCGCAGGCAGGGGAATGGAGCTCATGCCTCCTCCGGGGTCAGTTCTCTGATCCACTCTAAAAATTCTTCCCGGGAAGGACAACCCCGCCGGCCGTAATCGGAGAGACTGGCCGCGGCCACCTTGAGGCCCAGTCGCAGACATTGCTCCAGGGGGAACCCTAGGGCCAGACCCGCCAGCACCCCGGCGTCGAAGAAATCCCCGGCCCCGGTATTGTCCACCACCCGGGAGGGAGATTCGGCCGGGAAATCCCGGGTCTCTTCGGGCTGGACCAGCCGGGCCCCCCGGGCACC
>WGAR01000080.1 GCA_015494725.1 Thermodesulfobacteriaceae bacterium | reverse complement strand
GTGGTGGTAGAGGTGCAGAAGATGCGGGAGGAAGGGGGCGAGATACACCTTTTGGCCGGTGAAGGTGTGGGACGGGTGACCAAACCCGGACTCCCCATACCTCCCGGGGAACCGGCCATAAATCCCGTACCCCGGGAAATGATTCGCCGGGCCGTAAGCGAGGCCCTCTCCGGTCGGCGGTGGTCGCTTGCGATCACCGTATCCGTCCCCGGAGGGGAGGAACTCTCCCGCAAGACCCTCAACCCCCGGCTGGGGATCGTGGGCGGGCTCTCCATCCTCGGGACCACCGGGATCGTAAAACCCCTCTCCTCCGAGGCCTGGCTAGCCACCATCGAGGCCTCCCTTTCCGTGGCCCGGGCGGTGGGGCTCTCCGAGGTGGTACTCTCCTTCGGAAGAACCTCGGAGATGGCCCACGAAAGACACTACGGCCTCGCCGAGGAGGCCTATGTTCTCATGGGAGACTTCGTGGAATTCGCCCTGCGCCGCACCCAGGCCTTCGGCTTCCGCCGGGTCTGGCTCTGCGGCCAGTGGGCCAAACTTCTCAAATGCGCGGCGGTGGCCGAAAATCCGCCCCGGGTCCCGGAACCCTACGGGTTCACCACCCATGTACGCCATGGAGTCCTCAGGGGAAAGGAAGCGGTGGACCTCCTGCGCACTCTGGGTTTTAACGATCTCTTCCCCGAAACCTCCTCCTTCCATACCGCCCGGGAGGTCTTCCTGGCCCTGGAAAAACTTCCCCCGGAAATAAGGACCCCGGTCTTCCGGAAGGTGGCCGAAAGGGTCAAACAGCTCGTTCGGGGCTTCGCCCCGGGTCTTTCCCCGCGCATAGTCCTGGTAAACTACCGCAGGGAAATCGTCTTTGAGGACTGATATGACCCTCCCCGGAAGGAATTTCAAAGTGTATGTGATCGGCTTTTCGCAGGGAACCCTCGCCCCCGGAGCAAAGGAAGCCCTTTCCGCCGCCTCCCAGATCCTGGTCTCCGAAAACCTCCTTCCTGCGGTAAGCAAACTTTTATCTCCTTCCGAAGAAAAAAAACTTTTTCCCTACCGCCGGTTTTCCGAGGCCCTGACCCTCCTTGAAGCCGCCAAAAAACAGGAACTTTGCCTGGCCTTTATAGTAAGCGGCGATCCTCTACTCTTTGGCGCGGGTCGGGTACTTCTGGAACGTTTCGGCCCGGGGGTCGTGGAGATCCTCCCCGCGGTAAGTTTTCCCCAACTCGCCTTCTCCAGATTCAAACTCCCCTGGGAGGATTTCTTCTTTTTAAGCCTTCACGGAGGAGACAAAACCCCCCGGAAATTTGCCCTTTCCGACCTTCCGGGTCTCCTTCGTCGCCACGGGAAGGTGTGTGTGTTTACGGATAAAGATCATGGCCCCCGGGAGATAGCCGCCTATCTCGCCCCGCGGGTCCCGGAGGAGGATTTGCGTTTTCTCGTGGCCGAACGGGTGGGGCTTTCCGGGGAGAGACTCCGGGAATGGAAACTGCGGGAGGCGGAAAGGGAAACCTTCGCCTCTCCCAACCTGGTACTCCTTATCTACCAGGGTCCGGGACTCGTCCGGGGGTTCGGTCTCTCCAGTACGGAGATCCTCCATCCCCGGGGGCTCATTACCAAGGACGAGGTGCGGGCGGTGGTGCTTCATCGTTTGCGACTCCCGGAACGGGGGGTCCTCTGGGATGTGGGAGCCGGGGCCGGAGGGGTGAGCACGGAAGCGGCCCGGAGCCACCCCCTCCTCCGGGTCTTTTCCGTGGAACGCGACCCTCAAAGACGGAACTACCTCCTGGAAAATCGCAGGCGTTTCGGGCTCCTCAACCTGGAGGTAATCGCCGGTGAGGCCCCGGAGGCCCTTCACAGCCTTCCCGCCCCGGATCGGATCTTCATCGGAGGCTCCGGGGGAAGACTGGCCGAAATACTCGAGTTCTGCACCTCCCTTGAGTTCCCCGGTCCCCTGGTCCTCACTCTGGTTTCCCTGGAAAACCTCTCTTGTGCCGAAAAAATCCTCTCCCGCCAGGGATTCGACCTGGAGGTGGCCCAGATCTCCGTCTTCCGTTCCCGAAGGCTCTCCGGCCACACCCTCCTCTCTCCGGAAAACCCGGTCTTTGTCCTTCGGGCCGAAAGAAGGGTGGCCCGGAAGGGGGATGAGGGGTAAAATGCCGGGCATGATCTATTTCTTGGGGGCCGGTTGCGGAGATCCGGACTATCTTCCGGTCAAGGCCCTGCGGGTCCTGAAAGAGGCCCGCCTGGTGGTTTACGCCGGAAGTCTCCTTACCCAGGGTTTCCGCCGGGTGCTTTCCCCGCAGGCCAGACTCCTTGACTCCCACGGAAAACAGCTCGAGGAGATCATAGACGCCATGGTCCGGTCCGCCGAAAGAGGCGAGACCGTGGCCCGTCTTCACAGCGGGGACACCGCCTTCTTCAGCGCCCTCAACGAGGAAATCGCCCTGCTCAAGGCCCGGGGGATTCCCTTCGAGGTCCTTCCCGGGGTAAGTTCGGCCTCCCTGGGGGCCGCCCGCATGGGGATCGAGCTCACCATCCCGGAAAAGGTGCAGACCGTGGTCTTTACGCGGCTTGGCGGGCATACTCCGGGCCCGAGTCCCGAGGACCTGGCCTACTTCGCCCGCCCGGATGTCACCCTGGTGCTCTTCCTTTCCGTCTCCCGGGCCGAAACCATCCAGAAAACCCTTCTTACCCGGCTCCCCCCGGAAACCCCGGTGGCAGTGGCGGAAAAACTGGGCTTTCCGGAGGAACGCATCCTTTACGGCACCCTGAAGGATCTCTCCCGCCTCATCCGGGAGGCCGGGATCCGTCGCACGGCACTTATCTACGTGGGAGAGGCCGTGGGCTGTGCCCGAAAACCCCAGGAAACCCGCTCCAGACTCTACTCCGAAAGCTAGGCATGTCCGGGGAGCGCCTGCAGAAGATCATCTTTTTTCCGGCCACCGCTCGGGGACACGAACTGGCCGCCAAACTCTCCACCCGGCTCCCTTCCTCCGAGATCCGCCC
>WGAR01000079.1 GCA_015494725.1 Thermodesulfobacteriaceae bacterium | reverse complement strand
GTAAGGGAATGGCGCCCTCCCCTGCTGGTGGTGGAGACTTCGGAAGGAAAGACCTTTTATCTGCGCCTGGGGCCTTACAGGTTCTGGAGGAAATGGGAACGTTCCCTTCGGCCCGGAGAGAAGATCTGGATCCAGGGCTGGCGTTGCGGAGATATGCTCATCCCGGAAGTGCTTAAGTCTCGCCACCTGCAATTGCGGCTCCGGGACGAACAGGGATGGCCCCTCTGGAAAAGGCCCTGCCCTTGGGAAAAACGTCGTTTTCGGCGCTGGCGCAGGAAATGGTGGTGAGATCGCGCTTCCGTTTCTATTTTGCGGTAGGGGTGGGGCTTCTGGGGGTCACCTTTCTGCTCCAGCTCTTTATCATCCGGCGCACCCTTACCGCCCACCAGCGCTTTGAGGCCGAAAGGGCCCTGGGATTGATCGAGGGACGCCTGCGGGGTTATCTGGATCTCCTGCGAGTGTTGCCCAATCCCCCGGATTTTCTTCGTAATCTGGCCTGGCTCACCGATGAATTACAGAGCGATCCGGGGCTGGTAGGAGTGCTGGTTACGGAAAAGAATCGGGTCCTTCTCAATACCTTCCCCGAGGAATTGAGCCGGAATCTTCCCCCCTTTTCCCGGTGTGTCGGGGGTTTCCAGAGGGACCGCCTCTTCTATCTCTGTCGCCGAAGCGAACTGGCCCCGGGAAGATACTTCCGGTTGCTGGTGGCCTTTGACAACACCTTCAAGAGTATGCTCTTTGAGGAAGCCCTGTTTTACGGAGGCCTGGTGTTTCTGGGAGGTCTCCTCCTGCTGGGCTTGACCTATCTTTACGCCCTCAGATTGGAAAAAGAACAGGAACGCCTGACCCGAAGGCTCCTTTCCTCGGAAAAACTGGCGGCCATGGGACGTCTGGCCGCCATGCTGGCCCATGAGATCCGCAACCCCCTGCACACTCTCTCCATGGGACTTCAATATCTCTGGGAGGATCCTCAGGCCGCCCATGAGTACCGTCCCTTGCTGGAAAAAGAGATCCAGCGACTGAGCGAACTCACCTCCGAACTGCTTCGCTTAGCGCGGGGGTTCGAGATCCAGCCGGAGAATTTTCCCGTCTCCGACCTGATTGGGGAGATCCAGAGTCGATTCCATCCCAAGGCTCAGGCCCGGGGGTTGCACTTCGAGGTGCAGCTGGAGGACGGAGAACTCCGGGCGGATCGGCGCTGGCTTTATCGGGCGCTCTTCAATCTCCTGGCCAACGCCCTGGAGGCCCCGGAGGGCAACCGGATCCGCCTCACGGTGTCCTTTACCGAGGAAGAAGTCCGGTTCTCCGTCTGCAACACCGGAACGGAGATCCCGGAGGAGCTGCGGGAAAGGGTCTTTGAGCCCTTTTTCACCACCCGGGAGGGAGGTTTCGGTCTGGGGCTTTATATTGTAAGGCAGGTGGCCGAGGCCCACGGAGGCCGGGTTACCCTTAAAAAGCACGGAGAGGAAGTATGCTTCGAGCTGAGCATCCCACGGTCCTCCTGATCGAGGACGAAGAGGCCCAGAGAAAGATCCTGGGGGACTATCTCCGCCGCAAGGGTTTCCGCATCCTGGAAGCGGAAAGCGGAGCCGAGGGGCTACGTATCCTTGAGCAGGAACAACCGGAACTGGTGCTGCTGGACTGGCGCCTTCCGGATGAGGACGGTCTTCGCCTCCTCCCCCGTATCCGGGAAAGAAGCCCTCTTACCGCCATTGTAATGCTTACGGCCTTTGCCACGGTGGAACGGGCGGTGGAGGCCATGAAGCTCGGGGCCTATCATTATCTCACCAAGCCCGTAAATCTGGAGGAACTGGTCCTGATCCTTGACCGGGCCCTTTCGGAACTTCGCCTGCGCCGCGAGGTAGAGGACTTGCGAAGGAAGCTCGCCTCCCTGGAGCTTCCCGAGGCCGAAGACCTGGTGGCCGAAAGCCCGGCCATGAAGGAGATCCTGAGGCTCTGTGCCCGGGTGGCTCCCACCGAGGCCACAGTGCTTCTTACCGGGGAATCCGGCACCGGAAAAGAGGTCCTGGCCGGGTTGATCCACCGCTTAAGTCCCCGCAGGGATAAACCTTTCCTCAAGATCAACTGCGCAGCCATCCCGGAGGGGCTGCTGGAGTCCGAACTCTTCGGCCACGAACGGGGGGCCTTTACCGGGGCCGATAAGGCCAAACCCGGACTTTTTGAAGAAGCCGGAGAGGGAACCCTTTTCCTGGATGAAATAGGAGAACTTCCCCTTGCTCTTCAGGCCAAGCTCCTGCGGGTGCTTCAGGACGGAACCTTTCGCCGGCTGGGAGGACGCAGGGAGCTTCGCAGCCGGGCCCGGATCATCGCTGCCACCAACCGGGACCTCAACGCCATGGTGCGGGAGGGGCGCTTTCGCGAGGATCTTTACTGGCGTCTTTCGGTGATTACCATCCACCTTCCGCCTCTACGGGAAAGACGGGAAGACCTCCTGCCCCTGGCCCGCTTCTTTCTTCGGAAATATGCTCGCAAATATCAGAAACCCGTGGAAGATTTCTCACGGGAGGCCCTGGAACGACTGCTTTCCTATGCCTTTCCCGGCAATGTACGCGAACTTCAGAACATGATCGAAAGGGCGGTCATCCTGGCCGAAGGTCCCCTGATAACCCTGAAGGACCTGGCCTTTGCCCCTGCCGGTGAGGACCTCTGGGCTCGGATCCGGAGCCTTCCGCTTCCGGAAGCGGTAGAACTTCTGGAAAAGACCCGCCTGGAGGAGGCCCTGAAGGCCAGCGGCGGGATCAAGACCCGGGCCGCAGAACTCCTGGGTATCTCCGAAAGAGTCCTGCGTTATAAGCTGGAAAAATACGGCCTATCTGGTGAGTAGGGCCCGGCGATACCGATCCCAGAGGAGCCGAAAGGTGGGGGTAAAATCCTCGGGCCTTTCGGTAAGCCACTGTTCCAGCTCCTCCGGGCTCACAAACCGCCCCTCTTCGATCTCCATGGGATTGGGACGGGGATTCTTGCGGGTGGTCCCTTTGAAGATAACCACGAATTCATAGCCGGTCTCCGGGGAGGCCGGCAACCGCCCCACCTCCTTCAGACCGCACAGCAACCCCAGTTCTTCCTTCAATTCCCGGCGTGCAGCCACCGGATAGGGCTCACCGGGGGCCACGTGCCCCGAGGCCGAAGAATCCCATTTTCCCGGATTTTCGTCCTTGAGACGGGAGCGTTTCTGGAGATAGAGCCGTCCCTCCGGATTAAAGATCACCACGTGGACAGATTTATGAAAGAGTTTCTGTTCATGGATCTGACCCCGGGGGAGGAGCCCCATGGTGTTTCCCTGTTCATCCACCACTTCCAGCATCTCCAGGAGCATCCCCTCCGGGCTGTCTTTTCGCTTACGTCCCCGTTTGGCCATAGGTTTTCTCCACCTGATCGATTTTTTCGGGCAATTGATTGATTATACTTGCAAAATAGGCTGCTCCCACGCCGTTGTCAATATTTACCACCGCCACACCGGGGGCGCAGGTATTGAGCATGGCCAGCAACGGGGCCAATCCCCCGAAATGGGCTCCGTAGCCCACGCTGGTAGGGACGGCGATCACCGGTCGATCCACCAGACCGGCCACCAGACTGGGCAGGGCCCCTTCCATTCCGGCCACCGCGATCAGGACCCGGGCCGCAAGCAGCTTCTCCCGCTGGGAAAGCAATCGGTGGACTCCGGCCACCCCCACGTCGTAAAGGGTGTCCACCCGGTTGCCGAAATATTCCGCCGCCACCCGGGCCTCCTCGGCCACCGGGAGATCCGCCGTCCCCCCGGATACAACCAGGATCTGGCCCACCCTGGGACCGGGAAGCCCCCGCCCCAGGAGAGCGGCCCGTTCATGATACTCCAGTTGAGGAAAACGTTCCCGCAGTTTTCGGGCCTTATCCGGGGAGATTCGCGTAATCAGAAGGGGAAGATCTTTCTCCAGGAAACTCTCCACGATACGTAGAAGTTCTTCCTCCGTCTTTCCCGGCCCGTAAATAATTTCCGGAAAATGCTTCCGGATTCCCCGGTGATGATCCAGTTTTACCGTTTCCAGTTCCTCGAAGGGCAGACCCTCGAGCAGCTTTTCGGCCTGGGAAACGGACAGGCGCCCCTCTCGCACCTCCTCCAGAATCCTGCGCAGGCGTTGACGAATCACGCCCCCAGGACCCGCCGGAAGATGTTCTTTAGATAATCCAGCTGTTTCTGATATTGGGGATCCAGCTGATCCCTTATCTTCCGCCATTCCTCCTGGAACTGGGGATGCATCTCCGCCTCCACCTTCACCTGGACCCCCATCTGCTGACTCAGGGCCTCCTCCATACCCGAGAGCTGGGCCTCAAACTGCTGTTTGAGTTGCTGGTAAAGGGCCTCCCGGTGCTGGAGATACTGGGACAGGAGTTTTTCTATCTCCCGGGTGAGATTTTTGACCTCCGGGAAGGCCGAAAAGACCAGGTTCAGTCCCTCCAGGGCCCGACGGGCATCTTTGAGGACATACTCGTCCCGCGGCAGGACGATATTGCGCAGGAAGATCTCCACCAGCCCCCTGACCAGAGGGGCCTTCCCCTCCGGGGGAACCTCACTCAATTCCCGGACCAGATCCACCTGCTCCTGTTTCAGAAACCGGGCTGCCAGTCTCTGCCCCTTTTCCTTCCACTCCTGGGCCTTCAGTTCCTCCTTGGAGGCCTTACCGATCTTCTCCGCCTTTTCCAGAGCGATCTCCAGAGCGCTCTTAATCTCGGCCATGACGTTCCCCCTTGGCAAGGATTATTTCTCTGTTAAAAACAGAGGTATGGAATCCGGTCTTCCTTTGGAAGACATTTTACAGAAGCTTGCCGAAGAAGGCTACCGGATCAGCAGACGCACCTTTCTCTATTATGTCCAACTGGGTTTGCTCCCCAAGGGAAAAAGAAAAGGCCAGAAAAGCGGGGGAGTGAAATTCTATTATCCTGCCTGGACCCTTGAACGCTTAAAAACGATTCTGAGATTAAAAAAGCAAGGCCTTACGCTTAAGGAAATCAAGAAACGGCTCCCGCGGGAAATCCCTTCTCCCCCGCCTCCTAAGACCTTCCCTCAGGCCGCACGGCTTAAGGACTGTAACGTCTGCGGAATCTGCGGGGCTATCTGTCCGGTGCACGAGGAAATGGACCTTCCTCCCTGGCGTCTGATCCAGGCCTGGCGGGAAGGGCCGGACTCTTTACCCTCAGCAAACACCCCTTGGGTTTGCGTGGGTTGTTACCTCTGTGAGGAGCGCTGTCCTCAGGGAATCCCGGTGGTGGATTTTTTGCGATTTTTGAGACGGGAGGGACTCCCTCCGGGAAAAAGGTGGCGCAAACACCCGGAGTGGAGCCGAATCTTCTGGAGTCTCCTTGAAGAGAGAGGGCGTTCTTTCGACTTCGGGGCTGTACACGCCTATCACATCCGTATAATAGGTTCCGGAGAGAACCAGCGCCTGTTTTTACGCCTTCCCGGCCCGGAAGGAGAAAAGGAGGTCTCCGCCCCTTCAAAAATTAAGAACCTCTCTGCCTTTAGGCGTGCGCTAGAGCATGCAAGGGAGTGGCCATGAAGGTCCTTTATTATCCGGGCTGCTCCTCGGAACATCTGGCCCGCGATTTTTACCTATCTATTGAGGCCCTGGCCTCCCTTTTGTCTCTCGAACTCGAACCTCTTCCGGACTGGAACTGTTGCGGGGCCCGGGAAATTGAAGAGGCCCCGGAGGGGGTAGGACTTTTTCTCGCTGCCCGCAATCTGGCTCTGGCCTCAGGGAAAGAACTGCTGGTAACCTGCAGCCTTTGCTTTCACAATCTCAAACGTGCCCGGAACATCCTCAGAGAAAATCCGCTCTGGCGATCCCGGATTGCGGAACTTTTAAAAGACGAAGGCCTTGAGCTTTCTCCGGACCTTCCCCGAATCCTGTCCTTGACCGAGTTTTTGACCCGGATCGATTTTTCAAGGTTTCGTTCGCCCCACTTTCGGGGTTTTCCGGTGGCGGTCTATTACGGCTGTTTTCTTTCCCGTCCCTATCCCACTGACCTTCAGGCCCTGGAGAAGGTCCTTTCCGCCGCAGGCTATCCGGTGATACCTACCACCCTTAAGACCCACTGTTGCGGAGGACATCTTCCCCGCACCGACTCCCCGGTCATCAAAAATCTTTGCCGGCGACTTCTTTTTGAGGCCCGGCAAAAGAACGCCTCGGGCCTGGCGGTGGCTTGTCCGGTTTGCAAACTGAATCTCGAAATTTACGGAGACCCTCCCTTTCCGGTGAGATATTTTACCCAGTATCTGGGCCTGGCCCTGGGAATCTCTCCCTCCTGGTTGGGAATTCCGGAGGAAGAATGAAGGTCAAAATCTTTTTCTGCGAGTGCGGCGGGAACATAAGTGAAAACCTGGACCTTAAGGCCCTTAAAAAGGAGCTCACCTCCTCCGGGACGGAGATCTTCCAGCACCCTTTCCTTTGTTCTCCCGAAGGGCAGGCCTTCTTTGAAGCCCGGATCCTTCCCGGGGAAGGGGTTCTGGTAGGAGCCTGCTCCCCCCATCTTCACGGCCCTATTTTTAAAGAGCTTTCCGAAAAACGCCGAGCTCAGGCCTTTCACCTGGTGGCTTTGAGGGAGGAGGCGGCCTGGTTGGGAAAGAAAGGAGCCTACCGCAGGGCCATGGGGCTTTTGAAGGGAGCGCTTCGGGCCCTTTCCTATTATAGGGCCCCGGTCTTAAAAAAGTTTCCGGTTACCGAGGGCCTTCTGGTAATAGGAGGAGGAATAGCAGGCCTTTCTGCAGCCCTTAAGGCTGCAGAAAAGGGACTTCCGGTCTATCTGGTTGAAAGAGAACCCTTCTTTGGAGGAAAGGCCGTTTTTCTGGATCGTCTCTATCCCCGGCTGGAATGCGCCTCCTGTCTCGTTTCCCCACGGCTTTCGGCCCTTATCCAGCAGGAAAACCTCCACCTCTTTCCCCTGACTCATGTCTTCGAGGTAAAAGGCCGCCCCGGGGCCTATGAGGTTACCCTTGAAGAAAGACCTCGTTATGTGGACTCTGAAAGGTGCCATGGTTGCGGAGAATGCCTCCGGGTCTGCCCCGTTAATCCCCCGGCCATTACCATGGATCCTCCGCATCCCGTTCCGCGGGCCCCGGTAATTCACGCCGCACGTTGTCTTCACTTCCGGGGAGAGAGTTGCTCCAGGTGTAAGGAGGTCTGTACCCGTAAGGCCATCCGTTTTGAACAAACCCCTCGCCTTCATCGTTTAAAGGTGGGGGGGATCATCGTGGCCACCGGTTTCAGACCCTACCCTGCAGAGAAAATACCCTATTACGGCTATAAACGCCTTCCCGGGGTCATTACCCTCTGGGATCTGGAAAGGATGTTCACCCGGCAAGAAAACATCTACGGTTTTAACGGAGAGTCTCCCCGGCGGGTGGCCGTAATCCACTGTGTGGGGAGTCGCGATCGAAGACACCTTCCCTATTGTTCGGAAATCTGCTGCAGTCTGGCCCTTAAGGCCGGAATCCTTCTTCGAGAAAGGCTTTCGGCGGAAGTCTATCATTTTTATCTGGACCTAAGGCTAAAGACCCCGGAGGGGGAAGGACTTTTAAGACGAGCCAAGGAGGAGGGGATTCAATTTATCCGGGGGCAGGTAGCCGAGATTTCGGAGGTGCCCTTAACCCCGGAGGATGAAGGGAGGCTTACCCTTTTGGCCGAGGATACCCTGGGCTCGGAGCAGAGGGTATGGGCCGTGGATCTGGTGGTCCTGGTCCCGGGTTTCGTACCGGAGACAGGCTCGGAGGAAATGGCCTCCCTTCTGAGACTCTGCCCGGATCGGTTCGGCTTTTTCTCTCCGCGGGAGGAAAAGACCGCTCCGGTAGAGACCCTGAGGAAGGGTATCTGGATTGCCGGGGCGGCTTCCGGTCCCAAAGATCTTTCCGAAAGCGTCCTTTCTGGAGAAGCCGCAGCCCTTGAGGCCCTGCTTTTTCTGGAAACCCCCTCTTTTTGGGCGGAAACGGACTGGATTGAATGGGAAGACCGGCGCTGCGGACGGTGCTGGCTTTGTGTGGAGGTCTGCCCCTTTAAGGCCCTTCATATAGATCTCGAGAGGCTCAAGGTTGAGGAGACACTTTGTTGCGGCTGCGGCCTTTGTGCAAGCGCCTGCCCATCGGGAGCACTCAGAATGAAGCCTTTCCCCCGGGAAGCCCATCTTCAGAGCCTGGAGGTCCTTTTCGGTGAAACCTAGGATTATCGGATTCCTTTGCGAATGGTGCGCGGCCCGGGCCCTTGAGAATCTGGCCTTTTGCCATCCGGAACTCCCGGTGGGTTTTCAACCCTTTCGAATAAATTGCACCGGAAGTCTCGAACTGGAGGTGGTAATAAAGGCCTTAACGGAGGCCGACGGTGTCCTTGTAGCCGGCTGTCCTCCCGGGGAATGCCATTTCCGGGAGGGTAATCTAAGGGCTGGCCTGCGCCTTAAGGCCTTAAAACGGGTGCTTTCCGCTCTGGGAGAGGATCTACGACGCCTGAGAATTATCTGGCTTTCGTCCGGAGAAGGAGAACGGCTCGGGGAGGAAATTCATAAATTCTATAGGGAATTGAGCCTTGAAGATCGCGGTTCATAATCTTCTTTCCTGCGGCGGCTGTGATCCGGTGTTTTTCCTGGAGGAATCTCCGGAGTTTTTCCGTAAGGCGGAGGTGATATTCTGGAACAAGGTTAAAGATGAGACCTTGAAGGTTTTCAGGAAAATACCGGACCAAGGAATAGAGATCGGTTTCTTATGTGGGGCGGTAAAGAGCCCGGAACATGAAGAGGTGGTCCGACTCTTTCGAAGAAAATGCCGCACGGTAGTTGCGGTGGGCGCCTGTGCCCTCTGGGGAGGGATCCCCGGACTTCTGTGGATCCGAAAAGAAGGGCCCAGGCCCCTATCCTCTCTTGTGGTCCCCGACCTTTCCATTCCGGGGTGTCCTCCGGAGGGTTCCACCTGGACCGTTTATCTTCAGGGCCTCCTTTCGGGCCGGCCGCCCGGCCCCTCCGAAGAACCGGTCTGCCAAGAATGCCCCCGGGATAGGCATCCCTTCCGTCTTTCGGATTTCAAGAGGTTTCCGGAGACCGAGCCTGAGAGCCGGGGATGTTATCTCTCCCTGGGGGTCTTTTGTGCCGGGGCGGTAACTCAAAAGGGGTGCGGGGCTCGGTGCCTTAGGGCCGGCTATCCCTGTCTCGGCTGCTACGGACCTCCGGCCGGACTCACCGCCCGGGGCGAAAGGCTTCTCTCGGCCATGGTCTCGGCTCTCGTACCCCAAAAGGCCACCGAGGCCCTTAAAAACTGGAGGGATCCGGCAGGAAGCCTCTATCGCTTTGATCTTGCCACCCATCCCCTGGTGAGGAAAGGAAAATGCGGAAGATCCGACTAGAGACCGTTTCCCGCATCGAAGGAGCCTTGAGCCTGGAAATAAAGGTGGATTCCCGGGATAATCTCGCCGGTATTTCCTGGAAGACCGACCTCTTCCGAGCCTTTGAGTCCCTGGGGGTAGGGCGACCTCTGGAGGAAATGCCCTTTCTTACGGCTCGTATCTGTGGAATCTGTGCCGAGGCTCATCATCTGGCCTCCCTGCAGGCTGCGGAAGAGGGTCTCGGGATCTCTCCCCCGGAGGGGATCCGGAAGATTCGGGAGGCCTTTGGCCTTATCTCCTGGCTTCGGGACCACCTTACCGTACTTCTCCTCTTCTCCGGGCCAGATCTGGAATCTTTCCCCTCCCCTGACTCCCTTTCCTGGCTGGAAAAGACCGGGCTCTGGGATCTCTTCCTGGAGAACCGTAAGCACCTAAGAAGGATGCTTGAGATCGTGGGGGGAAGAGGACATCTCGCTTTGGGAGGAATTCCCGGAGGCTGGGGGAAAAAGATCTCCTCTGAAGAACGGAAGGAGCTCGGCGAACGGAACGAAAGGGTGCTTCTTCTCGCCCGAAAAACTTGGGAACTTTACTGGGAAAAGACCGTCTCTCAGCCCTTTCTCTGGCCGGTCCAAAGTCCCTTGGTAGCCCTCTCTCCCGAGGGATCGGAGGTCCTGGTCCTCCCCCCCGGGAAAAACAAACCCTTAAGGTTTCCCCTCTCCCGGTTTTACGAAACCCTGGTCGAAAGTGAGGAGGGTTCCTTTTTAAAAAGAATAAATCTCCCGCCGTTTGGTGCCTATCTTGTGGGACCACTGGCCCGGTTTTACCTTTTTCCCTCACCGGATTTCCCCCTTTCGCGGGAGGCTCATCAAGCTCTTAAAAATATAGGGGAACCGGACCTTAGCCGGGCCTCCCTCTTCAGAGCCTATGAGGTTCTCTGGGCCGCGGAGAGATTAAAACACCTTCTTCCTGAGCTTCCGATAAACCATTCCCTTTCTTTCGCTCCTCTTAAACCAGTGCGGAAACAAGGTTTAGGGGCCTTTGAAGCCCCCCGGGGGCTCCTCCTCCACCATTATACCTTTGATTTAGATGCAGTGATAAAAACAGTTAAGATTATCACTCCCACGGCCCAGAACCTGGGAGTAATCAGTGACTGCGTTCCCCGTTTCTGGCCTTACTGGCCCCTTACGGAAGAGAAAAATTTGCTTTTCGAGATTCAACGTTTCATAAGAACCTTTGATCCCTGCGTTCCCTGTATGGTTCACCTCCTGAGAAATCGCTCCCCAAGAGATTCGTCACCGGAAAAGGAGGGGCAGAGAAAAATTTTTTAAGCCCAGCTCCTTAACAAAACCCGCATACTAGAAATATTTCGGAAAATTTTCAGATTTTTGAAAGATATATGCCTTAATTTCCCTAAATAATCTCTTATCACCCTTAAATCCTCTATTTGCTCCTTGACTTTTGTTCCTCATGGGGATTATGATTATAACTGTTAAAAACATTGAAAGGGGAAGAAAAAAATGGCTCGTATTCCGCCCATCAGGATGGGACTTTCCCGGAGGGATTTCCTGAAGATTTGCACCATAGCCACGGCCACCATGGGACTTCCGGTGGAGATGGTGGATAAAGTGGCTGCGGCGGTGAAGTCCTCGGAAAGGCCGCCGGTAATATGGCTCCATTTCATGGAATGCACGGGTTGTACCGAGAGTCTTTTGCGCTCCTCGCATCCCCCACTAGCCCGCCTGATCCTGGAGCTCATCTCTCTCGAATACCATGAGACCCTGATGGCCGGAGCCGGAGAACAGGCCGAGGAAGCACTGAAAGAGGCTCTCAAGAAATATAAGGGGCGCTATATCTGTGTAGTGGAGGGAGCGGTCTCTACCAAAGATGGCGGAATTTACTGTCAGATCGGCGGGCGCCCGGCAATAGAGATCCTGCGTACGGTGGGGGAAAAAGCCGGGGCGGTGATCGCTATCGGCACCTGTGCTTCTTTCGGAGGGATCCAGGCCGCGGCCCCCAATCCCACCGGAGCCGTTAAGGTGAGCCAGGTATTAAGCCGTCCGGTGATCAATATTCCGGGCTGTCCACCCAATCCCTACAACTTTTTATCCACTGTTCTCTACACTCTTACCTTCGGCCATCCCCCGGAACTCGACGACCTCTCGCGTCCCAAGTTCGCTTACGGACGACGGATTCACGATCAGTGTCCACGAAGGCCCCACTTCGACGAGGGACGATTCGTGGAGTCCTTCGGGGATCCGGCTCACCAGCAGGGATACTGTCTTTACAAGGTGGGCTGTAAGGGTCCGGTTACTTACTCCAACTGCCCGGTGCAGCGTTTCTGCGATGTAGGAGCCTGGCCGATAGGCTCCGGGCACCCCTGCATAGGTTGTACGGAACCCAGTTTTTGGGATCGTATGAGCCCCTTTTATGAACATCTTCCCAAGATCTACATTCCGGCTGGAGGAGGTATTCGAGTCGAGGCCGAGAAGGCGGGGCGTGTGGCCGTCGGAGCGGCAGCAGCGGTAGTGGCTGCTCATGCCACTATCGGGGCCGCTAAAAAGGTATTGAAAAGCATCTCTGGAAAAGAAAAAGACCAGGAAGAATAGGGGGCTTGGTCATGGCCAGAAAGAAGATCACCATTGATCCCGTAACCCGCATCGAAGGCCATTTACGTATAGATGTAGAGGTCGAAGGAGGACGGGTGCGGGAGGCCTGGGCCTCGGCCCAGATGTGGCGCGGAATAGAGGTCATTCTTAAGGGACGTGACCCCCGGGACGCCTGGGCCTTCACCCAGCGTTTCTGCGGAGTCTGCACCACAGTGCATGCTATTGCCTCAGTAAGAGCCGTGGAAAACGCCCTAAGGATAGAAATCCCCTTAAACGCCCAGTATGTGCGGAACATCATCCTCTGTGCCCACGCCCTTCACGATCATATCGTGCATTTCTATCATCTTTCGGCCCTGGACTGGGTGGACGTAGTCTCGGCCTTAAAGGCCGATCCCGTAAAGGCTGCCCGTCTGGCCCAGAGCCTTTCGGACTGGCCGGGAAACAGCGTAACCTTTTTCCGGGAAGTAAAAAAGAAACTGGAACGGTTTGTGGCTAGCGGCCAGCTCGGCCCCTTTGCCAGCGGATACTGGGGACATCCGGCCATGAAGCTCCCCCCGGAGGTAAATCTTCTCGCTGTAGGACACTACCTTGAGGCCCTGGATTATCAATATAAAGCCAACCAGGTAGTAGCTATCTTCGGGGCTAAAACCCCGCACATTCAGACCGTGATCGTGGGCGGGGTAGCCCTAGCCATAAATCCCGAAAATGAAGCCACCCTAAATATGGAGCGCCTGAGCTGGGCCCGCGAACTGCTCCTTTCGGTGCGTGACTTTGTACACAAGGTCTATTTTGTGGACGCCTGTGCTCTCGCGGCCCTTTATCCGGAGTGGTTCAAGATCGGGGCCGGAGTGACCAATTATCTTGCGGTTCCAGATCTTCCGCTTGATACCCAAGGCACACGTTTTGACCTTCCCGGAGGAACCATCTTCAAGGCTGATCTCCGCTCGGTAAAAGCCATAAAGAGTTTTAACGACCCTTATTTCCAAGATCATGTAACCGAAAGCGTGGTGCATTCCTGGTACGAAGGGGACTGGACACGGCATCCCTGGCAGGAAGATACAGTGCCATATTACACAGGATTTCAGGAAAAGGGGAAGTATTCCTGGGCCAAGGCCCCGCGTTTTAATGGAGAACCCATGCAGGTAGGCCCTCTCGCCCAGGTTCTGGTAGGTTACGCCTTAGGGCATGAACTTATCCGGAAGTGGACGGACGAAGCCCTCCAACGCATCCGAAGTATCTCCGGGAAAAAAATCACCATTGATGACTTCCACTCCACTATGGGACGCCAGGTGGCCCGAGCCATCCGCGCGGCAGTATTGGCTGAGCTCGCTCTGAAACACCTAAATCTTCTGATAGAGAACATAGGACGGGGTGACTTTAATATTTACCCTTACCGCACTCCCCCCGCCTTCCCGAGGGGTGAAATTAGAGGCTTCGGTTTCCACGAGGCCCCCCGGGGAACCCTTTCCCACTGGGTGGTCATCGAAAACGGAAAAATCAAAAACTACCAGGCCGTAGTGCCCTCCACCTGGAATGTGAGCCCGCGCTGTCAGCTGGGAAAACGCGGTCCCTACGAGGCAAGCCTCCTCGATAATCCTGTGGCCATTCTGGAAAAGCCGCTTGAGGTCCTACGCACCGTACACTCTTTTGATCCCTGTATTGCCTGCGCGGTACACATTCTAGATCCCGAGCGGCGAGAAATAGTAAAAGTTAAGGCCCTTTAGGGGGATAAAGTCATGGTTAAAAAAGACAAAGAAATCCTTTATCGTCGGGTCTTTGTGTGGAGCTGGGCTTTAAGGCTCTTTCACTGGTCTTTCGCCCTTTCCTGCGCCGTACTCCTTCTTACCGGAATCTACATCCACTCTCCCCCTTTCACCACCAAGTGGGCGGAGTTTAAACCCCAGTATCTTATGGCCACCCTGCGCTACTATCACTTCGCCGCAGCCTATGTCTTCATGGCCGCAGTAGCCGTGAGACTCTATCTTCTCTTTTTCGGAAACCGCTACGAGCGCTTTACCGACTTCTTGCCCATCAACCGACGAAACATTCGCTCGTTATGGCAGTCGCTTAAGTTTTACCTCTACCTCACGGATGAACACGAATGGCGCATGGGGCACACGGTCCTTGCAGGCACCATTTACTTCCTCCTCTTTATGGCTGCCATCGTGATGTCCCTTACCGGTCTATATATGCTCTATCCGGATGTCTCCTGGATCAGTAAAATGGGAGTAGCACTTTTCGGCTCCTTACAGATGGCTCGCTTCATCCACTATATCCTCCACTGGTGCTTCATCTTCTTCGTGATCGTGCACCTTTACATTGCCATCTGGAACGACTTCAAGGCTCCGGAGGCCATCATCTCAGGAGCCTTCTCCGGTTCCAAATTCCTGCCCGCCGAAGTCGAGGAGGATTGATGCGGGTCCTGGTACTAGGTGTGGGGAACCTTCTCCTGCGGGACGAAGGGTTCGGAATACATGTAATCCGTGAATTTGAACGCCGCTACGAGATCCCTCCAGAGGTGGAGGTGGTGGATGGAGGATGTCCGGGCTTTTCCCTTCTGGACTATCTCCGGGAAAAGGACCTGGCCCTACTCGTGGATGTAGTGGCCGATTCAGCTCCGCCGGGGACCCTTCAGATCTTCGAAAACAAGGATCTTTCCCGTTTCGCGGCGGTTAAGACCCTAAGCCCTCACGAGGTGAGCCTGATCGAGGCCCTAAAGTTTGCGGAATTTTCCGGACTAAAACCGGCCAGGATCCGGATCCTGGCCGCGGTCCCGGAAGAGATCTCCCCGGGTCTTGAGCTTTCCCCAAACCTTAAGAGAGCCCTGCCCCGGGCCCTCTCCTGGCTTGAAGAGGAACTCGCCTCGGTTAACATCTACTTAAAGAGACGCAAAAAATGTGCGTAGGGGTCCCTATGCGGCTAAAGGAGATCGACTACCCCATGGGCCTGGCCGAGGCCGAAGGGGTGGAAATGCCGGTCTATCTCCATCTCCTTCCCGAAGAAGAACTCTCCCCCGGCGACTGGGTGATCGTCCATGTGGGCTTTGCCCTACAGAAGATCAAACCCGAAGAGGCCCGGGAAACCTGGGAGCTTCTCCACCAGATTCTTGAGGAAACCGGACATGCATGAGGCCAGCCTGGTGGCCGCCCTGGCCGAGGAACTCCTGCGCCTTAAGGAACACGAGGGGGCCCACCGGGTCCTGCGCTTTACCGTGGAGATCGGAGAACTTTCCGGGGTGGATCCCGAGGCCTTCCGCTGGGCCTATGAGGTGCTCCGGGAAATGTATGCCGAACTCAAAGAAGCCGAGATGATCCTGGATCTGATTCCGGCCCGTTTTCGCTGTGAGACTTGCGGAAGAGAGTTTTCCGGGGACTACTTTTCCCTCTGCCCCGGTTGCCAGAGCCCGGAAAAGACCCTCCTTTCCGGGGAGGAACTAACCCTGCGAGAGGTGGAGTTCGAGGTGGCCGATGTGTAAGAGCTGCGGTTGTGGGGAAAGGACCCTCCGGGTGACCGTCTCCCGGGGGCTCCTTTCCGAAAACGAACGGCTGGCCCGCGAGAACCGGGCCTGGTTCAAAAGGCTTGGGGTCAGGGTCATAAACCTCGTCGGCTCTCCCGGGGCCGGAAAGACCAGCCTCATCGAGGCCACGGTAAGACGGCTTCCCGGGGCTCGGGTGGCGGTGATCGAGGGAGATCCCGAAACCCGGCGGGATGCGGAAAGGCTCTCCCGGCTGGGGATTCCGGTGGCCGCGGTGACCACCGGCGGGGTGTGTCATCTGGACGCCCGTATGGTGCACCGGGCCTTTCATGAGCTTGCGGCCTTCCCGCCGGAGATTCTTTTCATCGAGAACGTGGGGAACCTCCTCTGTCCGGCGGATTTCGACCTGGGCGAGGACCTCACCGTGGTGGTCCTTTCCGTGACCGAGGGCGAGGATAAACCCGAAAAATACCCCCAGGCCTTCCGCCGGGCCAGCGCCGTGGTCCTGACCAAGATAGACCTTCTCCCCCATGTGGACTTTGATCTGGCACGGGTTGCAGAACTCATCGCCCGCATAAACCCCGAAGCCCGGCTCTTTCCCCTCTCCGCCCGCACGGAAGAAGGCCTCAAGCCCTGGATAGAATTCCTCCGCGCATGAAATCCCTGCGTATTCTGGTGGATGGAAGGGTGCAGGGGGTGGGGTTCAGGCCCTTCCTCGTGCGCCTGGCCCGGAGGTTTTCCCTTTCAGGCGAGGTACGCAATGTCCCGGAGGGGGTGGAGGTCCTCATTACCGGAGAAGAGAAGAATCTCCGGGCTTTCCTTTCGGCCCTTCGGGCCGAGGCTCCGCCGCTTTCCCGCATCCGAAGGATCTCCGTAAGATCCTTCCCGGAAACCTTCTCCGGAGAATTTAAAGCCCGGAAAAGCGGCGCCGGCCCCCCGGCTACCTATGTCTCCCCGGATGTGGCCACCTGTCCGGAGTGTCTCTCCGAGGTCTTTTCCCCGGAAGATCGCCGTTTCGGCTACCCCTTTACCACCTGTACGGACTGCGGCCCCCGCTATACGGTGATCGAGGCCCTGCCCTACGACCGGGAGCGGACCTCCATGCGCGATTTTCCCCAGTGTCCGGACTGCCTCCGGGAATACCGGGACCCGGCCTCCCGACGGTTTCACGCCGAGACCAACGCCTGCCCGATCTGCGGCCCCCGTATCTTTATCCTTTCCCGGAAGGGCGAAAAAATTGAGGTCCCGGATCCCTGGGAATTCATGATCCGGAGCCTACAGGAGGGGGCCATCTGGGCCCTCAAAGGGCTCGGGGGGTTTCACCTGGCCTGTGATGCGGAAAATGAATCCGCGGTAAGGGAGCTTCGGGCCAGAAAACACCGCCCGCGGAAACCCTTCGCGGTCATGGTGCGGGATCTGGAGGCGGCCCGGTGCCTGGCGGAGCTTACCCCGGAAGAGGTCGCGGCCCTTGCCTCTCGAAGGGCCCCCATCGTTCTTTGCCGGAAGAAGAAACCCTTCCCTCTCGCCGAATCCGTGGCCCCGGGGATCTATCTCGTAGGCCTCATGCTTCCCTACACCCCGCTTCACCACCTTCTTCTCTCCCTCTGGCCCGGCAGGGCCCTGGTCATGACCAGCGGGAATCTTTCCGGGGAGCCTCTCTGTTTCGAAAACCGCGAGGCCCTTTCGCGTCTTTCCGGCATTGCGGACTTTTTTCTCCTTCACGATCGGCGCATCGTAAACCCGCTTGACGACTCGGTGGTGCGCTTTTCCGGAAAGACCCGGATCGTTCTGCGCCGGGCCCGGGGTCTGGCCCCGGACCCTCTTCCCCTTCCGCGGAAAAAATCCGGCCTCCTCGGAACCGGCGCCCTTCTAAAAAACACCTTTGCTTTGACCCGAAATGAGGAGGCCTTCCTTTCGCCCCATCTCGGGGATCTTGAGTCCGTGGCCACCCTTTCCCTGTGGAAGCGAACCCTCAAAAGTTACGAACATCTTTTCTCCGTAAAACCCCGGACCCTGGTTGCGGATCTTCATCCGGACTATCTTTCCACCCGCCTGGCCGAGGAGATGGCGCAAAGGGAGGGACTTCCGCTTTTTCATCTCCAGCACCACGCGGCTCACGCCTACTCGGCCCTGGGGGAGCGGGCCGGGGGCCGGGCCCTGGCCCTGGTCCTTGACGGGGCGGGTCTGGGAACGGATCGCACCATCTGGGGCGGAGAGGTCCTTCGGCTTGAGGGGCCGCGCTTCCAGCGTCTGGCTCACCTTCGCCCCTTCGAACTTCCCGGGGGCGAGGCCGCCGAGCGCGAACCCTGGCGGGTGGCCCTGGCCCTGCTGCTCAAACTCTTTGCCCCTGATGAGGCCCGAAGAATCCTCCTTTCCCGGGTGCCGGAGCTTTCCGCGGAAAAGATCCGGCTGGTGGAGATGCAGCTTGCCCGGGGCCTCAATGTTCCGCGCACCTCAAGTGCCGGAAGGCTCTTTGAGGCCCTGGCGGTGATCCTGGGCTGCGGCTCGGTCAATTCCTACGAGGGGGAACTGGCCTTAAGGCTTGAAAGCCTGTCCGCGGAGGCTGAGGAGGAAAGGGATGCCGGATACCTCGTGGAATTCGATCCCTCCTCCGGAACGATCTCCCCGGAGGCCTTCCTCGCCGCGGCCCTCCGGGATCTCAAGCGAGGGGTTCCCCGGGAGCTTATTGCCCGGAGGTTCCATCTGGGGCTGGCCCGGACCCTCTCCCGGGCTGCGGCAGAGCTTTCGGGTCTCGACGGGATCCGGGAGGTGGCCCTTTCCGGAGGCTGTTTTCAGAACGCCCTCTTCCTTGAGATGGTGATGAGGGAGCTTTCCGCCCGGGGCCTTAAGCCCGTCTTCCCCGAGGAGGTCCCTCCGAACGACGGAGGCCTCTCCTACGGCCAGGTGGTCTGGGGAAGTCTTAAAGAGAGGGGTTAATCCCGCTTGCGGCGCAGGGCCAGGGCATAAAGTTCCTTGGTGGAGAGTCCATAACGTCGGGCCATCTCCTTTACCGCCTCCTTGAGAGGATACCCTTTCCGGCGAAGATCCTCGATCGCGGCAAGGATCTCTGCCATGGAAAGGTCCGGCTCGTTGCTCCGCCCCTCCAAAAGAAGGATATATTCTCCCTTGGGCGCGGTGGTTTCGAAATATTCAGCGGCCTCTCTCAGGGAGAAGCTCCGTACTTCCTCGTGCATCTTGGTAAGTTCATGTCCGAGCACCACGGAACGGTCCCCCAGGATTTCCAGGGCCTCCCGGAGAAAGGTCCTCAAACGATGCGGAGGAACGAAAAACACCATGGGATAGGGGTAATCCCTGAGCTGCTGCAGGAGTTTCTTTCGCTCGGTTTTACGGGCGGGGGGGAAGCCCAGGAACATAAAACCTCCGCTTAAATCCTGTCCCGAAACGGAAAGGAAGGTGGTAAGGGCCGACGGGCCCGGCACAGGAACCACGGCAAAGGCGGCCTTGCGGACCTCTCGCACCAGCAGGGCTCCGGGATCGGAGATACCCGGAGTCCCGGCCTCAGAAACCAGGGCCACCTTCCATCCCCGTCTCAGGGCCTCCAGGACTTCGGGCACGCGTTGAGCCTCGTTGTCCTTGTAGAAACTGCGCAGCCGTTTTCCAGAGATCTGATAATAAGTCAGGAGTTTCCGGGTAGTGCGGGTATCCTCACAGAGGATCAGATCCGCCTCTTTCAGGACCTCCAGGGCTCGAAGGGTAATATCGCGAAGATTCCCGATGGGGGTGGCCACCACGTAAAGGAGTCCTTTACCCCCGGCTCTGTCGGCGCACATGGAGAATACGTTGCAGGGCCGTAAAATGGGTAAGCAGACTCAAGAGGGCCAGGATCGGGATCAGTCCTCCGAAGACCAGACCCACGGTAAGAACCAGCAGGCGTTCGAAACGGGTAAAAAGTCCCACCTTACAGGAAAGACCAAGGCCTTCGGCCCGGGCCCGGGTATAACTGACCATAAGGGAACCGGTAAGGGTAAGGAGGCAGAGGATTACCCCCCACTGGTTTCCGAGGCGGAGAAAATAGTAAGTGAGTCCCAGGAAAAGAGCGATTTCCGCGTAGCGGTCCAGGGTGGAATCCAGGAAGGCCCCGAAGGTGGAAACCTGATTGGTCTTACGGGCCAGCATACCATCCACGGCATCCAGAGGCCCGAAAAGGGCCAACAAAAGCCCCCCCAGGCGCAGATGCCCCAGGGCCAGGATCACCCCGGCAAGGACCACCCCGATAAAACCCGCCACGGAAACCGTAGAAGGATGAACCCGCAGACGGCTCAATAGCCGTACCAGGGGAAGAAAAAAAGGTTCGCTTCGGGCCTTAACTCTTTCGGTGAAGGTCATAAAATTATTTTACCCCCAACTCTTTCTCAGGGCAGGGCCCGATCCAGACTTCGATACTGGATGGCCTCCGAGATATGGCGTACCGAAATACTCTCCGCCTCCTCGAGGTCGGCGATGGTGCGGGCCACCCGGAGAATCCGGTGATAGGCCCGGGCCGAGAGCCCCAGTTTGTCTCCGGCTTTTTCCAACAGCTGACGTCCCTCCCGGTCCGGACGGCACCATTCCTGGACCTCCCGGACGGTGAGGCAGGCATTGGTCTTCCCGGGGACCCCGTAACGTTCCTCCTGACGTTTACGGGCCCGGATTACCCGCCGGCGCACCACCTCCGAGGGTTCCCCCCGCCTTTCGGCCGCAAGTTCCCGGTGATCCACCGCCGGCACCTCCAGCTGGAGATCGATACGATCCAGGAGCGGCCCTGAAAGTCGGGATCGGTAGCGTCTTATTTCCTGAGGGGTGCATCGACAGGGTCGCCGGGGATCCCCGTAATATCCGCAACGACAGGGATTCATGGCGCACACCAGGAGAAAACGCGCCGGGAAGGTAACGCTACCCGTAGCCCGGGTTATGGTAACCCGGCCCTCCTCCAGCGGCTCTCGCAGGGCCTCAAGAGCCCGACGGTTGAACTCCGGAAGCTCGTCCAGAAAAAGCACCCCGTGGTGGGCTAGAGAGATCTCTCCGGGGCGAAGCTGCGCCCCTCCACCGATAAGCCCCACCTCGGAGATGGTATGGTGGGGACTGCGAAAGGGACGCGAAAGAACCAGGGGATGTTCCGGGGGAAGAAGCCCGGCCACACTGTAGATCCGCGTGGTCTCCAGGGCCTCCTCCCAGCTCATCTCCGGCAAGATGGTGGGAAGCCTGCGGGCCAGCATGGTCTTTCCGGCTCCGGGAGGGCCTACCAGGAGCAGATTGTGCCCTCCGGCTGCGGCTATTTCCAGGGCACGACGGGCGGTCTCCTGCCCTACTATATCCGAAAGATCCTCGGAATAGGAATGGGTGGACGGAGAAGGCGGAGATACGGAGGGGATTTCCGCTCGTCCATGGAAATACTCCACCAGCTGCGCCAGATGTTCCGCGGCCAGAACCCGAATCCCGGGAGCCAGGGCCGCTTCGGATCCGTTCTCGCGGGGGACCACCAGGGTCTCGAACCCGAATCTTCCCGCGGCCAGAGCCACCGGAAGCACACCTCGGGTGGCTTTCAAACGACCGTCAAGGGCCAGCTCCCCCAGGAAAAGATGCCTTTCCACGGCCTCCGGGGGAAGGACCCCGGTGGCGGACAGCAGCCCCACGGCCATGGGCAAATCGAAGCCGGATCCCTCTTTTTTGACATCCGCAGGGGAAAGATTGATGGTAATGCGTCGATCGGGATATTCGTAACCGGAATTTTTTATCGCCGCCCGGATCCTCTCCCGGCTTTCCCGCACCGTGCTATCCGGGAGCCCCACGATGGTGGTCCCCGGCAGCCCGAAGGCCAGATCCACCTCCACCTCTACCGGAAAGGCCTCCACCCCGGAAAGGGCAGCGGTAAATACCCGAACCGGCATGTCTTAAGGTTAACTTAAAGGAAAAGGGCCGTGAAGGACTTCCCCCACGGCCCTCAAGGATCGGAATGTACCCCTGCGTTAGCCGCCCAGACCGGCCAGAGCCATGAAGCTTCCGAGCTTGGCGAAGATGAGATAGAAGCCAAGCACCAGGGCATAGAGGGTCAGGGCCTCGATGAAGGCCAGACCCAGAATCATGGTCACGGTAAGCTTTCCGGCCAGTTCCGGATTACGGGCGATACCTTCACAGGCTCCGCGGGTAGCGTGTCCCATGCCCACGCCGCATCCGCTGGCCGCCACTCCTACCCCCAGACAGGCCCCCAGGACCACAGCCCCCAGGAACCCGAAGCCCAGAGAACCGGCTCCACCCTCAGCCGCCAGAGCCAGACTGGCTCCTACCAGAAGGAAAAACACCGTAAGACTCAGTACCTTCTTCATCCTCCCCAACCTCCTTTCAGATTTTTAATATTTTTTATATCCTTCCCGGGGATACAGGGATGGCCCGCATCCCCCTGCAAGCCTTAATGGGCCTCCTCCACCGCTCCGGCAAAGTAAGCGATGGAAAGAGCTATAAAAATGAGCATCTGCACAAAGGCCACTATCACTCCCAGAAGCAAGATGGGAAGAGGAGCCATATATTTTCCGGCCAGAAAGAGAAGGATGGCCACCAGAAGCTCCTTGGAATACATGTTGGCAAAGAGTCGTACGGAAAGAGAAATGATCCGCCCCAGGTGACTGAAAACCTCGATAAAGAACATCAGCGGAGCCAGCCACTTAATGGGCCCAAAAAAATGTTTGATGTATCCCAGACCATGGAACCAGAAACCCAGAATATGATAATAAACAATGGTTATCAGAGTGAGCCCCAGGGTGACGTTTATATTGGCCGTGGGACAGGCAAACCCCGGAATAAGACTCATAAAATTGGAGACCCCGATAAAGAGGGCAAACATCACGATGAGAGGAAACACCAGCGGAAAGACATCGCGCTTCAGATGTTTGGGGTCCGGCAGATTATCCCGGGTGAAATTGTAAAGGGTCTCGATCACCAGCTCCCAGAAATTCTGAAGCCCGGAGGGAATGAACTCTCCCCGGCGGGCTCCGAGCAGGGCCAAGACCAGGATAAGCAACATGGCCAGGTACCCATAGACCATATGCGGGGCCAGGAAATACTCCAGCTTAAACTGAAATAGACCCCCCACCAGACTGCCCTCCGGATGGGCGTGATAATAGAACTCCTCTCCGGAAGGCAACCCCAGTTTCTGTAAAAGCAAACACAACAAGAAAATAGGTTCTTCCATAAGCCTCCCTCCTTATCTGGCCTGAGCCAATATTTTTCTCATACCCAGTTCCAAAAGGGTCCAGAAAAGCTGGATTACCCCCACCGAAAGCCCCAACGTAAGGGGCACCGGATGGATCAACCGGAAATAAAAGAGGATCCCCAGAAAAAGCCCCACCGCCAGAAGACGCAGATAATACTTGAACAGGAAGGAGCGCAGAATCTTACCGTGTGGCACCCCGGCCAGGGCCCGGGCAGCTATCTCCCGACCATCCCGCTTGAGATACTGGAAAAGCAGCAAACTCAACCCCACCCCCAGGAGCACACTGAAGACCGCCCTGGGTTGCCGAAAAAGAGGAATAGAGATCAACACCAGAAATAGCCCCATCAAAAGGTTTCGAAACTCGAAATCGCGCAGCACCTTTTCCGGAGGCGCGGAAAAATTCATTTTTCTTCCCTGTCTTTATTCATGCGTTTCTGAAAATAAAATACATTCTTTATCCCCCCGGCGGCTCCCAGGGCAAAACCCAGAATGGTGAACCAGGGGGAAGTCTTCCCGTGGAAGATCTTCTCGTCCACCAGCCAGCCGGAAAGGGCCCCGGCCAATACCGCACCCACCATGGCCAGCCCCACGCCCAGGGCCTCGCCTACCAGCTCCCAAAAGTAATCCCATACACCTTTTCCCATTCACGTCCTCTAGCCTTAGCAAAAAAGAAGCACAAAGTCAACCGAAACCAAAACCGATTTTTCCCGAAAAGCCAAAAATCTTCCCTCCCCAAACTCCAATTCCGTGGTTTCGCTCCTTTTATTGTTTCCTGCGAAGAAGGTTTTCCTCAAAGTGCTCCCTTACCTGGTACATGAAGGCCTCGATCCGCATGCGCGTACCCATGGAACGCTGACCGTCGCAGGGCACGGTGAGCACCGGCACATACCCCCGCTCCTCACGCACTCTCTTGAGCATCATGGAGACCACGGTGCCGGGCATACAGGTAAAGGGAATCACGTTGATGATACCGTTCACCCCGTGGCGGAGATAATCCAGGGCCTTGCCCACGGAAAGGATGGCCTCCCCCTCGAATTCATCACTCATGTACTCGCGGGCCAGTCTGATGATCTCCTCCACCGTGGGTTCCTCGGCGGTGCGCAGGAGATCCCGTACCAGGTTCACGAAGCGGTGCTCATCCTCCAGCTGCACCCGGTTCTCAATCACCAGCTTGATCAGGTTTCGCCAGAGACGCATCCGCTTGGCCCAGCGTTTGGAGGTGTAGTTGATGTAATAGAACCACTCGGCGATGGTGGGGAGCCATACTTCGGCTCCCAGAGACTCCAGAACCCGGACTATGTCCTCGTTGGCATAACGGTTGGAACGCACATAAATCTCGCCCACGATCCCCACCACCGGTTTGAGTCCCTTGTCCCTGACCGGAATGCGCACGAATTTTTCCCGAATCTCCGCCATAACCGGCAGGAGATCCTCCCGCGATTCTATGGCCCTTTCCAGCCGTTCCACCGCTTCCCAGTAAACCCGCTCCGTCTCCCCGGGATTCACCTCATAGGGACGGGTCTCGCGCAGGAATTTGTCCAGGAGATCCATGCAGATGAGCCCCTTCCAGGTAAGGCGGGTGAAGTCTCCTCCCACCATGCCCAGGTCCTCGTAAAGCTTCACGTCCTGCTGGGGGGAATAGATCGGGACCTCCGGAAACCCCAGTTCATCCAGGATCTTGCGATGCAGGCGATTGTACTGCCCGAATCGGCAGGGACCGGCTCCGGAGGGCATGAAGAAAGCCACCCGGGAGGGATCGAAGTCCGGGCTCTTTATCAGTTTAATCATGTCTCCGGTGGTCAAAATGGTGGGGTAACATTCCTTACCGCTGGTATAACGGCGTCCGTAAAAGAGGGCCTGGTCGTCGGGTTCGGGAAGGACCTCGGCCTTTACCCCGCAGGCCCGGAAAGCCGCCGCCAGCACCCGGGCATGATCCGCCATATAGGGGATGTACAGGGTGCGTCCGTCGGTGGGACGAATACGGGGCCTGGAGGGGCGCCGCGGCGGAGGGACCGAACGGAATTTCCCCTTGATACTGTCCAGAAAGGCCTCGATGCGGGTAACCACCCCGGCATCGGCGCTGTGTTCGTCGATCTCGATCTGAAGATAGGGTTTCCCGGCCAGGAGCTCCTCGAAGAAATGTTCTATAAAAGAATCCGGACCACAGGAAAAATTGGTGATAAAGACCGGGAAAAGGCGGGGATGTTCCCGGCAGAAATGGGCCGCCAGGAGGATCCTCTGGCCGTAACGCCAGTACATCCCCTCCAGCCCATCCAGGGTCTTCACCTTATCCAGGGGCAACATATCCACGGGTATCCCCACCACCCCCAGGCTCCGGATCTTATTGTGAATGGCCAGATTGGCCCCGGGGTCAAAGGCATTGTAGGGCCGCCCCACGATGACCAGGGCCGGCTCGCCGGGGGCAAGGCCCTCCAGGATCTCCTCCCCCCGGGCTCT
>WGAR01000078.1 GCA_015494725.1 Thermodesulfobacteriaceae bacterium | reverse complement strand
CCCTTACCTATAGCGTGCTGGCTCCGGTGGCCCGCACCACCTGGCCCATCACCGGAATCTCCGACACCGTTACCCCGGGCTCGGATGCGGTGATGTGTCTCTCCTGTCATTATGCCCATGCCGGGCCTTACCCGGATATGTTGCGGTGGAACTATAATAACTGCGTGGCCAGCGGTGGATATAACCCCAACTGTGGTTGTTTCGTCTGCCACACCAGCAAAGACTAGTTTTAACGATTTTGTCGGATAGAGACGGGGTAAGGCGGGACCTCCTCGGCGGCAAGGAGGTCCCGTAAAAGGTCTAGTTTAGCTTCGAGAGAGGTCTCTTTCTGGATCCGACCAAAGTAATAGAGACCGAAGGGGAAATTCTGTAGATACCAGAAAAGCCAGAGGGTGAAGCGTTTCTCCCGCAAGGTTTCGGGAAGAAGGTCGAGGTAACGGACAAAGAGTTCCACCGGTTCCAGGGGGTGCGGAGGCGGAGGTAGAGGTCCTCCCTGAAGTTTGGTCTTCACGTCCCGGAAGATCCAGGGGCGAAGGAGGGCGGCCCGGCCGATCATCACCCCGTCGCAGCCGGTCGTAGAAAGCATCCTTACCGCGTCCTCCGGCGAGAAGACATCCCCGTTTCCGATGATGCGCGCCCCGGTGGCCCGTTTCAGCTCCCGAATCTCCTCCCACCGCGGCGGTCGCCGGAAACCCTCCTCCGGGGCCCGGGGGTGAAGGATAAGGGTCTCGACGCCTTCCGCAAGAAGGCCCTCGGCGAAGGAAAGAAGTTTTTTAAGATTGTGGCCCGGGGCGGAGCGGAGCTTGGCGGAAAGGGGTTTGCGGGTGGCCCGGCGGGCGGCCCGGGCGATCTCCCGGGCGAGATCCGGCTCCGAAAGGAGGGCCGCACCCCAGCCCTGTCTGCGAGCCCGCCCCCTGCTGCAGCCGAAGTTTAAGTCGTAGCCCGCGAAGTCAAACTTCTGGTCCAGGATGCGGATGGCCTCCTCGAAAAGTTCCGGCTCCCGGCCGGAAAGCTGGACGATGAGGGGCCGGTCGGCCTCCGTGTGCCAGAGATAAGGGTCGCGTTCCGGGGGCTGGAAGACCACCGCCCGCACGCTTACCATTTCGGTATAGAAGAGATCCGGCGGACCATAATGAGCCACCAGGCGCCGGAAGGCCACATGTGTGAGCCCATCCATGGGGGCGAGAAGGGTCGGGGGAGGAAGCACCGGCTCAGAGTTCGGCCAGAGGGGTTTTCCAGGCCTCCTTGAGGGCGGAGAGGGGCTCCTTCACCAGGTCGCGGCCTAGGCCGTCCCGGATGATGAGTTCCGGCTCGGCGATGACCTCCCCTATGAGGGCGTAGGTGGTCCCCTCCATGAGTTTTTCGAAGTCGCGTTTCCGATCGCGGGGCACGGTTACCAGGATGCGGCTTGCGGACTCGGAAAAGAGGATGAAGTCCGGTCGGCCACAGCCCTCATAGGGCACCGCGGAGAGATCCACAAAAAGCCCGTAACCCCCGGAAAAGGCCTTCTCCGCAAGGGCTACGGCCAGTCCTCCGTCCGAGGCGTCGTGGGCCGAGGCAATGAGACCGTAATAGATGGCGTCCCGAAGGCGCAGGTACCTTACGCGGGCTTCCTCGGCATCCACCCTGGGAACCGAGACCCCTACAAAGCCCCGGCTCGCATAGTATTCCGAGCCTCCCAGCTCGTCCCGGGTCATGCCCAAAATATAAAGGAGGTCTCCGGGGCGCTTCACATCCATGGTCACCGCCCGGGTCACGTCCGGGACTCTGGCCACCACCGAAAAGAGAAGGGTGGGAGGAACGGAGATTTTAAGGCTTCCGTCGGGAAGGATCGTCCCCACCCCGTAGGGATTTTCTCCTTCCGGGTCAAGCCCCAGGGCCATGAGGTAATCGTTTTTCATGGAGTCCTTGCCGGAGATGCAGGGGACCCCATAGACCAGGGTGAAGTCGTGCACCGCCCGGGCGGCCCGCACCAGCTGGGCCAGCTTGTAGCGACCGTCCGGAGTCTTTTCGCTTTCGATGGGGTCGCACCAGCAGAAATTGTCCAGTCCGGCCATGTGTTCCGGGTCTCCGCCCACGCAGACCGCGTTGCGGATGGCCTCGTCGATGGCATTGGCCGCCATCCAGTAGGTATCGATATCCGAAAACTTGGGGCAGATCCCGTGGGCCACGGCGATGCCGTCGGTGCGGGAAAGATCCGGACGGAGCACCGCGGCGTCACTCGGGCCGTCGTCCCGGGCCCCGGTAAGGGGTTTTACCACGGAGCCTCCCTGGACCTCGTGGTCGTACTGTCGCACCACGTATTCCTTGGAACATACATTGAGCCGGGAAAGCATCTCCCGCAGCACCGCCCCCAGGTCCTCGGGCTCGGGAAGATCGGGTTCCTCGTGCCTCGGCGGGTGCCATTCGGCGAAAAGCTCCATCTGGGGCACACCCTCATGAAGGAATCGGAGCGGAAGGAGGCCCACGGTGCGCCCCTCGTAGCGCAGGTGAAAGTACCCGGAGTCGGTGAACCGACCCACCACCGTGGCCTCCACGTCCATGCGCCGGGCCAGTTCCAGGAACCGATCTATCTTTTCCGGGGGCACGGCCACGGTCATGCGTTCCTGGCTTTCGGAAAGGAGGATCTCCCAGGGCTTAAGCCCCGGGTACTTCAAGGGCGGTTTTTCCAGATCCAGCTCCGCACCACCGGCCTCGCGGGCCATCTCCCCCACCGAGGAGGAGAGCCCGCCGGCCCCGTTGTCGGTGATGGAGGTATAGAGGCACTCATCGCGGGCCCGCAGCAGGAAGTCGGTCATCTTCTTCTGGGTGATGGGGTCTCCGATCTGGACCGCGGTGGCCGGGCTTCCCTCGTGCAGGGCCTCGGAGGAAAAGGTGGCCCCGTGGATACCGTCCTTTCCGATACGCCCGCCCACCATGACCACCAGATCCCCCGGGCGGGCCCCCTTCTTCCAGGAGGGTTCCCCACAGACCTCAAGGGGTAAAATGCCCCCGGTGCCGCAATAGACCAGGGGTTTTCCCAGATAGCGGGGATCGAAGACGATGGAGCCGTTTACCGTAGGGATTCCGCTCTGGTTTCCGCCGTGTTCCACCCCCTCGCGCACCCCTTCGAAGATGCGGCGGGGATGGAGGAGCCGCGGCGGGAGGGGTTTGTCCCAGTTCGGGGGGGCGAAGCAGAAGACATCGGTGTTGAAGACCAGGAGGGCTCCCTTCCCGGTCCCGAAAGGATCGCGGTTCACCCCCACGATTCCGGTAAGGGCTCCTCCGTAAGGATCCAGCGCCGAGGGGCTGTTGTGGGTCTCAACTTTAAAGGCCAGGGCCCAGCGATCGTTGAGTTTGATCACCCCGGCGTTATCCACGAAGACCGAAAGACAGAAGTCCCGCGCTCCGAGTCGCTGGCGAATCTTTTCCGTGGCACCCCTGATGTAAGTCTTAAAGATACTATCCACGGTGAACCCTTCGCCGGACTCGAGATCCCGATAGTGGATGCGGGCGTTAAAGATCTTGTGTTTGCAATGCTCGGACCAGGTCTGGGCCAGACACTCAAGCTCCACATCGGTGATCTCCGGGCCGAGGCCGTGCCGGAGCCTTTCCTCCACGAACTCCGCTTGCCGGAAGAAGTCCCGGATGGTCCGCATTTCGGAAAGGGAAAGGGCGAGAAGCCTCTCCCGCGAGAGCGCAAGGAGTTCCTCGTCCGAAAGTCGTGAAAGGTCCCAGGTCTCCACCGTGGCTTCGGATCTCTCCGTGACCCGGGGAGCGGGGTAGGTGATGCCGGTCTTTTCGTAATCCTTCCGGGAGAGGATCCACCAGCGTTCGATGAGTTCGTTGGCGAGCAATTCCCGGGCCATGCGTTCAAGGTCCTCCGGGGAGAGGGTTCCTCTTATCAGATACTGCATGGCGGAATAGACCCCTTCGCAGGAGGAATCAAGCGGGCGTTCGAGGAGAAGTTCCAGGGCTTCGGCCGCCACCCGGCCTTCGTTGTCCGTAACCCCCGGACGGAAGCCCACCTCGATCACCCAGTCGTAATCGAAGCCCAGGGTGGGAGAGAGCGGTTTTCCCACGGAAAAGAGCTGGATTACCGGGTCGCAAAGGGCCTCGCGGGCAAGACGTTCCAGTATCTCCCCGGAAAAGTCTCCCTCCACCAGGTAAACCCGCACCGTGCGTACGGCCTGAACGGAAAGCCCCAGGAAATCCCGGGACCGACGGAGGACTTTGTCTCCCCGGGCATCGCGAAGACCGGGCTTAAAGGCCACTTCTATCCGGGTCGTTCTCACTCCTGGCCTCCTGGTCAAGTCTTATTTCGTACCACTCTTTTACGAAACGACTATACCAGTTTTTGAAGAGTTCGGAATCGGCAAAATGAAACTCAAAGGGATGAAAGGGATGGCACTTGCGAAATTCGGAGAGCCAGAGCCGTCTTATTTTCGCCGGAGGGAGGCCCTCGGGGAGCAGGATCAGGACATCGATGTCGGAGAGCGCCGGGTGGGCCTTTCCCGAAAGGATGGAGCCAAAGACCAGGAGTTTCACCCCGGGATATCCTTTAGAAATCCATAGCCGCAAAAACTCGCGCAGGATTTCCTTCCAGTTTTCAAAATAGGGTTTAAGTTCCCGTACGGTTTCGATATAGGGTTCAAGATGGAGATCCACCCAGGCGCCTCCGGAGGTCTTTCAGGAATTCAAGCATGCGGATCACGGCTTCCTTTTCGAATTCAAAGGGAAGATAACGGGAGGTGAAATAGGCCTGATAAAGGTCGTCCACCACCGAAACTCTATCCCGGTAGAAAGTCTCCCAGGTAGCGTCCACTTTAGCGGCTTCCCGAAAAAGACGGTGCAGATTATGAGTCTGGGGAAAGGTGCCGGTGTGTTTGAGGAGATAGGTTTTAAGGAGAAGCTGAGCGCTCTGTTCGGCAAAGAAGGCGGAAAGCTCCAGATCCCCCTCCTCGAAATGGCGGAGGGCTTCGCGGAAGAATTTTTCCGCCCGTTGGGCGAAAAGTTTGAGAGTCTCGCTCAAGGCTTTACCCCCTGGGGATCTCAAGCATCCGTTTTACCGCCCGAAGGGCCCGCACCCGGACCTCCTCCGGAACCACCACCCGGGGCTCCAGGTTCTCCAGGGCCTGATAGACCAGCTCCAGGGTGGTCAATTTCATGGATTCACAGATCATCTTTTCCGAAGCGGGATAGAACTTTTTGTCCGGATTCTGTTTCCGCAGGGGATAAAGCAGCCCCACCTCGGTCCCGATAATGAATTCCCGATGGGTGGACTCGCGACAGAAGCGAAGCATGCCGCTGGTGGAGGCCACGTGATCGGCAAGGTCTATGACCTCGGGCCGACATTCGGGATGGGCGATGAAAAGGGCCTCGGGATGGGCCTCGCGGGCCCGTTTTACATCCTCCGGAGAGAGCACGTCGTGAAAGGGGCAGAATCCCTCGTGATAGATAATGCGCTTTTCCGGAAAATGACGTTGGGCATAGAGGGCCAGGTTACGATCCGGAAGGCAGATGATCTCCTTTTCCGGAAGACTGGCGATGACCCGTACCACGTTGGCCGAGGTGCAGCAGATGTCGCTTTCGGCCTTGACCTCGGCGTAGGAATTTACATAGGTGACCACCGGGGCGCCGGGATGGGCCTCCCGGAGGGCCCGGACATCCTCCGGGGATACCATGCTGGCCATGGCACAGCAGGCCTGAGGAGCCGGAAAAAGGACGATCTTTTCCGGGGAAACGATGTGGGCGGTCTCGGCCATGAAAAGCACCCCGCAGAAGACGATCACCTCCGCATCGGTCCGGGAGGCCTTGAGGGAAAGTTCCAGGGAATCCCCCACCAGATCGGCGATATCCTGGATCTCCGGGGGCTGATAATTGTGGGCCAGAATGAGGGCCTTACGATCCCGGGCCAGCTTTCGTATCTCGGCCTGAAGTTTCTCTCTTTCCATTTT
>WGAR01000077.1 GCA_015494725.1 Thermodesulfobacteriaceae bacterium | reverse complement strand
TTTTTCATCTTCTTCACCTCCCTTTTCGGGTTTGGTTAACAGCCGTAGTCGTTAAGGCTGTAGCCGTGCTTTTCAAAGGTCCTCTTGAGTCGCAGACGGGTTTGGTCCGGCAACCCGTAGTAGATCTCCAGGAACCTTTCCGCCGAGGCCTTGGGTCCGCAGGCGGCAAGGAAGAGGTCTTCTTTGGGTCCCTCCGGGATGCGGGCCTCAGAGAGGATCTTTCGGAGCTCTCCCTTCTGGCAGAGCTTCTTCTCCAGTTCGGCCGAACCCGCCCCCCGAGCCCCGATGATGAGCCAGGGGCGGTCCGGTCCGCCGTAGGGGTTACCCCGGTTTTCGTAAAGATAGACCCCGCGGCCTCCACAGGCGGCAAGGAGGGCCAGAAGCCCAAGGGCCCATAAGATCTTTTTCATGATCTACCTCCGTCTTTAAGGGGTATAAGGGTCCCTAGGACCCGGATGACCGTCTTTAGGGGCCCTCCGTCCTTTTTGAGGCGCGAAAGGAGGAGGGCCCCCTCCAGGGCGGCGATGATGAAAAGGGCCAGATCCTCGGGACTTTCCTCCCTGGAGAGACATCCCCGGTTTCGGGCCTGAAAGAGAACTGTGGCCAGTTCTTCCTTCCAGTCCTCAAAGGTTTCTTCCAGGAAATCCCGGATGGGACTTTCGCGGTTGGCCACCTCTATGGCCGTGTTTCCGAAGAGGCATCCGGTGCGAAATCCGTCTTCCTCCATCTTTTGGTAGATCTTTTCCAGAAACTTCCTCAGGGACTCGCGGGGCGGGCCCTCGGAGAAGGCCTCCTCCAGGAACTGCTTAAAGAGGCCCCGCGCATGTCCTAGCGCCGCCAGCACCAGGTCTTCCTTGCTGGAAAAGTGAAAATAGAGGGCGCCCTTGCTCACTCCGGCGGCTTTTTCCAGATCCGCCATGCTGGTCTCGGAGATCCCCTTCTCCTGAAAGAGCTTCAGGGCCTCCTGAATAATCCGATCCCGGGTCAACTTTCCTCGCATCTTTCCTCCCAACCGACCGGTCGGTATTTTTAAGATAAACCCTCTCTCTCCCCGGGGCAAGGGAGGAGCGGAGGGGCGGGATCAGGAGGATTCGCCGGTGGTCCCCCGGAGGATCTTGCGGGCCCGGGAAAAGACCTTGATGGCGCAGTATTCCCCGCACATGGTGCAGGCCTTGCTCTTGGAGGCCCCTCCCTCCATGCGATAACGGCGGGCCTTCTCCGGATCTAGCGAGAGACGGATCTGGGCTTCCCAGTCCAGGGCC
The DNA here is from genome assembly GCA_015494725.1 of Thermodesulfobacteriaceae bacterium. GTDB lineage: Bacteria > Desulfobacterota > Thermodesulfobacteria > Thermodesulfobacteriales > Thermodesulfobacteriaceae > Thermosulfurimonas_A. Next base: position 22,002 of record WGAR01000077.1, on the reverse strand, counting down.
GCCCGGGCCCGGGCCATGGCCAGATCCTTGTCCCAGGCCCCGGGGATACCCTTGACCAGATCCGCCACATGGGCGGCGATCTTGGCGGCGATAACCCCTTCCCGCACGTCTTCCACAGTGGGCAGACGCAGATGTTCGGCCGGGGTGACATAACACAGAAAATCCGCCCCAGCGGCAGCGGCCAGGGCCCCTCCGATGGCCCCCACTATATGGTCATACCCCGGGGCGATGTCCGTAGGAAGGGGCCCCAGAACATAGAAAGGGGCCCCGTGACAGAGGCGTTTTTCCAGCTTTACGTTGGCCTCGATCTGATCAAGCGGCACATGCCCCGGACCCTCGATCATTACCTGCACCCCGGCCTCCCAGGCCCGCTGGGTAAGTTCCCCCAGAATGATGAGCTCCTGGATCTGGGGACCATCGGTAGCATCCGCCAGACACCCCGGACGAATACCGTCTCCCAGAGAAAGGGTAATCTCGTATTCCCGGGCGATCTCCAGTAAGCGGTCGAAATACTGGTAGAAGGGGTTCTCCTTCTGGTTGTAAATCATCCACTCCACGATAAAAGAACCCCCCCGGGAAACCACCCCCAGCACCCGTTCCTTCCGTTCGAGCCGATGTAGGACTTCTCGATTGATCCCGCAATGAATGGTCATAAAATCCACGCCGTCTTCGGCGTGCCGAAGGACCGCGGAGAACATTTCCTCTACGGTCATCTCCACGATGGATTTGTGTTTGTGCTCCACCGCCTCCACCGCGGCCTGATAAATGGGGACCGTCCCCAGGGGCACCGGACAGTGTTCCCGGATGAGACGGCGCACCTCATCGATGGGCCCTCCGGTGGAGAGGTCCATTACCGTGTCTGCTCCCGCGGCCAGGGCCACCCGCAGCTTTTCCAGTTCCTTTTCCGGGTCCGGAGCGTCCTTGGAGGTGCCCAGATTGGCGTTGATTTTGGTTCGCACCCCGGAACCGATGGCACACGGTCTATCCAGCCGCGCCCTTCGATTCCAGGGAACCACTATCCGCCCTTCCACCACGCCCCGAACCAGTTCCTCCGGGGCTATCCCCTCCAGCTCGGCTACCCGGCGTATCTCTTCCGGAACCTCTCCCCTGCGCAAACGTTCCTTTAGCGTGAGTTCCATGTTTGTTCCCTTTTTCACGTATTGAGAGTGTTTCTCAGGATACAACTTTAATAGACCCTGCCGGATTGACAAGGTTTATCCCGCACCTCTTTCTTTCCTCGAACCAAAAGGACCAGAGGGGGACCGATAAGTGAAAAATATCACTTAGAAGGGCTTTGCAGGAGGATGGCATCCCGACCGTCGATTTCCCGCAGGAGGACCTTTACGTGTTCCTCGGGTCGGGTGGGCACCTGGAAGCCCACGTAATTGGGCTGGATGGGCAGTTCCCGGTGTCCGCGGTCCACCAGCACGGCCAGGTCCACCCTCCGGGGGCGTCCGAAATCCATGAGTGCGTCCAGGGCGGCCCGTACCGTGCGGCCGGTGTAGATGACGTCGTCCACCAGGATGACGTTGAGGTCGTCGATGGATCCGGGGATTTCGGTGGCCTTTACCTCGGGATGAAAGGAGATCCGACTCCAGTCGTCCCGGTAAAGACTGATATCCAGGGTTCCCACCGGGATCTTTATTCCTTCCTGTTCCTCGATCAGACGCTGAAGACGGCGGGCCAGAGGGACCCCTCCGGTGCGGATCCCTACCAGGATCAGATCCCGGGCCCCTCCGTAACGCTCCAGGATCTCGTGGGTGAGGCGTCGGAGGGTGCGTTCGATCTCTTTTTCCCCGGCCAGCTCCCGTTCAATCATGGGTACAAATAAACCTCTCCCTGCGAATTTGACAAGGGTTCGGTTGACTATCCCGGGGCCTTGCGGTTTTAATTGGGTAGGCAAAAGGAGGTGGCTATGAAACTCAAACGCACGCATCCCTGTGGAATCCTGCGACCGGAGCATATCGACCAGGAAGTGGTCCTTGCGGGTTGGGTGCTGCGACGTCGCGATCACGGAGGGGTGATCTTTATCGATCTTCGCGACCGTTCGGGTATCGTCCAGGTGGTCTTCGAGCCCACTACCTCCCCCGAGGTCCATGCCCTGGCCCACAGACTTCGGCCCGAATATGTGCTGGCGGTGCGGGGGAGGGTGAGACGTCGTCCCCGGGGGATGGAAAATCCCAAGATCCCCACCGGGGAGATCGAAGTCGAGGCCCGGGAGCTGGAAATCCTCAACGTTTCCCGTACCCCGCCCTTCCCTCTGGATGAGGAGGTACCGGTTTCCGAAGCCCTGAGGTTAAAATATCGCTATCTGGATCTGCGCCGCCCGGGAGGGCTGGAACCCTTCCTTCTCCGCCACCGGGTGGCCCAGGCGGCCCGGGAGTTCCTGAACCGGGAGGGTTTCCTGGAGGTGGAAACCCCCTTCCTTACCAAGAGCACTCCCGAGGGGGCGCGGGATTATCTGGTGCCCTCCCGGCTCTATCCCGGAAAATTCTATGCCCTTCCGCAATCGCCTCAGCTCTTCAAGCAGATCCTGATGGTGGCCGGAGTGGAGCGCTACTATCAGATCGTGCGCTGCTTCCGGGATGAGGATTTACGGGCCGATCGGCAGCCGGAATTCACCCAGCTCGATCTGGAAATGTCCTTCGTGGATGAGGAAAGCATCATGGATCTGGTGGAAAGACTGGTGGCTCACATCTTCCGGGAGGCCCTGGGCGTGGAGCTGCAGCTTCCCTTTCCTCGTTTCTCTTATGCCGAAGCCCTTTCCCGCTTCGGTACCGATCGGCCGGATCTGCGGTTTGGAATGGAACTGCGCGAGGTCTCGGATCTCTTTAAGGAAACCTCCTTCAAGGTCTTCGCTCAGGTGCTGGAACGCGGGGGAATAATCAAGGGGCTCTGTGCTCCGGCGGATTTTTCCCGTAAGGAACTGGACGAGCTTACGGCCTTTGTGGGGGAATTCGGGGCCAAAGGCCTGGCCTGGATTAAGGTCCGGGAGGAGGGCTTTCAATCCCCTATCGTAAAGTTCTTCTCCGCGGAGGTGCTGGAGCGTTTGCGCGAGATCTTCCGTCCGCAGCCTGGTTCCACCCTCTTTTTCGTGGCCGATCAACCCGAGGTGGTTAACGAGGCTCTGGCGGAACTGCGTCAGGAACTGGCGCGCAGACTGGGTCTGATCCCGGAGAAGGAATATCGTTTCTGCTGGATTTTGGATTTCCCTCTGGTAGAATGGGACGAGGAGGAGGGGCGGTTTGTAGCCGTGCATCATCCCTTCACCATGCCCAAAGAGGAAGATCTTCCCCTCCTGGAGGAGGCCCCGGAGCGGGTACGTTCACGAGCCTACGATTTGGTCCTGAACGGGGTGGAGATCGGCGGGGGTAGTATCCGTATCCATCAGCCCGAACTCCAGAAGCGGGTCTTCCATCTTCTCCGCATCTCCGAGGAGGAAGCCCGGGAGAAATTCGGGTTTTTGCTCGAAGCCCTGGAATACGGAGCCCCTCCCCACGGAGGTCTGGCCTTCGGTTTTGACCGGCTGGTGATGCTTATGGGAGGGTATCGGAGTATCCGGGAGGTGATCGCCTTCCCCAAGACCCAGCGGGCCCAGTGCCTTCTCACCGGGGCTCCGGCGCCGGTGTCCATGGAACAGCTTCTGGAATTACATCTCCTCCCCGGCTGGGAGAAGACCTAGATGTCGCGTTTTATTGTGGTCTCCAATCGTCTGCCGGTTACCTTGAAACGCGAAAAGGACCGCTTCCAACTCCAACCCAGCGTGGGAGGTTTGGCCACGGCCCTGTCCTCGGTGGTCCCCAGGGAGGAGGCCTTCTGGGTGGGGTGGCCCGGCCTTCCGGCCGAGGATCTGGCCAGATATGAGGAATGGCTAACTGCGGAGTTGCAGGCCCTGGGGTGTTATCCGGTCTGTCTCTCCCGGGAGGAACTGGATAAGTTTTATTATGGATTCTCCAACCGGACCCTCTGGCCTCTCTGCCATTATTTTCTGCAATATGCCCTCTTCGACGAGACCCTCTGGGAGGGATATCTTCAGGTAAACCGGAAATATGCCCAGGTGGTGGCGGAACTGGCCGAGGAGGATTCGATTATCTGGGTACACGACTACCAGCTGTTTCTCCTGCCCGGTCTTTTGCGGGAGAGGCTCCCCCGGGCCTCCATCGGTTTTTTCCTGCATATTCCTTTTCCCTCCTATGAGATCTTTCGGGTCCTTCCCTGGCGCAGGGAGATCCTGGAGGGATTACTGGGGGCCGACCTTATTGGTTTCCATACCTACGATTACGCCCGGCACTTCTTTTCCAGTCTTCGCCGGATCCTGGGTTACGAGCACCAGTTCGGTCTGGTGCTGACCGAAGAGAGGGCGGTCAAGGTGGATGTCTTTCCCATCAGTATCGATTATGCTCGCTTTGCCCGGGCCCCGGAAAATCCGGCGGTACGCCGCAATCTGGAACGGTTTCAGGAAGAAATCGGAGACCGGCGCCTTATTCTTTCCGTGGATCGTCTGGATTACACCAAGGGTATCCCTCAGCGTTTACGGGCCTTTGAGGCCTTTCTGGAGAGGTATCCGGAGTGGAGGGAGAAGGTCCTGCTGATCCTTATAGGGGTCCCCTCGCGAACCGAGGTGGAACATTATCAGGAGTTGAAGCGAGAGGTGGAGGAGCTGGTGGGGCGCATTAACGGCCGCTTTGGTACGCTCTCCTGGATGCCGGTCCACTATCTGGCCCGGGGACTGGGTTTTGAGGAACTGGCGGCCCTCTATTTCCTGGCCGACGTGGCGCTGGTTACCCCTTTGCGGGACGGGATGAACCTTATTGCCAAGGAATATGTAGCCACGGTTCCCGAGGATCGAGGTGTGCTCGTCCTCTCGGAGATGGCCGGGGCGGCGGCCGAACTCTCGGAAGCCATCCTAGTCAATCCCTTCAGCCAGGAGGATATGGTTCGGGCCCTGCACGAGGCCCTTCGTCTCCCCCGGGATGAAAAGATCGTACGCAATCGGCGCATGAAAGAAAGGTTGCGGCGTTATGATATCCAACGCTGGGTGAAGGAATTTATCAATACCCTGAACGAGGTCAAACAAACCCAGGAAAGCTTTGCCTCCTCCCGGCTTACCGGCGAAGAACGGCAGAAAATGCTTTCTAAGTGGAAAGAGGCCCGTTCCCCGATTCTATTTCTGGACTACGATGGTACCCTGGTGGGGTTTACCGGAAGGCCGGAGAAAGCCGCTCCGGATCAGGAATTGAGAGATCTTTTGGAGCGTCTGGCCGGCGTGGCCCGGGTGGTCATCATCAGCGGTCGCGATCCGGAGACGCTCTCCCGGTGGTTCGGGGATCTTCCGGTTGCTCTGGTGGCCGAACACGGGGTCTTTGTGTATCAGGGGGAGGAGTGGCACCGGATGGTGGAACCGGAGCAGGAATGGAAGGAGGCGGTGCGTCCGGTCCTGGAGCTATATGCGGATCGTACCCCCGGGGCCTTCATCGAGGAAAAGGCCCACAGTCTGGTCTGGCATTATCGGCTGGCGGAATCAGAGCTGGGGGCCCTGCGGGCCCATGAACTCAAGGAGGCCCTTCTTGATCTGGTGCCCCCCCTGGGTTTAATGGTCCTGGAGGGAAAGAAGGTCCTGGAGGTTAAGCCCCGGGAGATCCACAAGGGTATGGTCGCCCGTTGGTTTCTGGAAAAAGGGGAATATGATTTTATTCTGGCTATGGGTGATGACTGGACCGATGAGTTCCTCTTTGAGGCTTTGCCTCCGGAGAGTTTTACGGTAAAAATTGGCTACGGTTTGACCCGGGCCCGTTATCGACTGGAGAATTTTCGGGAGGCACGGCGCCTCCTGGAGGAGATGTGGCGGAAAAAGATCGGATAAAATATCCCGGGCCTTTTGTGGTAAAGGATTGCGCGCTGGTTTCGGTCTCCACCGGGGAGAAGGCCTATACTTTGGCCGAGCTGGTAGAAAAGATCAAGAAGATCGATCCTTCCTCCATTCACCATCATTTCTGGGCCCGACATCTGCGCCCCTCCTTTGACCATCCCGAATTTCATAACGATTTTGCCGCCTGGGTCCATATGGAGGTGCGGGATCGGATCCTGGCCGAACGCCTTAACCTCATCTCTCCGCACGAGTATGCCAGCATGGAGGATTTGCGCGAAGCTTTGATCCTCTTGATCCAGGAACGGGTTTTCGAGGACGAACATCTGGGCTGGCGAAAGGCGGAAAACCCCTTCTATTTTGTGAAAAGTCAGCTCATTATCTTTGATACCGGAATGCGTCTGGAATGGCCCCATGAGATTGCGGACGTGCTGGAGAGTTTTTCTCCGGGGACCATCTTTTATCATTTCATTGATGCCCGTCGTCGCAATCCGCAGGGGCTGGATGATTTTCGCAACTGGATCCGCCAGTTTCCTCCGGACTACAAACCTCTGGAGGACCTGATCGCTAAGGTGGATCCCTTCTTCCTTTCTTTGTATGAGATCCGGGATTTCTTGATCCGGCACATTCGGACCTTCTGTGCCCGTATTCACGCTCTCAGGGAGGAACCCTCCCGCAGGAAGAAGGGGTTTCCCCGGCCCAGGGAAGGGGGGTAAGAGATTATGTCCGGGAACCAGGGGCTTCTGGAGCGTTACGCCCGGGTGGCCGGGGCGGAAGCGGTGGCTCAGATGCAACAGCTGGCGGAAAAGCTGCGCGGGGCCAGGGTGGTGCATGTCAATTCCACGGCCTATGGCGGAGGGGTGGCGGAGATACTACATTCCATGGTTCCGCTCATGAAGGCCCTGGGGCTTGAGGTTTCCTGGGAGGTTATTCAGGGGCCTCCGGAGTTCTTTGAGGTAACCAAAAGGTTTCACCACGCCCTGCAGGGGCGTCGAGTGGATCTGACCGAGGATCATCTCCGCCTCTATCAGGAGGTGAACCAGAAAGAGGCGGAGAGGCTGGCGGATAAACTTTCGGAGGCTGACTTTGTGATCATTCACGATCCCCAGCCCGCCTATCTGATCCGGTATCTTCCCAAGAGGAGGGGCTACTGGATCTGGCGGTGTCATATCGATCTTTCCCGGCCTTTTTATCCGGTGTGGAGGTTTCTGGAAAAGGTTATCGTCCAGTACCATGCCAGTATCTATTCCATGCCCGAATTCAGCCAGCCCCTGCCGCATCCGCAGTATATTATTCCTCCGAGTATAGATCCCTTTTCCGAAAAGAACCGGGAACTGGCACCGGAGGAGGTGTTTCGGATCCTTAAGGATCTGGGGTTGGATCCGTCGCGGCGGCTGGTGGTCCAGATCTCCCGGTTTGATCCTTTCAAGGACCCGCTGGGGGTGATGCGGGCGGCGGAACTGGCCCAGAAATTTATTTCCTTTCAGCTGGTGCTGGCCGGTGGAGGGGCGGCGGACGATCCCGAGGGAGAAAGGGTCTATCAGGAGGTGGTTCAGGCCGCCCGGGGTAAGAAGGACATTTACGTCTTCAAGCTCCCCCCTGAGGCCCATCGCACAGTAAATGCTCTGCAGCGTGCGGCGGATATAGTGCTTCAGAAATCCCTGCGGGAGGGCTTCGGCTTGACGGTAACCGAGGCCATGTGGAAGGGTAAACCGGTGATCGGGGGGGCCACCGGGGGTATCCGGACCCAGGTGGTCAATCATCATACCGGTTTCCTGGTGAACACTCCGGAGGGGGCGGCCCTGCGGATTCGCTATCTTCTTTTTTACGAGGAAAAACGGAGGGAAATGGGGCTTAAGGCCCGCGAATTCGTGCGGCAGAATTTTCTCATTACCCGCCACGTACGCGATTATCTGGCCCTTATGCTTTCGGTGTGCATGGGTAGCCCGGATCGCTTGGAGCTTGAGACCGGAGAAGCCTGCGTCTGGCCACCTGTAGAGCCAGGTCCACCGCCGCTATAAGACTGCCCGGATCGGCTTTTCCCGTGCCGGCAAGCTCGTAGGCCGTACCGTGATCCACGGAGGTCCGGATAAAGGGGAGGCCCAGGGTCAGATTTACTCCGTCGCGAAAATGAAGAAGCTTAAAGGGAATAAGCCCCTGATCATGATACAGGGCCACCACCAGATCGAATTCTCCCTGTACGGCCCGGAAAAAAAGACTATCCGCCGGAAACGGTCCCTGGAGAGGGATTCCTTCCTTTCGGGCCTCCCTTAGCGCCGGTTCCAGCACCAGTTTTTCCTCCTTTCCGAAAAGTCCTCCCTCGCCGGCATGGGGATTCAGGGCGGCCAGGGCCAGACGGGGTTTTTCTATTCCCAGATCCTCCTTCAGGAAGTGATAGGCCAGACGGGAAACCCGGAGGATTCTCTCCGGGCTGAGAGACGCCGGTACCTGAGCCAGGGGAAGATGGGTGGTTACCAGTACCAGACGGAGTTTTTCGCCGTAAAAGGCCATGGCGTATTCCCGGGTTCGGGTGAGATCGGCCAGCATCTCGGTATGTCCGGGGTAGGGTTCTCCGGCCCGGGCCAGCCCCTCCTTGGAGATGGGGGCCGTGACCAGGGCCTGCGCTTTCCCGGAAAGACATAGTCTTACCCCTTCCCGGATATAGCGCACCATGGCCTGTGAGCCCGGAAGGGTGGGATGACCAGGGGTTAGGGAGAGCTCGGAGAGGGAAAGGAGATTCAACTCCTTTTCTACGGCCTGGTCGGGGCTTTCAATCTCTTTAAAGGTTACGGAGATCCCGAGGAGACGGGCCCGTTCGGAAAGGACCTGTCTATCTCCCAGAATTATCAGCCGGGCCGGGAGTTTTCGGAGATGGTCCGCGGCCTTAAGAATGATGTCCGGGCCTATTCCGGCCGGGCACCCCATGGTGAGAAGAAGGACCGGTTTTTCTTGACGCACCATACATCTAAGTTTAGCCTAGGAGGAAGGGGAGGAACAGGATGGAGCCGCAAACCGAACTCCAGAAAAGGGTAAAGGAACTGGAGGCCTACGTCGAAAGGCGTCTTCAGGAAAAAGACTGGGATCTTCGCGTTCTCAAGGATCTGGCCAGCGATGCCCTTATTGGAATAGTGGAGGTGCGCAAAGCCATCCGGGACATGCGGGAGGAGTTCGACCGCGAAATGGAGAGGATGAGGGAGGAGTTCGACCGTGAAATGACGGAGATGAGGAGGAATTTTGAGGAGGAGATGAGGGCCTCGCGGGAGGAATTTGACCGGAAGATGGCGGAGATGAGGGAGGAGTCTCGGGAGCGGGAGGAGAGGTTTTACCGCGAGCTGGCGGAGATGAGGGAGGAATTCGACCGTGAAATGGAGAGGATGAGACGGAGTTCCGAGGAGGAGTATCAGAAGTGGCGGAAGAAATGGGGGGAAATCTCGGAGAGACTGGGGCGTCTGGCGGAGGACATCTTTGTCCCGGGTGTGCCCTATCTTATGGAGGGGCTGGGATATCAGGTCCAGGCTCGATTTGTGGATCTGGAATTTAAAGGACATCGCCAGTACGATGTGGTTCTTCTGGCCCGAAAACCCGGAGAAGACGAGGTGGCCTTTGTGGTGGAGGTAAAAAGCACCGCCCGGGCCGATGATTTCGACCAACTCCGGAAGGCCCTGGAGGACCTGCCGGAACGTTTCTCTCCGGTGCAGGGAAAACGCCTGATACCGGTACTTGCAGCCATGAGGATTCCCGAAGATCTGGTCCCTCTGGCCAACCGCCGAGGGGTCCTCCTGGTTCGAATGGGAGGAGAGTATCTGGAAGCCCTTAATCCGGAAGTTCTTCCATGAAGCTCTCGGAGTATTTTTTACCCACCCTTAGAGAAGACCCGGCCGAAGCCGAAGCGGTAAGTCACCGCTTGATGCTTCGGGCCGGGATGATCCGTAAGCTGGCCTCCGGGATCTATTCCTGGCTCCCTATGGGGCTAAGGAGCCTGCGCAAGGTGGAAAATATCGTCCGCGAGGAGATGGACCGGGCCGGGGCCCTGGAGGTGCTTCTTCCCTTGGTACAGCCTGCGGAACTCTGGCAGGAGACCGGACGCTGGGACAACTTCGGCAAGGAACTTCTGCGTTTTAAGGACCGCAAGGAACACGACTTCTGCCTGGGTCCCACCCACGAGGAGGTCATCACCGATCTGGTGCGCCGGGAGGTGCGCTCCTATCGCGATCTTCCCCTTATCCTCTATCAGATCGCCCCCAAGTTCCGGGACGAGATACGCCCCCGTTTCGGGGTCATGCGGGCCCGGGAGTTCCTGATGAAAGACGCCTATAGTTTTGACGCGGACGAGGGGGGGCTTAACCGGAGCTACGAGGTGATGTATGCGGCCTACGAACGCATCTTTTCCCGCTGCGGGCTTCGCTTTCGGGCGGTGCTGGCCGATACCGGGGCCATCGGGGGCTCGGAGTCCCACGAGTTCATGGTGCTTGCCGAGACCGGCGAGGATCGCCTGGCCCTTTGTGAGGCCTGCGGATATGCGGCCAATGTAGAGCTGGCCGAAAGCAAAAAGGAATTTTCCTACCCCCAGGAAAAAGAAAAGCCGCTTGAGAAGGTTGCCACCCCCGGAGTAAAGAGCGTGGAGGAGGTTTCCGCCTTCCTCGGGGTTCCCCCCTCAAGGCTGGTAAAGACCCTGCTTTTTAAGGCCGGTGGCGAGGTGGTGGCGGTCCTCATCCGGGGGGACCTGGAACTCAACGAAGTGAAACTCCGGAACCTCCTCGGGGTACCGGAGGTGGAGATGGCCGACGCGGAGACCGTGGAGCGGATTACCCGGGCCCCGGTGGGGTTTGCCGGGCCGGTGGGGCTTTCCGGGGTGCGGATCCTGGCCGATCTTTCGGTGCGCGGCCTGCGGAACTTCGTCACCGGGGCCAATGAACCCGATGCCCACCTCATAAACGTGAACTACGGTCGCGACTTTCCAGAGCCCGAGTTTTACGACCTGCGCGTGGTCTCCGAGGGAGATCCCTGTCCCCGTTGCGGGCGACCGCTGGCCATTACCCGGGGTATTGAAGTAGGCCATATCTTTAAGCTCGGGACCAAATATAGTGAGGCCATGCGGGCCACTTTCCTTGACCGGGAGGGGAAGGAACGCCCTCTGGTGATGGGTTGTTACGGGATCGGGATCGGGCGTACCGTGGCCGCGGCTATTGAACAGAATCACGACGAGGCCGGGATCATCTTTCCCCGGGAGATAGCCCCCTTTGTGGCCCTGATCCTTACCCTGGGACCGGAAGCCGAACTTATGGAGATTTCCGAGCGCATCTACCACACCCTGAATTCCTCCGGGGTGGAAACCCTGTGGGACGATCGAGATGAGCGTCCGGGAGTAAAATTTAAGGATGCCGATCTTATCGGTATCCCCTTCCAGATAATTGTGGGGCGGAGGTTCAAAGAGACCGGACGGGTGGAGCTCAAGGAAAGGAACACTGGCCAACGGGAGGACCTCTCTCCCGAAGAGGTGGTAAAACGCTTGCAGGGTTCCGCATGAAGGTCTGGGTGGTGGAAACCCCCGAAGCCTGGGAGCGGTTAAAATCGAAGCTCGCGGAGCTTTCCCGCGAGGAAAAAAGCGAGGTGATCCTGATCAAGGACGAGGGAGTGGTTCGATGCCCCCGCTGCGATCCCGAACCCTTTCGTTACCTGCGACAGTTCGTGTTGGATGGAGGGAGGCTGGTAATCTGTGCCCGCTCCCTGGCTCGATACGGGATCCCGGAAACCCGTCCTCCCGAGTTTTTCGAAAGGGTGCCGGATGGGGAGGTCTTCCTTCAGGAATTGAGATCGCAGGGTTATCAGGTGGAGTCCGTCTAAGATGCTGATCTTTAGCCCCTTTGCCCTGCTCTTCGTCTTTTTCCTCTTTTTATTCCTGATCGTTCTTTTTGTCATCGTGCACGTGGGGATTATCGCTATAGCCGCCGAAAAACTCGGGCTTTCTGTCAATCAGATCTTCCTTTTTCTCATGGCTTCCCTGCTAGGAAGCCATATCAATCTGCCGCTGGCCCGGGTACCCCGGCCTCCGGATCCTCTGGAAGAGACCCTGGTGCGTTTTTTCGGTATTCCGTACGCGGTGCCTCCCAGGGTAGCCGAACGTCATACCGTGGTGGCCCTGAATGTGGGGGGAGGGCTCATTCCCACCCTGCTTTCGCTTTATCTCTGGTTTAAACACGGATTCCTGCTTGCTCCCCTGCTGGGAGTAATTCTGGTGAGCTGGATCTGTTATCATCTGGCCCGGCCGGTACCCGGAGTAGGGATAGCCGTACCATTTCTCATTCCCCCTATCGTGGCAGCCCTTTACGCCCTTCTGGTGGTGCCGCAGAAGGCCCCGGCGGTGGCGTATATCTCCGGGACTCTGGGCACCCTTATCGGGGCGGATCTTCTGCATCTGCGCGATCTGCCCCGTCTTCGAGCCCCGGTGGCCTCCATCGGGGGAGCCGGTACCTTTGATGGGATCTTTCTTACCGGGATCGTGGCGGTGCTACTGGCCTGAAACCGGGTTTGAATTCCGCGGTTGTCAAGAGGGATTCCATCAAGTTAAATAGGGACATGCTACCCAACCGTCATGGAAAGTTCGGCCCCTTCGGCGGGCGCTTCGTCCCCGAAACCCTGATGCCGGCTCTTTACGAGCTGGAGGAGGCCTATCGCCGTTTCCGGAAAGATCCGGACTTTCGCCGGGAGCTTTCCTGGTACCTTAAAGAATACGCCGGGCGCCCCACCCCGCTTTATCCGGCAAGGAGGCTTTCCGAGGCTCTGGGTGGGCACTTAAAGATCTATCTTAAGCGGGAGGACCTCCTTCACACCGGGGCCCACAAGATCAACAACACCCTGGGGCAGGTGCTTCTGGCCCGGCGGATGGGGAAACGCCGCATCATCGCCGAGACCGGGGCCGGGCAGCACGGGGTGGCCACGGCCACCGCGGCCGCACTTCTCGGGCTTGAATGCGTGGTCTATATGGGGGCCAAGGACACCGTGCGCCAGGCCATGAACGTCTTCCGCATGGAGCTTCTCGGGGCGAAGGTGGTGCCGGTCACCTCCGGGACCCAGACCTTAAAGGACGCCATAAACGAAGCCATAAGGGACTGGGTCACCCATGTGGAGACCACCTTTTACGTCATCGGTTCCGTGGTGGGGCCCCATCCCTATCCCATGATGGTGCGCGATTTCCAGAGCGTGATCGGAAGGGAGACCCGCCGGCAGATCCTGCGCCTTGAGGGGCGCCTTCCGGATATGGTCATCGCCTGCGTGGGCGGGGGCTCAAATGCCATGGGCATCTTCTATCCCTTCGTAAGGGATCAGGTGGTTAAGCTCGTGGGGGTTGAGGCCGCAGGAGAGGGCCTTGATTCCGACCGCCACTCCGCCACTCTCACCGTAGGCGAACCCGGGGTGCTCCACGGGATGATGACCTATCTCCTCCAGGATCGGGTGGGGCAGATCAAAGGGGCGCATTCCATTGCTCCGGGGCTTGATTATCCCGGGGTGGGGCCGGAGCACGCCTTTCTCAAGGAGTGCGGCCGGGCGGAATACGTGGCGGTGGACGACGAGGAGGCCCTTTCCGCCTTCCGTCTCCTTTCCGAAACCGAGGGGATCATCCCGGCCCTGGAGAGCGCGCATGCCGTGGCCTATCTGGCCAAGATTGCGGATCGGCTCCCCAAGGGCGCCATTGTGGTGGTGAACCTTTCCGGCCGCGGGGACAAGGATGTGGCCGCGGTGAAGGAATATCTTTCGCGAAAGGAAAAGAGATGACCGGGGCCGAAAGGGTAAGGGAGGCCATAGAAGCCCGGAATCGGGAGGGGCGCGCGGCCCTCATCCCCTATTTCTGCGCCTGGGACCCGGACCTTGAGACCACCCGGGCCCTTCTCTGGGCCGCGGCCGAGGCCGGAGCCAGCGTGGTGGAACTGGGGTTTCCCTTCTCCGACCCCCTTGCCGACGGGCCCACCATCCAGGCCGCAACCCAGCGAGCCTTACGCCACCGACCCACCCTTGAGGATTTCCTGGAATTTGTCTTTCGGCTTTACGCCGAAGGATATCCCCTTCCCGTGGTGGTTATGGGCTACTACAATCCCTTCTTCCGCTTCGGGATAAAACGTTTCGCTAGGGAGGCCCGAAGAGCCGGGCTCTGCGGGGCCATCATCCCGGATCTCCCTCTGGAGGAGGCCCGCCCCTGGCTTTCCGAGGCCCGAAAACGGGGCCTTGCCACTGTCCTCCTTGCCGCTCCCACCACGCCCGAGGCAAGACTCAAACGCCTCGCCGAGGCCTCAACCGGGTTTCTCTACTATGTCTCGGTCACCGGGATCACCGGGGCCCGGGATCGGCTTCCCGAGGACCTGGCCTTAAGGCTTGATCTCTGCCGGGAGGTCTCGCCGGTTCCGGTGGCCGTGGGGTTCGGTATCTCTAAGCCCGAGCAGGTGCGCCTTCTTGCCCCGCACGCCGAGGCCTTAGTGGTGGGAAGCGCCCTGGTGAGGATCGTTGAGTCCGAGGGGAAAAGGGCCCCGGAACGGGTTAAGCGGTTTCTCTCGGAGCTGGTTTCCGCCGCCGAAAGATGAGAGTCCTTACCGTTTCTACGAGAGAACCCTACGAGATCCTTATCGGCGGGGGGATCCTTACCGAGCTTCCGGAGGACCTTCCCCGGGTGCTTGAGGTGCGGGATCTGGCCCTGGTCTCGGACGAGACGGTGCGGGAGCTTGTGGCCGAGGACCTCTGCCGTCTGCTTTCGGAAGCCGGGTTCCGGGCCGAGATCTTCTCCTTCCCCCCGGGGGAGGCCTCAAAGCGCATGGAGACCGTGGTGGAACTCGCCCGGGCCATGGTCCGGGCGGGGTTTGACCGCAAGAGCGCGGTGCTGGCCGTGGGCGGGGGGGTCACCGGGGATCTGGCCGGATTCCTGGCCTCCATCTATCTCCGGGGGGTGCCTTATATCCAGGTGCCCACCACCCTCCTGGCCCAGGTGGACAGTTCCGTGGGGGGAAAAACCGGGGTGGACCTCCCGGAGGGGAAAAACCTCCTCGGCACCTTCTATCAACCCCGCCGGGTCTATATCGACTACGGGGTGCTCTCCACCCTTCCCGAGGAACATTTCCGGAACGGACTTTCCGAGGTGGTAAAATACGGGGCAAGCTTAAGCGCGGACCTCTTTTCCTTCCTGGAGCGCGAGGCCGGACGCCTATTTCTTTATGAGCCCGAAGTGCTGGAGCATGTTATCTATGAGAGTTGCCGGCTTAAGGCCGAAGTGGTCTCGCAGGACGAAAGGGAGGCGGGCTTAAGGCGGGTCTTAAACTTCGGGCACACCGTGGGCCATGCCCTGGAGGCGGCCTTAAACTACGAGATCCTTCACGGGATGGCGGTCTCCGTGGGGATGGTGGCTGCGGCAAGGCTTTCCGAAGCCCTCGGGGTGGCCGAAGAACCGGTGGCCGAAAGACTTGAGGCCCTCCTTTCCCGCCTTAAGCTTCCCACGAGGCTTCCCTCGGGGGTCTCCTCCGAGCGGGTGCTTTCCTTTCTTTCTGCGGACAAAAAGGTCTGGAAGGGACGTCTTACCATGGTCCTTTTAAAGCGTATCGGGGAGTTCGTCTTTTACCAGGATCCTCCCCGGGAGGTAATCCTTGAGGTGCTTCAGGGGCTTTGCGCATGAGGGAGATCTTTTTCGTGAAGATGCAGGCCTCGGGAAACGACTTCATTCTGATCAAGAACTTTGACGGAAGGATTCCTCCTTCCGAGGGGCCGGAGCTTGCCCGAAGGCTCTGTCGGCGGAGGGTTTCGGTGGGGGGCGACGGGCTGATCCTCATTGAGCCTCCGAAAAATCCGCGGAATGCCTTCTCCTGGCGTTTTTTTAATGCCGACGGTTCCGAGGCCGAGATGTGCGGAAACGGGGGCCGCTGTGCGGCCCGCTTTGCGGTGGAGGAGGGAATCTCCGGCCCGAGGCTTACCTTTGAGACTCTCGCCGGTGAGATCCGGGCCGAAGTCTATGGCCAAAGGGTAAAGGTGGAACTCACTCCCCCGAGGGACCTAAGGCTTGATCTTGCTCTTTCCCTTTCCGGGGAGAGCCTCCGGGTCCATTTCGTAAACACCGGGGTTCCGCACGCGGTGGTCCTGGTGGAGGATCTTGAGGGGGTGGCCGTGGAGGAGCTGGGGCGAAAGATCCGGTTTCACGAAAGCTTTGCCCCGGCCGGGGCCAACGTGAACTTCGTTAAGGTCCTCCCTGGGGGAGGGCTTTCGGTGCGCACCTATGAGCGCGGGGTGGAGGGCGAGACCCTGGCCTGCGGTACCGGGGCCTCGGCTGCGGCCTATGTGGCGGTAAAACTGGGCCTGGTCTCCCCGCCGGTCTCCGTCCGTACCCGCGGAGGCGAGGTCCTTCGCGTTTATCTTGAGGAGGAAAGGATCTTTCTGGAGGGGGAGACCCGTCGCATCTATCGGGCCTTTCTCCATCCGGAAGCCCTTTCGGACGAAAAATCCGGGTGTTAGAATACCCAAAAGAGACAAAGGAGGAAATAATGTCCAGAGTTTGCTGGGGGGTCGTTCTTTTTTTCTTTCTTTTTACTTTTCCGGTCCAGGCTAAGGATTCGACGGTCATCGCCCGGGTGGGGCCCT
This sequence comes from Thermodesulfobacteriaceae bacterium, assembly GCA_015494725.1. Taxonomy (GTDB): domain Bacteria; phylum Desulfobacterota; class Thermodesulfobacteria; order Thermodesulfobacteriales; family Thermodesulfobacteriaceae; genus Thermosulfurimonas_A. The sequence continues at coordinate 5,528 of WGAR01000077.1, read as the reverse complement.
ACACCCTTACCCGGGCGGATTTTGCCAAAGAGCTTGCCCAGAATCCCCAGTTGCGAGCCCTCCTTTCCCTTAAACCGGAGATGAAGAAGGTTCTGGTGGAGCGCTGGGTGGAGATCAACCTTCTGGGCCTTGGGGGAAAGGAGGCCGGGCTGGAGAAAGATCCCCAGATCCGGGCCGAGATAGAGGAACAGACGCGCATGATTCTGGCCCGGCATTATTTTGAAAGGAAGGTCCTTTCCGGGCTTAAGGTCACCGAGGCCGAGATGCAGCGGTATTATCTCCGGCACAAGAAAGACTATACCCTTCCGGAAAGGATTCAGGCCCAGCACATTCTGATTCGGGTTCCGGAGGGGGCGGACAAGAAAACCGAGGCCGCGGCGCTGGCCAAGGCCCGGGAGATCCGGCAGAAACTTCTGGCCGGGGCCGATTTTGCCACCATGGCCAAGAAATATTCCCAGGACCCTGGCACCAGGGACAAGGGCGGAGACCTGGGGCTCTTTTCCCGGGGCCAGATGATTCCCGAGTTCGAAAAGGCGGTCTTTAAGCTCAAGGTGGGAGAGATCAGTCCGCCGATCCGGACCCGTTTCGGGTATCATATTGTACGGGTTTCGGCGCGCATACCGGCTCAGGTTCAGCCCTATAAAAAGGTGAAAGAGCAGGTACGCAAGGATCTCCTGGAGAAAAAAAAGAATCAGCGCCTGATGGCGCTCCTGCGCGAATTACGTAAGAAATACCCGGTGGAGGTGCATCTGGAGAATCTTCCATGATCCCGGATGTTTATCTGGAAGGGCTCCCTGCGGATCTGGCTCTGGGGCTTCGCCGGGACCCGGAAAGATATATCCTTTTTCTGGATATAGAAACCGAGGGTCTCTCCAAGGAAAGGAACGGCATTACCGTGCTGGGAACCATGGTGGAGAGGCGCTATCGGGCCTTTGTGGCCGGTTTTAATCTGGAAAAGGGCGTTTCCTATCTGGCGCGATACCCGGTATGGGTAACCTTCGGAGGGGCCCGCTTCGATCTTCCTTTTCTCCGGGCCCGCTTCCCGGAGCTATCCACCCCCCTTCTACATCTGGACCTGTGTCAGCTTTACCGGCAGCTGGGGTATCGAGGAGGGCTGAAGAAACTGGAGGTTCTTTTCGGCCTCTCCCGCAGGACACGGGGGCTTTCCGGTTACGATGCGGTTAAGCTCTGGCAAAGATGGGTCCAGCGAAAGGATCGTCGGGCCCTGCGCACCTTGTTGCTTTATAATCGAGAGGATGTAAGCAATCTCCGGTTTTTGCTGAAAAAGGCCTGCATCCTGTTCCGGCAAGGCGAGTTCGGGGAGGCGGCCTGTGGAGGATAAAAAGGACTATCAGCGGGAGGCGATTACGGAAAAGTTTTTGCACTACGCGGCGGATCTAAGCGAAGCCCTTCCCTCCAGCGCCATCCTGGTCTATGCCGATGTTTTTCCCAGCGGAGAGGAGCTGGGGAGGTTCCTTCAGCACATCCGGGGACATAGACTGGTTCTGGTTACCCGGGAGGAGAATTACTCTCCTCCGGAGGGGGCGGAGGTGATCCTGGTGCCGGAGATCAAACTCACCCGGCTGGGACAGGTCAAGGTGGCGGTGCTCATCGGGGTGGCCCGGGGGTTATTTACGCACCGGGATCTGTTGATCTGCCTTTCTGGGGTGGCGGAAAGCGGACACCTGGATAGTCTTTTTATTTTGGATCTGGAGAGCGAGTTTGAGATCTTCGCCATTTCGCAACTCGAGGATCTCAAGGAGATCGTGAAACCGGAGGTCTTCCAGAGGGTGCTATCGCTGGCCATCATCCTGGCCACCCAGGGGCGAGAGGGCAAACCCGTGGGAACCTGTTTTATCCTGGGAGATACGGATCAGGTTCTGCAACACTGTGATCAGATGGTCATCAATCCCTTTCGGGGCTACCCGGAAAATGAACGCAATATCCTGGATCCTCACCTGGAGGAGACGGTCAAGGAATTCGCCCTCCTGGACGGTGCCTTTGTCATCCGGGGAGACGGAGTAATCGAGAGTGCCGGGGCCTATATTCGCACCGGGGTGGTAAGCGAGGAGATCCCGAGCGGTCTGGGGGCGCGGCATCGTTCGGCTGCGGCCATTACCGCGCTTACCCGGGCGGTGGCCATTACCGTGAGCGAATCCACCGGGACGGTAACCGTGTTTCGCAACGGAAAGATCGTGATGGAGATCGAGAAACCCCATCCTCTGGGGCCGGAAACCGAGTGGCGCCGGGCCTTCTATGCGGGTCCGCGGGCCCCCTCGGAATGGCCCCATGAACCCAAAACCTTGAAAGGAGGCGTTTGATGTACCGGAGAAGGATCCAGATATATGCCCTAGGTCTTCTGTTTTTCTTCATGTTGGGGCTTCCGGCCTCGGCTGCTCCGGGGCTATGGGATAGTCTCTTTCGGGTCAAAAGGGTAGAACCCGGCAGCAGGGTGCAGAAAAAAACGCTTCCTCCTGTTTCTTCGCGCGATCTGGAGATCGCCGAGGCGGTATCCCGGGCTTTTGCCGCGGTGGTGAAGAGGGCCGCTCCGGCGGTGGTCTTCATCCAGGTGGAGAAGACCGTGATCCGGAAGGAACCCCTGCCCTTTCCTTTCGGTCCCTTTCCTTTCGACTTTTTCGGAGACGATTTTTTGCACCGCTTTTTCCCGCAGGTTCCCCGAAAGTTTAAGGAACGGGGGGCCGGTTCGGGGTTTATTGTGAGTCCTGATGGGATCATTTTCACCAACAACCATGTCGTGGCCGGGGCGGACAAGGTCATAGTACAGCTGGCGGATGGACGCACCTATCGGGGCAAGGTCTTGGGGCGGGACCCGCAATCCGATGTGGCGGTGCTCAAGATAAACGGGAAGAATCTTCCCACCATTCCTCTGGGAGATTCGGATAAGATCCAGGTGGGGGAATGGGTAATCGCCATCGGTAACCCCTTCGGGCTAAGCCACACGGTTACCGTGGGGATAGTGAGTGCCAAAGGGCGAAGCGGGCTGGGGATTACCGATTACGAAGATTTCATTCAGACCGATGCGGCCATCAATCCCGGCAATTCCGGAGGTCCGCTGATCAATCTCCGGGGCCAGGTGGTGGGGATGAACACCGCCATCCTTACCCGGTCCGGCGGATACATGGGGATAGGTTTTGCCATCCCCATCAATATCGTCAAGGCGGTGGCGGAGCAGCTGATCAAAAAGGGTAAGGTGGTCCGGGGATGGCTGGGGGTGGTGGTGCAGGATCTTACTCCGGCTCTGGCCGAGGAATTCGGGCTCAAGAGTACGGAAGGGGCTCTGGTGGCCCAGGTCATGAAGGGGTCGCCGGCGGCCAAGGCCGGTCTTAAGCGGGGAGACGTGATCGTAAGCTACAACGGAAAACCGGTGCGGAATTCCTCGGAGTTACGCACCTTTGTAGGGCTAACCCATCCCGGGACCCGGGTCCCCATCGGGGTTATCCGTGAGGGACACCGGATCACCCTGGAAGTGACCATCGGGGAGTTCCCGCGGGCCGAGGAGGTGGCCTCGGCTCCGGCGGTAGAGAAATTTCTGGATGAAATGGGCTTCCGGGTTCGGGAACTCACCCCGGATCTGGCTCGGGAACTGGGTTACAGGGTGCGAAAGGGGGTGGTCATTTCCGCGGTGGCTCCGGGTAGTCCAGCGGCTATGGCCGGCCTTCGCCCCGGGCAGCTTATCGAAGAGGTCAACCGCAAGCCGGTTAAGACCCTGGAAGAGTTTTATGAGGCCCTGCGGCCTTCCCTGAGGTCCGGGCGGATTCTTATGCTGGTAAGAGATCAGCGTTTTCGCCGCTTCGTGGTCATTTCCCGTTAATCCAGGGCGGGTCTTCGGGCCCGCCCTCTCATCCGAAGCCTAAATCTTTGCTTGGTCTATTTATTGAACTTTTCAATTTGATTTATGGGAAACATTCAATAACTTAAAAAGTAAGATACGGTAGAGGGTTCGGGTTATGCGGGAGATAGATTGTCGGGGTTTGGCCTGTCCGCAGCCGGTGTTGGAGACCAAGGAGGCCCTGGAGGGGCTTTCCGAAGGGGAGGTGCTGCGGGTACTGGTGGATAATGAGGCGGCGGTCCAGAATGTCTCCCGGTTTGTTTCTTCGCAGGGGTATCCTTTGCAGGTGAAGGAGGAGGCGGGATATTTTATCCTGGAGGTGGTCAAGAAGGGTAGTGGCCGTCCGGTGGAGGGGGTCTCGTGCGAGCGTCCGGAGGGGATATTTCGGGTGATTCTGCTAGATTCGGACCGCATGGGGGAGGGGGATGAAGAACTGGGTCGTAAACTCCTGCTCAATTTTCTGCGCACTCTCCCCCAGGTTTCTCCGCTTCCACAGGCTTTGGTCTTTTATAATCGGGGGGTTTTCCTTACCGTGGAGGGTTCACCGGTCCTTTCGGTGCTAAGAGAGCTGGAGGAGAAGGGGGTAAAGATCTTTTCCTGCTGGACCTGCCTTTCGCATTATGATCTGGAAGATAAATTGCGGGTGGGTCAGGCCAGCAACATGTACGAGATATTATCTTTGTTGATGCGGGCCGATCGGGTGCTCCGGCCTTAGTTGTCCGTAGCCTTCCTCCCCGCTTCGTGTTAAGTTACTCTCTGGGTGAAGAGATGGAAAAGACTGTAGCTACCAATAAAAAGGCCCGCTATCTCTATCACATAGAGGAGACCTACGAGGCCGGCATTGTGCTCACCGGTCCGGAGGTGAAGTCGTTGCGCATGGGCCGGGTCAATCTGGCCGATAGTTTTGCCCGGGTGATTAACGGGGAGGTCTTTCTTTACAACATGCACATCAGCCCTTATCCCTTCTCCCGGGAGGCCCAGTTTGAGGATCCCCGTCGCACGCGTAAGCTCCTTCTTCACAAGCGGGAGATTAACCGTCTGGCCGGAAAGGTGGCGGAAAGGGGCTATACGCTTATTCCTCTGCGGGTTTATTTTAAGGACGGCTGGGCCAAGGTGGAACTGGCCCTGGCCCGGGGTAAGAAGCTTTACGACCGGCGGGAGACCATCAAACGTCGCGAGGAGGAGCGGGCCTTAAGGCGACGTTATAAAGGCAAGCTGCGATAGTTTTTCCTTCCCCTGGACAAAGTCTGAAGAGGCGTTATCTTGGATGGTAGTAGAGGTTTGTTCTTTTAAAAGCGGGGGCGAAGTGGGCTCGACGGGGGTGTGTAGGCCTAAACGGCGTGCCGAGGTCCCCACCGCCTCGTAAAAAAGGTGGGGAAAACACAAGTGCCGACGAGTACGCCTACGCTCTGGCGGCCTAAAGGATAGAGCCGCCCGCTCCGGGTTTTTCCTCGGCCCGCGGGAAGCCCGGGGCGACGGGTTAGCGGGCTGGGTTTAAGGGGGTGCCTGCCTCCCTTAAACCGAGAATCCTGCAGGCTGGGTCGGGAGGAAGCGCCCGGGTCTTCTCTCCCGGCCGAGATTTGCTACCCGGGCTACGCACGTAGAAGTTTAGGCTGAAGCACCTCCGGACGCGGGTTCGATTCCCGCCGCCTCCACCAATTTTTAACGATTTCTTGCG
>WGAR01000076.1 GCA_015494725.1 Thermodesulfobacteriaceae bacterium | reverse complement strand
CCGAGACCTACGGAGGAGCGGTGGTGGGGGTGGTAATGACCGGAATGGGACACGACGGCCGCGAGGGGGCCAGGAAGATAAAGGAAAAAGGGGGGCTGGTTATTGCCCAGGACGAAAAGACCTCCACGGTATTCGGGATGCCCCGGGCGGTAATAGAGGCCGGTCTGGCGGATCTGGTCTTGCCGCTCGCGGAGATCCCTGCCAAGCTGCAGGAGATCTTCCTGATGAGGAGAAGGAGTACCTGAGATGAAGCGGGAAATCTTTGAGTTTTTCGCTAGCCTGGTGGAGCGGTCCAGCGGGATCTCTATCGCCACCGGGAAGGAATATCTCCTGGAGAGCAGGCTGGACGAACTGGCCAAGAGCCTGGGATACAAGGATCACGAGCAGCTTTATCAGGTGGCCCGAACCAGGCTTACGCGACAGTTGCTGGATCAGATCGTGGATGCCCTCACCACCAATGAGACCTATTTCTTCCGGGATCAGCACCCCTTCGAGACCCTGAGAAAGGTGGTCATTCCCGAGCTGGTAAAAAAACGTCAGGCGGAACGTCGGTTACGTTTCTGGTCCGCGGCCTGCTCCACCGGACAGGAGCCTTACAGCCTGGCCATCCTGCTTAGGGAATATTTTCCGGATCTGGTATCCTCGTGGCGGATCGAGATCCTGGCCTCGGATATCTCGGAGAGTGCCCTGGAAAAGGCCCGGAAGGGGGTTTACAACCAGATAGAGGTTAACCGTGGACTTCCGGTGAGTTTTTTGGTTAAATATTTTAAACAGGTAGGGGCCCACTGGGAGATTTCCGAGGAAATAAAGCGTATGGTCACCTTCAGGAAGATCAATCTGATCGAGCCCCTCAGGGTAGGGCCCTTTGAGGTGATCCTCTGCCGTTACGTGCTCATCTATTTTGCCCAGGCCATGAAAAAGAGGGTCTGGGATAATCTGTGTCGGGTGCTTGCCCCCGGAGGGTATCTTTTCCTGGGAGCCACGGAGATTCCGCCTCATCTTCCCCCGGACATGGAAAAAAAGATCCTGGGGAAGACCATATGTTTTCGAAAAAAGGACTGAGGGAGGAAGGGTATGTCTTTTGAAGAAGACATCTTGCAGGACTTTATAACCGAGGCCAAGGAAAGCCTGGAGAAGCTGGATGAGGAGTTTGTGGAACTGGAGCAGGACCCGCAGAACACCGAGATCCTCAAGAGCATCTTTCGCACCATGCACACCCTCAAGGGCACGGCCGGGTTTTTCGGGTTCAAGACTCTGGAGGGCATTGCCCATTTCGCCGAGGACATTCTCTCCAAATTGCGAGACGGGCTGGTGGTGGCGGACGAGGAGATCATCGATATGCTTCTCCAGGCGGTGGATCACATCAAGGCCATAGTGGCTCACATTGAGGAACACAAACAGGAACCGGTGGAGGATACCTACCTGGAATTTCTGGTGACCCTGAGTAATTTTGCCGACAAGGTAGCCCGGAAGGCTCAGGGAGGGACTCCCTCGGAGGCCCCTGCCAAGGAGAAGCCTCCGGCAGAAGAACCCGCCTCGCCGGAGAAGGAGCCGGAAAAGGCGGCCCAGGAAAAGGCCGAAAAAAGGGAAGAGCCCGAGAGGAAAGAGCCGGAGAAGAAACCCGAAGCCGCGGAGGTTCGCCCGGTGTCTCCGGAGCCTCCCCGCAAGGAGGCCCCCAAGGCCCCTCCGCAGGTCACCCTTACCGAGACCCATATCCGGGTGGATGTAAAGTTGCTGGATCATCTCATGAATCTGGCCGGGGAGCTGGTGCTGGCTCGCAATAGGCTGGTGCAACTGGCCAATCAGAAGGTGGATCCGGAGCTGATGCAGGCCACCCAGACCCTTTCTCTGGTGACCACGGAGATGCAGGAAGCCATCATGAAGACCCGCATGCAACCCATCGGGAACGTATTCAATAAATTCCCCCGGATCGTGCGGGATCTGGCTCGCTCCACCGGGAAGAAGGTCAATCTGCACATCGAAGGAGCGGATACCGAGCTGGATCGCTCCATCATCGAGGCCATCAAGGATCCCCTCACCCATCTGGTGCGCAATTCCATCGACCACGGTATCGAACCCCCGGAGGAAAGGGCCCAGCTGAACAAGCCCCCGGTGGGTACGCTGGTCATGCGGGCCTTTCACGAAGGGGGGCAGGTGATCATCGAGATCGAGGACGATGGCCGGGGCATAGATACGGAGAAGGTCAAGCGTAAGGCCGTGGAGAAGGGACTGATCACCCCGGAAGAGGCCGAACGCATGAGCGATCACGAGGCCCTGAATCTGATCTTCAAACCGGGGTTTTCCACCGCGGAAAAGGTGACCAACATCTCCGGCCGGGGCGTGGGTATGGACGTGGTGAAGACCAATATCGAGCGCCTCGGGGGGAGCATTGAGATCCGGAGCGTGAAAGGGGCCGGGACCACGGTGCGAATCAAGATACCTCTTACCCTGGCCATCGTTCCGGCCCTGATCGTGGTGTCCGGAGGGGAACGTTACGCCATTCCCCAGGTTAGTCTCAAGGAGCTGGTGAACATCGAGGATCCGGAAAAGGAGATCCACCGTATCGGGCAGTCCGAATTCTATCGCCTGAGGGGGAACATCATTCCCCTGGTCCGTCTGGCCAAAGTGCTGGGGCAGAGCGACGGTCAGGCCCGGAGCCTGGTCATCCTCACCAGCGGGACCATGGATTTCGGTCTGCTGGTGGACGAGGTGAGGGATTCGGAGGAGATCGTGGTCAAACCCCTGGATCGTTTTCTTAAGGGGATTCCCATCTACGCCGGGGCCACCATTATGGGCGACGGGAAGGTGGCTCTGATTCTGGACGTGGTGGGGCTATCCCGGCATGTGGGGTTCCGGGCCGAGGAGGCCCGCAAGGCCCTGGAGGAGGAGAAGAAAAGGAAAGACACCTCCCGGGAGAGCCATTTTATTCTCCTCTTCAACGTGCATCCCGAGGAACAATTTGCCATCCCGCTCTCCCTGGTTTCCCGTCTGGATAAGATCAAGGCCGAGTCCCTGGAGTACGTGGGAGGCAAAGAGCTGGTACAGTACAAGGGTCACTCGGTCCCGGTGATTCGCCTGGAGAATTATCTTCCCATTCAGCCCCTGCCGGAGCAGGAGGAATATAACCTGCTCCTTTTCGAGGAAAACGAGAAGATGGTGGCGGTTCTGGTTTCCCAGATCCTGGATAGCATCGAGACCGATCTCGAGCTGGACGAGGATATCTATCGCACCGAGGGTATCCTGGGCAATCGCATCATCAACGGGCGCACCACCATCTTTGTGGATATTTACAAGATTATCGAGATGTTCGATCCGGACTGGTTCAAAAAACCGGTGCTGGAGATCCATTCCCGCATCCTTTACGCGGAGGATTCCTCCTTCTACGCCCAGCTGGTCAAGAACTATCTGGAGGGGGCGGGCTACGAGGTGGAGATCGCCGAGGACGGGGTCAGGGCCTGGGAGAAGTTACAGGAGGGGGCCTACGACCTTCTTATTACCGACATAGAGATGCCCCGGATGAACGGTCTGGAACTGATCAAGAAGGTGCGGGCCGACGAAAGGTTCCGGGATCTTCCCATCATGGTGCTCACCAGTATCTCGGCGGAGGAGGTCTATCGCAAGGCCAAGGAGCTGGGGGCGGATGAGTTCCAGACCAAACTGGATCGGCAGGCGGTGATCGAGGCCGCCACCCGTCTTCTCACCGCGAAGACCACCGCGGAGGCCGCGGCGTGATGGATCCGTTCCAGATACTGGGGGTTTCCCCCCGGGCGAGCTGGGAGGAGATCCGGCGGGCCTATCTGCGCAAGGTAAAGTCCCTGCATCCCGATCGGGGTGGCGACCGGGAGGCCTATCTGGCCCTTCAGGAGGCTTACGAGACCCTGCGCAGGGCCTGCGAAAGGCGTCGTCGGGTCCAGGTCCTGCGGGAACGTCCGCAGGGGGGAGAATATCTTCTTTCCTTTGTGGAGCTTACGGTACGGGAGGTGGCCCTGGGTACGGAGAGGTGGATTCGGGTGCCCGACACACCGGGCCCCTGTGAATACTGCGAGGGTCTGGGGCTCGATCCCTACGGTCGTTTCCGGGTCTGCGAATGGTGCCAGGGCACCGGTCTCCTGCCGGAGGAGGGAGGACGGTATCATCAACTCTGTCCCCGCTGTCAGGGGGAGGGGAGGATCTTTCTGGAGCTCTGTCCCCGCTGTCGGGGGAAAGGGGAGATCCGCCGGGAAAAGGAGTTTCTGATCGTGATACCTCCGGGGGTACGCGAGGGCGATCTCCTTTTTCTGCCCAGGTCTCCGGAAGGCCCTATCACGGATGTCTTCCTGGAGGTCTTTATCAAGCGGGACGATCGTTTCTATTTTGAGGGGCAGGATCTGGTCTGTCAGGTGCAGGTTCCCTTCTGGAAGGCCGCGCTGGGGGGATATATCCGGGTGGAGACCCTGGAGGGTGAAGAGGAGATAGAAATCCCCCGGGGTCTTCCCGGGGGTTCCCGGCTGGTGATAAGGCAGAGGGGGCCTTTTCGTCCCGATGGGGGGCGAGGCGACCTGATCCTTCAATTCGAGATCTGGTTCCCGGAGGACTATCCTCCGGAGGCCTTAAAACTGCTGGAAAGACTGAATCATATCATGGAGGAAAGCTATGGCCGAACTACCTCTTCCCGCCAGTGAAACCCGTCCGGTCCTTTCCGAGGACACCCAGACCTTCGTTACCTTCTGGCTGGGGGAGCATCTTTTCGGTCTCCCCATCGCCGAGGTGGTGGAGATTAATCGCAAGATGGAGATCACCCCGGTGCCACTGGCCCCGCCATACATCAAAGGGATCATCAATCTGCGGGGGCAGGTGCTCACCACCGTGGATCTGGCCGAAAGGCTGGGCTTGCAGGTGGAGGCCCCGCGGGCCTACAATCTGATCGTAAAGACCGAGGACGAGGAAAGGATCAGTTTCCTGGTGGAGAAGATCGGGGATATTCTGGAGGTCCCGTCCAAGAACGTGGAGGAGCCGCCGGAGCGGATCGAGGGGGTGGAGCGAAAATTCGTCCGGCATGTCTGTCAGCTGCCGGAGCGGCTTCTGGTGATCCTGAATGTGCGGGAGGTGCTTCAGGACTCCGGATAGAGTCCGGCGAAATCCAGGAAGGGTTTCCAGGCCTCGCGTTTTTCCTCGGGGAATTTTTCCAGAAAGAGGCTCTGCCAGCGGGGAGGTTCGGGTTTTTTGAGAAGTTTCATGCCGGCCTCTTCCGGGGTGCGGTCTCCCTTTTTGAGGTTGCATTTGCGGCAACACAGCACCACGTTGGTCCAGACGGTTTTCCCGCCACGGGAACGGGGAATGACGTGATCGATGGTGCGATCCTTGGGGTTGCGCACGGATTTGCCACAATACTGGCAGGTATAGTGATCGCGCATAAAGAGATTGGCCCGGTTGAAGACCACCTCCAGCCGGGGCAGGCGATCGTAGTTCACCAGATAGATGGCCTCCGGGGCCACCAGGGAAAGGGAAGGGCTGCGTATGAGGCGGCCGTTATCGTAAAACCGGCTGGCTTCGATCCATTCCTCCAGAGTGTGGGTGGTCCAGTCCGGGGTGATGACCTTGGCGGTGCCCTTGACCAGGTGACAGATGGCCCGCAGGACGGTGGTGATCTGCACGGCCTGATAGTGTTTGTTTAACACCAGGACCTTGTCCTGCAGGATGTCTTTCCCCATAGTGACCTCTAATCTTAACACACTTTTCGGGTTAAGATAAAAACCATGTCTCTGCGGATAGGTCTGGTGGGTCTTCCCAATGCCGGCAAATCCACCCTGTTTAACGCCCTGGTGGAGGGGGCGCGGGCAGAGGTGGCCCATTATCCCTTTTGCACCATCGAACCCAATGTGGGGGTGGTGGAGGTTCCGGACGAGCGGGTGCGGGTGCTCGCCGAGAGGGAGGGAGCGGCGCGGGCCGTACCGGCGGTGGTTCAGGTGGTGGATATCGCCGGTCTGGTGCGGCATGCCAGCCGCGGGGAGGGGCTGGGCAATCAATTCCTGGCCCATGTGCGCGAGATGGATGCCCTGGCCCTGGTGTTGCGTTGTTTTCGTTCCGGAGAGGTCCCGCATGTGGAGGGCGCGGTGGACCCGATAAGGGATCTGGAGATACTGGAACTGGAGCTCATAGCCAAAGATCTGGAAACCGTGGAGAAGCGAATGGCCCGGGTGGAAAAGCCGGCCCGTTCCGGCGATCGCAGGGCGGCGGAGGAACGGGAGATCCTCGAGGTCCTGCACCGGATCCTTTCCTCGGCTGAACCCCTGCGTCGTCATCGTGCGGCCCTGGCTCCGGAGGTACTGGAGTATGCGCAGGGGGTGCTTTTCCTCCTCAGCCTGAAACCCGTTTTCTGGGTGGCTAATCTGGGGGAGGAGGATTTACCCGAGGGGGAGGGGAACCCTCAGGTGGCCCGGCTGCGGGAACGGGCCCGGGAGGAGGGGGTGCCGGTGGTGGCGCTTTGTGCCGAACTCGAGGCCCAGTTGCTGGAACTTTCCCCGCCGGAGCGGGAGGAGATGCTGGGGCTTTATGGTCTGGAACAGCCGGGGCTCAAACGTTTCATCGAGGAGGGCTACCGGTTGCTGGATCTGCTCACCTTTTACACGGTAAACGAAAAGGAGGCCCGGGCTCGCTCCGCTCCTCGGGGGACCACCGCGCTCTCGGCGGCGGAAAGTATTCATACCGATCTGGCCCGGGGGTTCATCGCCGCCGAGGTGATCAATTTTCGGGAGTATCTCCAGGCGGAGAACCTGGCCGAGGCCCGGCGGCGGGGATGGGTAAGGCTCGAGGGGCGCGACTATCGGCTGGAGGACGGAGATATCCTCTACATCCGTTTCCGGCCCTAGCCCCGGGCCTTCTGGACCTCCCTTTCCATGAGACTCACAAAATCCCTGAATTCGTGAAGCCCTCTCCTTAGGTTTTCCAGAAAAACCCGATCATCCACCGTCCAGTAGCGATGCACCAGGCGATTCCTGAAGCGGGCCAGGGCCTCAAAGCTTTGGGCCAGATTCTGATCGATTACCCCTTTCTCTCCGGCTTTCACCATGGCTTCCGCAAGGCTGGTTACCGCAAGGTGATGTTTCCGGGCAAGAATATGTTGTAAGACCGCACCGATGGCCTCGGTGATAAGTAGTATCGAGTACTTGATTCCTCTTAAGCGATCGGGACTGCTTAATATTTCTTTATCCGGGGCTCCGAGAGCAACTTCAAGGTAATCAATTTCCCGCTCTATTTCCCTGAGCCTACCGAGGATGTACCTGGGGTTCAAGTCCATAATAGTCTAGCTCCCTGCCTTTAAGGATAATTTCGTTTTCGATGAAGTACGCCGAAAGCCTCTCCAGGGCCCGCTCGT
>WGAR01000075.1 GCA_015494725.1 Thermodesulfobacteriaceae bacterium | reverse complement strand
ATGGTCTCCGGTGTGGCCAAACGGGTACGTTTCGTAATGTCCCATGCTATGGGGAAACTGGAAATAGCCGGTCTCACCCGGGAATGGGTTATTTTTAAGTTTCACCGGGCCGCCCGGGAGGAAGACACCGGAAAACTCCTGCTCTACCGGCGAAATTCCACCGCCTACTGGCTCGACGATTATCAGGAGCTGGTGGAAGAGGTCCCCCTGGGGAACGCCGTTCCGGTCTAATCATTCCAGATAACGGAAGCCCTCCAGGGTCTCACGAATCTCCTGCGGGGGTACGTACCGAATACCCAATTTGTCGGCCATGAGAAGGACTCCCCGGTCGGCGGAAAGAATGATCCCGTCCAGCTCCAGGGCCAGCAGGATAAGTTCCAGGTCCTCCCGACTGTCCAGGATGCCCTCGCGCAGGGCCTCCCGATACTTGCGACGCAGGGTATTGATGACCTCCCCCGGGTTTTTCCCGCTGGAAAGTCGCACCGCTTCCTCGGCCACTCGCAGCCCCTTGTTTATTCTTTTGCGCAGATCCTCTATAAATTCATAAAGCAGGAAGGCCGGGATCTGAAGTTCATATTTGCGAGGCGATTTGACCTTGAATACGGCCCGGGCGCGGGGAGGGATGCGTAGTTCCTTGACCATCTTTTTGAGTTCCTCGTAAATGGAAGAAGGCATATACACGGAAAGGCCCTCGGCCTCAGCGGCAAGTTCCAGAAACTTCCTGAAGGCTGCGGCCGGAGTCTCTCCGAACTGACGATATACATCCGGATTGGTAAAAATGCTGGTATCCGGTATCAGGCGTTCCCTTTCCGGAGTGACGATCTCCAAACCCCCGAAGGTAATCTATGCGTAGCATATCTAAGAATTATTCCGCCGCCAAGATAGATTTGACGCTTTATCCTATCTTTTGTATATACCAGGGACAGACATAAATCCCTCCCGGGGACGGGAGAAAACCTGGGGTAAAGAGATGTCCCAGCCGCAGATAGACACCGCTCGGGTCCTGATCGAGGCCCTGCCCTATATCCGTCTCTTTTACGGCAAGGTGGTGGTGGTGAAGTACGGCGGCCACGCCATGGTGGAGCCGGAGCTCAAAGAGGCCTTTGCCCAGGACATCGTGCTCATGAAATACGTGGGGATCAAGCCGGTTATCGTGCACGGCGGCGGGCCGCAGATAAGCGAGGTCATGCAGCGCATGGGGCTTAAACCCGTTTTTGTGGAGGGGCAGCGGGTGACCGACCCGGAAACCATGAGCGTGGTGGAGATGGTCCTGGTGGGCACGGTCAACAAAAGCATTGTAAGTCTCATCAACCGTCACGGGGGTCGGGCGGTGGGGCTTTCCGGGCGCGACGGCGACCTCATCGAAGCCGAAAAGATGCAGGTCTATCGCTATACCGGAGAGGATCGTCCCCCGGAAATCATCGACATCGGCCGGGTGGGAAAGGTCAAACGGGTGAATCCCGAGGTCTTACACACCCTGATGGAGCAGGGGTTCATTCCGGTGATCGCTCCGGTGGGGGTGGGGCCGGAGGGAGAAGCCTACAACATCAATGCCGATCTGGTGGCCGGGGCGGTGGCCGGGGCCCTTTCCGCGGAAAAGGTCATCTACCTCACCGATGTAGAGGGGGTGATGGACGGGGAGGGGCGTCTGCTTTCCAGCCTCACCCTCAAACAGGTGGAAGATCTGCTCCGGCAGGAGGTGGCCCGCGGAGGGATGATTCCCAAGCTAAAAAGTGCCTGGAAGGCCCTTCTCGCCGGAGTCAAAAAGGCCCACATCATTGACGGCCGGGTCCCTCACGCCCTTCTTCTCGAACTCTTCACCGACCAGGGGGTAGGCACGGAGATCCTCCCTGCCGAGGGATAATCTGTGATCCTCGGGCTGGCCAGTACCTCCCTGATCCGGGAGCCTAGTCCAGCTGGCTGAGTTCCTCGGTGGTGATCACCCGGAAGAGAACCCGTTTTTTAAGGGAACCCGGCCGGGCCTCCTGGACGATCAGCGTGCGTCTTCCGGCCAGGAAGACATGCCGTTTGAAGCCATCCGGCGGGGTATATACCAGTTGAATCCCCTGCACTCTCCCCTCCTTGTCCACCACCACGTCCACTCGCTCCAGGAAATTGATGTTCCCCGGCCCGAAATTGGTGATCACGTAACCCAGTTCCGTGGGAAAGGCCTTGGGAGCCGGAACGATATACACCGCATAGACTTCCTTGGCCCGGGTGCTCAGAACCGCGGCTCGGGCCGGGGCTCCCAGCGACAACATCCCCGCAACTATTATGAGTAAGAGAACCCTTTTCATGCTTCACTCCTTCAGGGGATTTATCTCCTAGTTAATTCCTGCTTTTGATCTGGGTCAAGGCGGGTTCTTTTTGGACGTATTAGAGATATGATAGATCTTGAAAATCCAAATAGGAGGTGTTGAGGATGTTTTGTAATCAGTGTGAACAGACGGCCAAGGGCCAAGCCTGCACCAAAATCGGGGTGTGCGGCAAGACCCACGAGGTGGACGAGCTTCAGGATCTTTTGGTGCATGCCCTGGTAGGGCTTTCGGAGGTGTCGCTTAAGGCCGAGGAGAAAGGGGTGAAGGATAGGGAGGTCAATGTGTTTCTGTGCGAAGCCCTGTTTTCCACCCTTACCAACGTCAATTTCGATCCGGAGCGCATCGCGGACTACATTCGCCGGGCCGTGGAATGGCGCGAGACCTTAAAGAACAAGGCCGGTATTTCCGAGGTTTCGGATGCGGCTCGCTTCGAACCCGCGGCTACGCTGGAAGGGATGATCAAACAAGGCGAGGAGGTGGAGCTCAAGCCTGAGAAGGCCCGGGATCCGGATATCTTTTCCCTTAAGCTCACCGTACTTTATGCCCTGAAGGGGATCGCCGCCTACGCCTATCATGCCGCCAAGCTGGGCAAAGAGGACGATGAGGTTTACCGTTTCATGAAACAGGCCCTGGTGGACCTTTATCGCGACGACCTTTCGCTTGAGGACTGGGTGAACCGGGCCCTTGAGGCCGGCCGCATCAATCTTCGCACCATGGAGTTACTCGACGCTGCGAACACCGAAACCTTCGGACATCCGGTGCCCACTAAAGTTCCTCTGGGGCACAAGGCCGGGCCGGCCATCCTGGTGTCCGGACACGACCTCAAGGATCTTTACGAGCTTCTTAAGCAGACCGAAGGGCAGGGCATCCACGTCTATACCCACGGAGAGATGCTTCCGGCCCATGGCTATCCCGAACTCAAGAAGTTTAAACATCTGTATGGCCACTACGGAACGGCCTGGCAGAATCAGCCGAAGGAATTTCCTGCCTTTCCCGGCCCCATCGTCATGACCACCAATTGTCTCATGCCCCCTAAGGAAAGCTATAAAGATCGGGTTTTCACCCTGGGGCCGGTGGGTTTTCCGGGGGTAAAACATATTCCCAATGAAGATTTCACTCCGGTAATCGAGATGGCCAAGAAGATGGGAGGTTTTGAGGCGGATTCTGCGGGCAAGGAGGTCATGACCGGGTTTGCCCGCCATGCCGTCCTTTCGGTGGCCGACAAGATCATCGATGCGGTAAAAAGCGGGGCCATCCGCCACTTCTTCCTGGTGGGAGGTTGCGACGGAGCCAAACCCGTGCGCAATTATTACACCGAATTTGTGGAGAAGGTCCCCAGGGACTGTGTGGTGCTTACGCTGGCCTGCGGCAAGTTCCGCTTCTTCGACAAGGACCTGGGAGACATAGGAGGCATTCCCCGGCTGCTGGACATCGGCCAGTGTAACGACGCCTATAGCGCCGTTCAGATCGCCCTGGCGCTGGCCAAAGCCTTTAACGTGGATGTGAACGATCTCCCGCTCTCGCTCATTGTTTCCTGGTACGAACAGAAGGCCGTGGCCATTCTCCTGAGCCTGCTTTATCTCGGGATCAAGAACATCCGGCTGGGCCCGAGTGTGCCGGCCTTCCTCACCCCGAATGTGCTGAACTTTCTTGCCGAGAAATACAATCTCAGGCCCATTTCCACTCCGGATGAGGATCTTAAGGCCTGCCTGAGCCGTTAACCAGTTCAGGGGGCGGAAATCCTCCGCCCCCACTGTCCCTACTTGACGACTCATACAAGTCGGTTTAATTAGAAAAAAGATCGCCGAGGTGGCGGAATTGGGAGACGCGCTGGATTCAGGATCCAGTGGGGATACCCCCGTGCGGGTTCGAGTCCCGCCCTCGGCACCATGAATCCCTCCTTTGAGTCGGGCTACAATCTCCATTCCGGTGGATTCCCACATCCTTGAGGTTTCCTGCCGGGGAAGAGGACATAAGGCGGATGAAGGCGGTGCTTTCCGGGGAGCCGAACCTGGTTTATTTCGTCTATGGTCTGAGATGCCCCCAAATTTTGCACACCTGAAATGTTAGGGTCCATTATACCTGCCCCTTTTTCTGCACATCACCCGGGAGACCTCCTTCATTTTCGGTGGTTCGAAAAAGGGGGAGCAGGTCATACTTCCCTAAGACCTTAAAATTTAGTGCAATGTTTGCTATAATAGAAAAGTAAACTGATTGCCTGTCGTGATATAAAAGAATTAGGGTCGGATTTGTTTTAGGGAGGGCCGCAGATGAAATTTGGCAGAATAACGATAGATCCCGAGAAAATGGGCGGGGTTCCGTGTATCAGGGATCTAAGGATTCCCGTAGCCACCATAGTAGCTATGGTAGCGGAGGGGATGAGCTCGGAAGAGATATTAAAGTTTTATCCTGATCTGGAGGAAGAAGATATTAGAGAGGCCCTGCTTTTCGCTGCGGAAGCGGTAAAGGAAAGAGAGTTGCCTTTAACTTCGATCAGGTGAAATTTCTCATAGACAGTCCCCTTTCGCCAGTATTTTGTGAGAAATTGAGAGATTTTGGTTTGGATGTGGTACATGTACGTGATCTGGGACTTGAGAGAGCAAAAGACGAAGAGATTTTTCAAAGGGCCTTAAAGGAGAATCTGGTAATCATTTCCGCGGATACGGATTTCGGAACTATTCTTGCGAGAACGGGTATGGAAAGGCCCTCGGTTGTAATATTTCGCTGTCTTAACCCCAGAAGGCCGCTGGAGCAGGCGGAACTTTTTATAAAAATTTTGCCCCGAATAGTAGAAGACCTCAAAGCAGGCTCTATCGTGATCATAGAGGATACGAGAATAAGGATTCGGAGATTACCTGTATTATGAGTCCCGCAAGGAAACCCAAGAGGGAGAAAGATTATTTTTTTTCTGATCCTCTCTTTCTTGAGGAGAGCGTTTTTTTTCTTCGGGGGCTATAAATCCTAACACCCCAGGTGGTTCGAAAAATAGGGAACAGGTTATCCCGGGCTGATTGAGGGCTTTACTTTTGGCGAGTATGGAGTATTTTAACCCCAAAATTTGATCTGTAGCCGCAGGCGGAGGGTTAAGGAGGGGGGTTTTTTGTGTGAAAGCGGTGATACTGGTGGGGGAAGCGGGACCAGGCTCTGGCCTCATCTTAAGTCTTGGGCCTTCGCTATCCTTTTACGAAAAAATCCGGGAGCAATAAGAGGTGCCTTTCTTTAATCGGGAAGAGGACATAAGGCGGATGAAGGCGGTGCTTTCCGGGGAGCCGAACCTGGTTTATTTCGTCTATGGTCCGATCAATAGCGGAAAGACTGCTCTTCTCCTGAAAGTATTTGAGGAACTTCCCGAGGAGTATCGGGTTTTTTACATCAATTTTCGGTGGAGGTATGTAGAGGATGTAAGGGATTTGATACAGGTGCTTTTTAGAGTAAAAGGGGAAAAGGAGAAGCTTTCTGTATTTTTGGAGAAAGTTTTAAAAGGTGGAGCAAAATTGTTTGAAAAGCTTGGGGGGATACCGATTCCACAAGAGATTTTTGACTTGCTTTTCAGGCGTACGGAGAAGGCAGAAGATGTTTTTGCTTTTCTAAAGGATTATTTCGGTATGGTTATTGAGAAAGGGTATAGGCCTGTATTTGTGCTAGATGAGATGCAGACGATAAAGAGGGTGATAAACGCGGCGGGTAAACCTGTAATTCACGAGCTATTCAATTTTCTTGTATCTTTAACGAAGGAGACTCATTTATGTCACTCACTATGTGCGACGAGTGATTGCTTGTTTATAGAGGATGT
>WGAR01000074.1 GCA_015494725.1 Thermodesulfobacteriaceae bacterium | reverse complement strand
TTCACCGGCCAAAAGGTGTATCTCGCCCCCTTCCTCCCGCGTCTTCTGCACCTCTACCACCACCTCCACTCCGTTAGTTATGTCCGGGTCGTCGCCGGCGTCCTTGATCACCGAGGCCCGGGCCGTGTCGTTCTCCCTGCGGACGTCTTTTACCGGAAGGCTTCGGCGTTTTCCGTCCGGAAAGGGGATCTCCACCTGGGAGGGAGTTTCTCCCAGCAGGGCGAGGACCGCGGCCTTGGCCGCCGCTGCGGCACAGGCCCCGGTGGTGTATCCGGTGCGCAGTTTACGCCGTTTCATGGGCCAGGCGGAGGAGGGCGTTTAACGCTGCGGCAGCCAGCCCGGAGCCTCCGCGCGAACCGTAATTGGTGAGATGAGGGAAGGGGCTTTGCGCGAGAAGGAGCTTGGCCTCCGCGGCCCGGACAAACCCCACCGGAAACCCCACCACCAACACCCGGCGGGGTTTCTCCGTGAGGACCCTCAAAGCGGAGAGGAGGGCCGTGGGGGCGTTCCCCACCACCACGATCCCGACCTCGGGGTGTTCGCGCAATAACCGTTCCATGCCCCAGGCCGTACGGGTATATCCCGGAGGAGGGGCTCCGGCCTCTCTTACCGCACAAAGGACCCTTCCTCCCAGGGCCGCGAGTCTTTTGCGGTCGATCCCCGCGGCCACCATCTCCACATCGCAGACCACCCAGGCCCCCTCCCGGAGAAGGGAAACCCCGGTCTCCACCCCCTCCCGGGAAAGGATCAGGGTTTTAACCAATTCCGGGTCTCCGGAGGCATGAACCAGACGCAGGATGAGGGGATGGGCCTCCGGAGGAAAGGGGGAAAGGTCGATAAGCTCCCGGATGAGCTCCATGCTTCGGGATTCTATCTCATCCGGGGGAGGCCCCTCGCTTAAGGCCGAAAGCAGGGCAGGAAAGGGATCCTCTTCATAAAAGACGACCTCGGGGCTTGGGACTCCGGAAAGGAGGTCCTTTACCCGTTTCCGGAATTCCTCGGGACCGATTATCGAAAGGAAGACGCGATCTTTGCCCTGTTTCCTTCGCTCCTTAAGGCGCGAAAGGATTTCTTCCTCGGAGACGATTTCCCAGGGCCCCTTCAGGGGGTAAAAAAAGCCTCTTTTTTCCTTCGGGACCACCAAAAGGATATTCCTTTCCATAAGTCGCATCATTATATCTCTTGGTTGACCGCCTGTCCTCTCCGATATAGAGTTGGGAATATGTTCAATGTCTTCAAGTATTACGACATCTTCCGGGAGAAATTCGGGGAGGAGGCGGCCATAAGCCTCCTTAAGGCCCTTTCTGAGATCTACGAAAGTCTGGCTCAGACCGTAACCAAAGAGGAGTTCAATGAACTCAAGGAGATCGTTCGCGAGCAGGGAGAAAATTTAAAGGTCCTCACCCAACGAGTGGATCAGCTTACCCAACGAGTGGATCAGCTTACCCAGCGTGTGGATCAGCTTACCCAGCGGGTGGATCAGCTCACCGAGGATGTGCGGCGGCTTACCGGAGAGATGGGGAGGATGAAGGAAGAAATGCGGGAGATCCGGAAACAGGTAGGGGGGTTGAGTATCACCGTGGGCTATACCCTGGAAAACCAGGCCTTCAAGGGGTTACCCGAGCTTTTGAAGCGCGATTACGGGCTGGAGGTGGTTGAGCCTCTGCGACGCACCTTTGTCCGTGACGAAAAGGGCCGGGAGCTGGAGGTGAATATCTACGGCACAGCCCGGAGAAACGGGGAGAAGCTGGTCATTCTGGGGGAGGCCAAGGCCCAGCTCTCCAAAAACGATGTGGATCGTTTCCTGCGGCGCAAGGTGAAACCCCTGGAAAAAGTCTTTCCGGAAAGATTCCTGGTCCTGGTCACCCACATGGTCACCTCCTCGGAAGTAGAGGAATACGCCCGGAATAAGGGGGTGGCCCTCTACTATTCCTATCAATTCTAAGGAATGTCCTCGGTCGAAAGGAGACGCTTGAGGCGGCACCTTTTTCTCTTCGGGTTGTTTTTTCTTCTGGTGTTCTTCCTTTCTCTTTCCCACGGAGCGGTTCCGGTGGATCTCTTTCACCCGGATGAGCTTTCCCGTAGGATCCTCCTTGAGGTACGTCTTCCCCGGGTCCTGCTGGCCGCCTTATCCGGAGCTTCTCTGTCCCTGGCCGGGCTCTACTTTCAATATGTGATGCAGAATCCGCTGGCGGATTCCTTCACCACCGGGGCCTCGGCCTCGGCGGCCTTGGGAGCGGTGCTGGCCCTGCTCTTTTTCGGGGAAACCTGGGTCCTTCCGTCGGCCCTGTTTCTGGCCTTTCTGGGTTTGGTTGCGGTCCTGCGGATAGCCTCCCTCCGGGGGCGTCTCCTTCCGGTGACCATGTTGCTCGCCGGGATCGTGGTTAATACCTTTGCTTCGGCTTCCATTAGTCTTCTTAAGTTTCTGGCCCAGGAATCCGTGGCTTCTCTGGTCTTCTGGCTCATGGGAGGATTCCAGAACGCCACCTATCTTCGATGTGCCGGGCTGGCCGCGATCCTTTTCGGGGCGTGTTTTTACGGTCTGTATCGGGCCCCGGCACTGGATCTTACCGCTTTCGACGATGAAACCGCCCGGGCCAGCGGGGTTCCCCTTTATCGGCTCCGACGCGAACTTCTCTTTCTGGGGGCCCTGCTCACCGCCGTGACCGTTTCTTTTTCCGGAATTATCGGGTTTGTGGGGCTTATTGTTCCCCATCTTCTACGCCTGGCGGGTTTTCTTAGAGCGGAAATGCTCCTCCCCCTGAGCCTTCTTTTCGGAGCCTCCTTCCTGGTGCTGGCCGATCTGCTTTCGCGGGTGCTTTTATCTCAGGGGCAGGAACTTCCGGTGGGAGTTCTTACCTCGGCCCTGGGAGGATTGTTCTTCCTCTATCTTCTGGTCAAACGACGCCGGGAGCTTTATGAACTGGTTTAAGGTAAGGGATCTCCGGGTGGAACAGGGCGGTTTTCGGCTTCGGGTTCCGGAGCTGGATCTTGCCGGCGGGGAGATGGTGGCTGTCCTCGGTCCCAACGGAAGCGGGAAATCCACCCTGCTCAGGGCCCTGGCGGGCTTGATCTCCTACCAGGGGGAAATTTTCCTGGCCGGAAGGCCCCTTTCCCAAGTGCCGGAGAAGGAGCGTTTTCGGCTGGTGAGTTATCTCCCCCAGAGCGCCCATCTGGGACTTCCCTTCGAGGTCTATTACGTGGTCCTTACCGGTCGTTATCCCTTGCTTGCCGGGCGTGGATATTCCGCTTCGGATTTCCAGGCCGTGGAGAGGCTGCTGGATCTCCTGGATCTGGTTCAGCTTCGTTTGCGGCTCTTCGGAGAGCTTTCCGGGGGTGAGAGACAGCGGGTGCTTCTGGCCCGGGCCCTGGCCCGGGAGGCCCCGGTGCTCCTTCTGGACGAACCTCTGGCTGCCCTGGATCTCCATCATCAGCATCGGATAATGCGCTATCTCGGGGATTACGTACGCCAAAGGAATGGCCTGGTCCTGGCGGTGCTGCACGATCTGGCCCTGGCGTTAAAGTATTTCCGGCGTTTTCTCCTCCTCCGGAGGGGGTATCTTTACGGAGACGTGGGGGTCGAGGAGCTTTCTCCGGACCTCCTTAGCCGGGTTATGGGGGTACGGATAGAATTCGTACCCTGGGAAAACGAACGCCTGGTGAGGGTAAAGGGATGAAGAAGAGTCTTTTCTGGCTCCTCTTGGGGATGCTTTTTTTCTGGGGAATTTCGGCTCAGGCCGCAAGGATCGTGGTCCTTTATCCTGCGGCCAGTTCGGTGCTTCGGGCTCTGGGGGTCTCGGAGAAAGAAGTAGTGGGAGCTACCCG
The DNA here is from genome assembly GCA_015494725.1 of Thermodesulfobacteriaceae bacterium. Lineage (GTDB taxonomy): Bacteria > Desulfobacterota > Thermodesulfobacteria > Thermodesulfobacteriales > Thermodesulfobacteriaceae > Thermosulfurimonas_A. Next base: position 2,147 of record WGAR01000074.1, on the reverse strand, counting down.
TCACGATAGCACCTGGCCCCGGGCGGTGAAGGTAGGCTCACATCTGAGACCCAACTTCGAACTTATTCGGGCCCTTCGCCCGGATCTGGTGATCGTGGGTTCCCGCAGGGCCTTTCCGGACCAGGCCGTCCGGCGTCTGGGTGTCCCTGTATTTCGATACGATCCTCGCACCCTTTCCGGATTGCTGGAGGAGATCCTGGCCCTGGGAAGGGTCCTTCACAAGGAGGACCAGGCCCGGGACCTGGTAAGCGAACTCCGGGAACGTCTCAGGAGGCTGAAACCGATTTATCCGCCGGTAACCGTGATCTACGAGGTGAGCGCCTTTCCCCTTCGGGTAGCGGGGAGCCGGAGCATTGTCTCCGATCTCCTTCGGGTCGCCGGCGGGAGGAATCTTATTCGGATTCCCAAAAAACACGTGCTGATCTCCCCGGAAGAGGTCCTGGCCCTTTCCCCGGAAGTTTATATCTACCAGGTGGGTCCTATGAACCGGAACCCTCTTCCCCCTAAGAAAAGACCCTATTTTCGGGGACTCAGGAGCCGGGTCCTCCGGGTGAGGGAACTGCGCTTTGCCCGACCGGGTCTGAACATCTTCGAGGCCGCGGAAAGACTCAACGCATATTTCTACACCCTCCGGTATCACCCTGAGGCATTGACAGCTCCGGGGGACTCCTTACAATGAACCCATGGCTCTTCTCCGGGCGGATTTTCGATTGGAGCCGGCCTCCTGTTATGTGGATGCCCGGTGCCCGCGCTACAAGGTAATCGTTCCCGCAGAAACGGACCTTACCCCCCTCCTTCCCTATCTCAACGCCGCGGCCAAGGTCATGTACTACGATCCCGGCGAGCCGGCGCTGGTCTTTAAGTTTCAGGGCTTCAAGGTAGCGGTCCGCCGGGACAACGTCCAGATCGGTCCGGTTCCGGATGCCGAAGTAGGACGCAGGGCCAAGGAGAAGGTAGAGGAGTTTCTGGAGAAGGTCTGGGCGGAAAGAGAAAATATCACCCCCCGACACGATCCGCGAACCCTTCCCCCGCCGCTTGAGATCTATCGTCTCCTTCCGGGGACCAATTGTGGACGCTGCGGGGAATTAACCTGTATGGCTTTCGCCGTAAAGCTCTGTGCGCTTGAGGCCGAGCCTTCCGACTGCCGCCCTCTTTATGAAGAGCCGGAATTTTCCGAAAGGCGCCGGGAACTCGAGGCCTTCTTTTCCTAAACCACTTCCACCCTTACCGGCTCGCTGATCCAGGTTCCGTGAAGGTTACAGTTCTCCACGGCCTCAAGGGTGGTGGTTTTCTCCAGCCGTATCCGGAACACCGCTACCGGATCCGCCACCCCGCCCCGCGGAAACTCCATTCGGGCCAGGGGTTTACCGTCTCCGCGGAGCTCGATCCAGGTGATCCAGTGACCGGGGGTGGAGGGATGGGGAACCAGATACCCCACCCGTACCCGCACCTCGAACCACTCTCCGGATCGAACCCGCGAGGGAACCTCCACCCCGGGCACGTGTTTCTTCTCCAGCAGGGTGGGAGCCGCAGGATTTTGGAGTCGGTGGTAAACCGACTCGGCCCGTACTATCCCCGCGCCACCCAGGGCCAATAAGGCCGCATACCTGAGAAAAGCTCTGCGCTCCATGAGGAAACCTCCGTGAAAGAATATATCTTTTTTCAGTCTAGCGATGCGGATAGCGGCTTGTAAAGCCCGCATCTTTTGTTAGGTTTGGAGGATGACTCTTTGAGCGGAGGCGGAAAATAATGAGCGAGACCGAGCGTATAAAAAGACAGATCCTTCGAGCCCTGAAACTCCGTCCCCAGACCTTCTGGGAGCTTATAAACCACCAGGACGGGCACCTGGCGGTTTTCTTTGAGGTCTTAAAGGATCTCCTTTCCGAGGGGCGCATCCTCTACCGGGACCATCGTTTTGAGCTCGCCGAAGACCCGGGCTTAAGGCCCCTTGCTGACACCCTGTGCCGCACCTGCGGGCTGGGGGTCGAGCTTTACGGTTTCTGGGAGGAGATTTACCGGAAATTCCTTGAGGCCACCCGCGGGCGCCCCCTTCCCACCAGCGACTATGATCAGGGCTTTGTGCGTCCGGTGGATACCGTGCGCCGGGTGGCCTACATCTATCAGCGGGGCGATCTTGAGGAGACCGA
>WGAR01000073.1 GCA_015494725.1 Thermodesulfobacteriaceae bacterium | reverse complement strand
CTTTTTGAGGTGTGCCGGGAACTTTCCTACCTCATCGTAAAGGACGGGGAGGGAGCTACCAAGGTGGTGCGTATAAGGGTGGAGGGGGCGCGGGATGCGGCGGAGGCGGAAAGGCTCGCCCGGGCCGTGGCCGACTCCCCCCTGGTAAAGACCGCCTTCTTCGGCGAGGACCCCAACTGGGGGCGGATCCTGGTGGCCCTGGGCAAACTCGGCCTGGGCCTTGATCCGCAGGGGGTGGAGATCCTGGTGAACCAGGTGCCCCTGGTAAGAGAAGGCCAGGGCCTTTCCGAAGAGGAGGCCCGAAGGGAAATGGGCCGTCCGGAATTCACGCTCCGGATAAGGCTTTCCCGGGGAAGAGCCTTAGCCGAACTCCTTACCTGCGACCTCTCCTACGAGTATATTAAAATCAATGCCGAATACCGAACCTGAGGAATCATCCATGGAAGAAAAAGGATTCTGCATGAAATATCAAGAAGAAGTCCCTCTTTCCGGAGGGTGTCGTCACCCCCACGACTACTGTCCCCATCGCTCGGGGTGCATGCTTTATCTCATCTGGAAGGAGGAACACCGGGGCAGGGAAGGGGAAAACCGCGGTGAGGATCCTTCTCACCAACGATGACGGCATCTATGCCGAGGGGCTGTGTGCGCTCTATCGGTGTCTTTCCCTGGATCATGAGGTCATTGTGGTGGCCCCGGAGGCCGAGCGCAGTGCCGTGGGCCATGCCATCACCCTTTCCGTTCCCCTGCGGGTAAGAACAGTCCGCCGGGGCCGCGAATTTCGGGGCTACGCGGTAAACGGCACCCCGGCCGATTGCGTAAAACTCGCCTTCTACGAACTGGTGGGCCCGGTGGATCTCGTGATCTCCGGGATCAACCGGGGCGCCAATGTGGGCATCAACGTGCTCTATTCCGGTACGGTATCCGCAGCCACCGAGGCCGCCATCCTGGGCATGCCGGCCCTGGCTGTATCCCTGGATGCTTATCGCCAGGAAAGTTACTGTTTTGCCGCTTATTTCGTTTCTGTATTGGTAGATCAAGTCTTCCACTGGTCTCTTCCCTTTCCCTTCTGCTTGAACGTCAACATCCCCCATCTTCCTCCACAACAGATAAAAGGCATCAAGTTCACCCGTCAGGGCACCAATAGACTAAGAGAGCGTTTTGAAAGGCGTCTGGATCCTCACGGGAATGTTTATTACTGGCAATGCGGAGAGGAATTCATGGAGGAAGACCCGGAAACCGATGTAATAGCTTTGAAACAAGGCTATATAAGCATTACGCCTCTCCATCACGATTTAACCCATTCTGAAATTCTCACTCGCTTAGAAAGCATCAAAATCTCCTATTAAACTCTTGACAAACAAAATCAATCTATTAAGGTTAAAGTATCATATCCAGAAAAGGAGGGGTAGAGCATGGCACGCAAAAGAAGCAGAATGATCACTAAAGAGGATGTCCGTTTCATTTATGAAAATTATCATAAAATGACCTCCCAGGAGATCGCCGAAAAGCTAGGCATAAGCCGCTTTCAGGTTACCAAAGTGGTAAGCGAATTACGCAAGCGCGGGGTAAATATTCCTAAGAAAGCCGGTAAACGTAAAAACCCTATTGATGAATTCGTGGAGGAACTTAAGAAGGGCAAAAAGGCCTAGGCTTCCAGCAATTTTCTGGCCTGCATACAATCCTTGGCTATCTGTTGAATCAAGGCGGTCGGGGAGGGGAACTTCTTCTCCGGCCGCAGAAATGTAAGTACCTCCACTTCCAGAAGCTGGCCGTAAAGATCTCCTTCGAAATCGAAGATATGCACCTCCACGCTCAGGCTGTGCCGACCGAAGGTGGGTTTTTCCCCTATATTCATCACCCCGGGCCAGCCCCCGGAAAAGAGCCCCGGTCTTCCTTCCCCCCGGAAAAATACCCTTACCGCATAGACCCCCCGGGCCGGAAGGAGTTTTTCGGAAGGGATCTCCAGATTGGCGGTGGGGAACCCCAGCCGATGTCCGCGGGCCTCCCCCCGGATCACCCTTCCCCGTAGGGTATAGGGACGCCCCAGAAATATTCCTCCGCGACGGACCTTGCCCTCGAGCAGAAAATCCCTTATGAGGGAACTGGATACCGTCTGACCATCCAGGACCTGCGGAGCGATCACCCGGACCTGAAACCCGTATCTCTCCCCCATCTGGTGCAGAAGCTCGGGGCCGCCGCTGCGCCCCCGCCCGAACCGATAATTGAATCCCACCACCAGACCGCTCAACCTGAGACCATAAACCAGATATTCCTCCACAAACTCCTCGGCCGGAAGATCGGCTACCTCCTGATCAAAGGGAATGATCAGCACCGAGGAAAGCCCCAGTCCTTCCAAAAATTCCATCTTTTCCTCGAAGGGGGTAAGGAGGCGCAGGGGGACCGCCGGCTGGAGAACCTTGCGCGGATGAGGCTCAAAGGTTATCACCAGGGGTTCTCCCCCCAGGCTATCGGCCCAGGCCAGCGTCTCCCGAATGAGGGCCTGATGCCCCACATGGACCCCGTCAAAATTGCCCAGGGTGGCTACCGGATTCTTTAAATGCAGGGGAAAATCCCGCGGATAATAAATCTTCATCTATACCAGATAGGCCCGAATCATCTCCACGAAACGATCGAAAAGATACACCGCATCGTGCGGACCCGGGGCATTTTCCGGATGGTATTGCACCGAAAAGGCCGGAATTTCCCGATGTCTTATACCTTCCAGAGTATTATCGTTCAGATTGATATGGGTCACCTCCACCTCCGGGGGGAGTTCCTCGGCCCGAACACAGAACCCATGGTTCTGGGAGGTGATCTCGATGCGTCCGGTGGTGAGGTCCTTTACCGGATGGTTGGCCCCTCGATGCCCGAACTTGAGCTTATAGGTGGAGGCCCCCAGGGCCTGCCCCAGCATCTGGTGCCCCAGACAGATACCGAAAAGGGGCCTCTTGCCCAGAAGATCCCTGACCGTTTCCACCACATAGGGTACAGCCGCCGGATCCCCGGGACCGTTGGAAAGAAAGATCCCATCCGGCCCGGCAGCCAGGATCTCGTCGGCCGGGGTATGGGCCGGAAAGACCACACACTCACAACCCCGTTCCTCAAAAAGCCGAAGCTGATTGAGCTTCAACCCGCAATCCAGTACGGCGATCTTTATCCGCCCCTCCCCGGAAAAGGAAGCCACTCCCTCTTCCATGGTCCCTTTTCGCCAGCGATAGGGCTGCGGGGAGGTTACCTCCTTCACCAGGTCCCGCCCCACCAGCCCCGGGCTTTCCTTCACCCGCTCCAGGAACCTCTTAGGGTCCAGGTCCTCGGTGGTGATCCCGGCCTTCATGGCCCCGAAAAGCCGCACGTGTCGGGTAAGGGCCCGGGTATCAATCCCCTCCACGGCGAGCACCCCGTTTTCCGAAAGCCACTCCGCCAGCGATTTTTCCGCCCGCCAGTTACTATAGTGCGGCTGGTATTCCCGCACCACAAAGGCCTCCACATGAATACCCCGACTCTCCGAGTCCTCGGAATTTACTCCGTAGTTCCCGATCAGGGGATAGGTCATGGCCACGATCTGACCCTTGTAGGAGGGATCGGTGAGGATCTCCTGGTAGCCGGTTATAGCGGTGTTGAAGACCATCTCCCCGAAGGCCTCGCCAGGGCCGGTAAAAGACCAGCCCCAGAAGTGGGTTCCGTCCTCCAGCATAACCAGGGCTCTTTCCCCTTTTTTACGGGCCAAGACGCACCTCCTCCGCCTTCTTCTCCGTTCGGGGACCGGGACCGGACCATCCCGACATCTCCCCACCCCTGCCGGCCTGACTAAGAAGATAGGTCCGAATGAAGGGGTCTATCTCGCCATCCAGAACCGCCTCCACATTGCCGGTCTCGTAACCGGTGCGATGGTCCTTCACCAGACGGTAGGGCTGAAGGATATAGGAGCGAATCTGGCTTCCCCAGGCGATTTCCTTCTTCTCTCCGGCCAGCTGGGCCTTCTTCTCTTCCAGTTTACGCCGTTCCAGTTCGTAAAGCCGGGCCTTGAGAATCTTCAGGGCCGTGGCCTTGTTCAGATGCTGACTGCGTTCGTTCTGACAGGTGACCACGATCCCGGTGGGAAGATGGGTGATACGCACCGCGGTCTCGGTCTTGTTTACGTGCTGGCCCCCGTGCCCTGAGGCCCGCATGGTCTCAATGCGCAGATCCTCCGGACGGATCTCAATCTCGATATTTTCCTCTATCTCCGGAATCACCGTGACCGAGGCAAAGGAGGTATGCCGGCGACCGCTGGCGTCAAAAGGGGAAATACGCACCAATCGATGGACCCCCTTTTCGGCCTTGAGGTACCCGTAGGCATAGGGCCCCTCCACCATGAAGGTCACATACTTGAGTCCGGCTTCCTCCCCGGGAAGGAGATCCACCACCCGAATCCGATAGCCCTTCTTTTCCGCCCAGCGCGTGTACATCCGCAAAAGCATCTCCACCCAGTCCTGGGCCTCGGTACCTCCGGCTCCGGCGTGAATGGTTACAATGGCATGGGAATGATCATGTTCCCCGGAAAGAAGGATCCGCAGTTCTTCCTCCTCCAGATCCCGCCGCAGTTTGGCCAGCCCCTTCTGGACCTCCAGAAGGGTCTCCTCGTCACCTTCCTCCAGGGCCAGCTCAAACAGAACGCGTAGATCCTCCACCTCCCGGGTTAGATCCTCCCAGCGGGACAGGATCTCCTGCAACCTGGAACGTTCCTTCAATATCTCTCGAGAGGAGGGAGAATCCCAGAAATCCGGACGGAGAATCTCCTTTTCCAGCTCGGAAAGACGTTTCTTCAGAGAAGCCGGGTCAAAGACACCTCCTTAACTCGGAAAGTTTGTCCTCGGCCCGAAGGAGTTCGTTTTTGATCTCCGCAGGCTGAAGGGTGGCCTTTATCATCCTCTCCTCCCTAAGCTTTGGCGATCATAGCTCGCATCAGATCCGCCGCGTTCTCTGTCCGCCCGGAAATCTCACAGATATATTCCAGAAGCTTTAATAGAAAATAAACCTTAAAGAAGTCCTCATCAAGGGTAAAGATCCTGCGCTTGATCTCCGTAGCCAGGAGATCGTTTTCATGCTCCCGCTTGCGGATATTACGGACGATTTCCTTGGCATCCTGACGGGAAATATCATCCCCGCGCTCTATATAGACCTTGGCCTTCTCCACCAGGGGAACCAGATATTCCGCGGTTTTCACGTTCTCCTCGAGCAGCCGAAGGATCTCCCGGGCCAGGTCTTCCGGAACCCTCACCTGCTTGAAGGTTAACCATTTGAGGATATCCTCGGCGGCATCCGCTACCGCATCCTGCTCCTTAAGAAACAGAAAGAGCTCGAACTTATCCACCGGGGTAATAAGTCCATAGGGCAGATGCCCCCGGATGTTCTGCTTGAGTCGATCGGCCTCGCGTTCGATGGCAATGATATCCTCGGAGATCTCCCGCAACCGCCCGGTGTTCTGCTGAAAATAGGCCTCCAGCGCCAGGGGGAGACGTTCGGTGCATTCTATCACCAGACGGGCGTGCTTTTCCAGAAGCTCGAAGAGATCCGGACGCTCCGCGGGTTTGAGTTCCGGAATCACCTCTTCGTGTTTGACCAGTTTGCCTTCCACGATATAGATGATCTCCTCGGCCATATTGGTGGCCAGATCCGCCACCCGCTCCAGATTCTGGGCCACAATGATATACTCCACCCCGGCCCGGACCACCTCCGGTTTCCTCTCCATGCATTCCACCATGCGTTCGATCACTATCTTCTTGTACCTATCCACCTCGTCGTCCCAGCTCTTTATCTCCCGGGCCTTCTGGGCGTCGCGGGCCACAAAGGCGTTGATGACCTCCTCCAGCATACGCAGGGCCTTGCGCGCCATCTCCGAAAGGTCCACCGGACAGGTGAACACCTGGGGCAGGGAAAGTAACCGGGGCACCCTTTCGGCAATGTTCACCGCCTGATCACCCAGACGCTCCAGGTCCCGGATCATATCCAGGGTGGAAACCACAAACCGCAGGTCGCTGGCCACCGGATGCTTGAGGGCAATGGTCTCCAGACAGATCTGGTCGATCTTCAAATCCAGCTCATCGATCCGGGTGTCCTGTTCGATCACCCGACGGGCCAGTTCTGGATCCCGTCGCTCAAAGGCCACCACCGCCGAACGCACCATCTCCACCACCAGATGACACATCTCCAGGAGATGGTTACGAATTTCCATCAGATCTCTTTCCACCAGAATACTCATTCCGGCTGACTCCTCGATTTATTCCCGCGGAAAAATTCTACTAAAAATAACCGATAAGGTCCAGACTTACGCGTTTAAACCCCAAATCCAGAAGAGACCGGGAAATTTCCCCACGCCGGTCGAAGACCGCTTCCATCGCGGAGGGGGGTACCTCCAGGCGGGCCTCACCGCGCACAAACCGCACCCGGAGGACCTCAAGACCCAGCATCTTCCTAAGGATCTCTTCGGCCCGGGCCACTCTTTCCAGGGCCTCCCGCCTCACCGGTTCCCCGGGGGGGAAACGGGTGGCCAGACAGGGGGAAGGAGGTTTACGGGCCTGAGGGAGCCCCAGATTCCGGGCCAGGGCCCGGACCTCCTCCTTGGAAAGACCCGCCTCAGCCAGCGGACTCCTTACTCCGAGTTCCCGCAGGGCCCTGAGCCCCGGACGATCGGTTCGCAGGTCATCGGCCTGGGTACCGTCGCAGAGAACCCACCCCCCGGCTTCCTCCCGAAAACGGACCAGAAGCTCGCGTTTACAGTAATAGCATCGGTCCGGAGGATTCTGAAGAAAGGCCGGAAGACCCAGGGGATCAAAGAAGATCTCCCGGTGATCCGTCCCCAGGAGATCCGCCGTCCGGCGGGCCCATTGCCCTTCCCCGGAGGGAAAGATGGGCCCTACCGCGGTGAGGGTCCTCACCCTTTCCGGCCCCAGGATGCGCACCGCCGCAGCGGCCAGCACCCCACTGTCCACCCCCCCGGAAAGGGCCACCGCCACCGCCGGAAAAGAACGCAGGATCCTCTCCAGGGCCTCGGGGATCACTGTTTCCTGGGCCGGAAAGGAAAGAGCTCCGCTCCGGGAATAGGGGCCACCGGCTCGGTAAGAAGCATCTCCCCGCGCTTGATCCAGCCCTTCAGGATCTCCGCGATCTCCCGGGCCCGCACATAGCTTGAAATAGGCACCGTAGGCACTTCCTTGTCCAGGACCTTGATCTTTCCGCTCTTAAGCTCCGCGTAACTTACCACCCCGTAGTTGCGCTTGATCCCGTTGGGATAATCGTAGGCGTAATCCACTATCTGGGTAAAGATCTCCTCGTCGCTAAGCCCCGCGTAACGGGCCACCTCTTCGTTGAGGATGGGAATGGGGATACCCAGCCCCACGGCCATGGAACAGCCGTAGCCCAGATGACTGGTCCCCACCACCCAGCGGGGGTCCATCTCCTTGAGATTCCCCAGGACCATGAGGGTGGCCGCCGGGGTAAAGGGTACCCCTTTGTCCGTACGTTTTACGTTCATGTTGTGCTGGGTGCCGGCATAGATTACATACCCCTTGGCTCCCCCCAGAAAGATGCGCGTGCCTATGCCGATGGTCTTGAGATAGGGATCCTTGAGAAGGGGAGAGAGCTGCCCGGCGGTGGCATAATTGGCGTTTCCAGCATGCGGCCTCAGAATTCCCATATAGGTGTAAAGGGTCTTTTCCGAGAGGTTGATCGCACAGTTATAATTCTGGTAGGCATTCCGGGGATTGCAGAGCACGGCATAGGGTAGATCCTTGAGGGTGATCTCGGTCTCGTATTCCTTACGGGGATAACAATGGGTACCGTAAGCAATGGCCCGGAGATGCACCTTCTTTCCGGCCACCAGATCGTGGATCACGTGCCCTCCGCCGTAACGAAACTCCCCGGGGAAGACCTTGTTCAGGGGGTCATCTTCGGCCGGCTCCGTGGCCCCGATGTAGATATCCACCGCCGCCAGCCCCGCATAGGCCGGAACCCCGTTCAACCAGACCCGATAGGCCTTGATGGTGGGAACAGGGTGCCCGAAATTGATAAAGGCCCCGGAGGAACACATGGGAGAGAAGGTCCCGGTGGTGACCACGTCCACCTCCCGCGCCGCCTCCACCGGACCGACCTCCTTCACTATCCGAACCATCTCCTCGGCGGTAACCACCACCGCCTCTCCCCGGCGAATCTTCTCGTTGATCTCCTCAATACTCTTCTGGACCTTAAACTCTCCCATCTCCCCCTCCTAATCCACTATGGAGATTACTCGATGCCCCGAGACCTCCAGCGCCGAGGCCAGGGGCTCTACCGGTAACTTCTCCAGACGGATGTAATAGATCTTCTCCCCTCCGGGGCTTACATCCATTCCGATGGAGATGACCCGGCCTCCGTACTGCCGGATGATGTCCAGGACCTCATCCAGACCCTCCGGCTCCCGGGGAATAACGTCCAGCCTGGAGCTGGATCGCAACAACCCCATCAACTCGATAAAGGCCTCCAGTAGATCGGTGATGGTGATGATCCCCACCAGCCGATGGTTCTCCACCACCGGAAGGCCCCCGATCTTGTAGCGATAGATCAACCGGGCCGCCTCGTCCACCGTGGCTTCCGGAGAAACGGTGATGGGATTGAGGATCATCACCTCCCGCACCATCCGGCTCAACTCCTCCAGACGAGCATACTGACGAATGCTGCTCTCGGTAACCAGCCCCAGAAGCCTATCGCCCCGGGTGACCGGAAGGTGTCTTATAGCGTGCCGCTTCATGAGCTGAATAGCTTCCTCCAGGGTGGCCTCCGGGGAAACGGTGACCACTTCTTTCACCATCCAGTGTTTGACCTTCAATCCCTCTCCCCTAGCGGCTTTTAACCCAATCTATCCCGATTGCCCCCTCTCGGCAAGAGCGCTCAAAAAGACCTGATAAGAGATGCACCGGCAGAAAGTAAGAGCAAAAAATGGACTAAACGCCGGTAAGAACGTTCTCCCAGTCGAAAATAAAGGATCTGGCCCAGAATCATCCCGGCCAGTACCGCGGGCAGATAGCGGCCGTAGAGGTGCCAGACCGCAGGGGTAAGGTTTCCGTAAAGACCGTGGGCCAGAATCACGCCTCCCACCAGAAGGAGAAAGGTCCCCTGCAGGGCGCTCTTCAGGGCGTCTTTCTGCATTTCCAGAAGGCTAACGTAAATAACCACCGGAGGCCCCGGTGTATTGAGGAGACCTCCCAGGAACCCCGCGGCCAGTCCGAAGATCGGTCCCCAGGCGGGGGAAATTCGCCCCCGGGTGGAGCCGGGATGAAAGATCTCCCACAGGGCGTAGCCGGAAACGGTTACCGCCAGGATCAGACGGGGAATACGTTCCGGGAAAAATCCCAGGGCTTTGGCCCCCAGAAAGACCCCCGGAAGGGCTCCCAGAAGTAAACCCGCCACCGGACGGATCCGGAAATCCCGCCGCATCCACCAGAGCATGATGGCATTAAGGGTGAACCCGAAAAGGGCCACCAGGGGAACCACCAGGACCAGGGGCTGAAAGAAGGAAAGAAAGGGCACCGCCAGCAGGGCGAAAGCGAATCCGGCCAGACCATGCACGAAGGCAGCGGTGAAAAGGATAAGGGCTTCCGACATCAGAAAAGGATCTCGATCAGGACGCGGTTGAGCAGATCCTCCAGATCCCGAAAGGGCAGGGAAAGCTGGGTGCCGGAGGTCAGGTCCTTGAGCAGGGCGCGTTGTTCCTGCAGTTCCTGTTCTCCCAGAATAAGGGCCCACCTTGCGG
>WGAR01000072.1 GCA_015494725.1 Thermodesulfobacteriaceae bacterium | reverse complement strand
TGTAAAGGTTTCCCAGGCGTCGGGAAAGACTTTCCAGTTCGCGCAGGAACCGTTCTTCCTCTTTCTGGACCCAGGAAAGGACCGTCTCCAGAGCCGCTCGAACCTCCGGGCCTTCGGGATGTTTCAGGATTTTTTGCAGGGCCTCTCGGGCTTGAGGATAGGTGACCGGACGAAGGATTCGAATGGTGAGACCGTGTTCTCCCTCGAAGGTGCCCCCTTTTAGCCCTACTCTGGCCAGTTCTCTGATTTTCTCCTGGAGGAGTAACCTCCGCGGAGAGTCGGGAGGCAGGGACTTTTCCTTCTGGAGAAGACGAAGCCCCTCCTGAACCAGGGTTTTATAGGAATAAAAGGGGGCCTGTTCCAGATGACGCCCGAGAAAATTTAACTTGGCAAAAAAATAAAAGGCGATCAAGCTGTTGACCAGGACACAGACCCCGATGATAAAACCGACCTTCCAGAAAAGACTCCGGTTTAGGACCCAGTTAAGAGGCCTTAAAAATTTAAAACGGAGGCATGCTGTTCCCATACCTCTGATCCTGAGTTTGGCTTTTTGAAGGTATATCCATGGCCTTCATAAAAGTCAATAACCCTGATTTTTTCGCTGACCTATGAGAAAAATTTCGCGACTCCGGCTTCGCGTGCTTTTAGGACGGAAGATACGGACCTTCTGCTGAGCGTACTCCTCGACCTCTTTGCGAAAGAGGGAGAATCGTTCTCCTTCAAAGACCTTGATCATAAAATATCCGCCGGGAAGAAGGAGCTCCCGGGCCAGCTCCAGGGCCCGTCGGGCCAGGGCCAGAGAGCGAAAATGATCTCCGGAGCGATCCCCGGTGGTCTTGGGAGCCATGTCGCTGAGGATTACCTGGAAGCCTTCCGGAGCCAGGGCCCGGAGTTCCTCGGGCTGAAGTTCAAAGACGTCCCTCTGTAGAAAAACGAAATTGGGAGCGGAGAGTTTTACCGGATTAAGATCCACCCCCACCACCAGACCCCGGGGCCCCACGATCTTCAGGGCGTATTGGCTCCAGGCTCCGGGAGCACACCCCAGATCCAGGACCCGATCTCCGGGCCGGAGAAGCCGGTATTTTTCCTGGGCTTCCCGGAGCTTATAGACCGAACGGGCCGCAAAACCCTCTTCCCGGGCCTTTCGGGTGTAGTGGTCCGCCCAGGGATTTTTGCCTTTAGCCACCGGAGAGCTCCCGGGAACGCCTGGTGGCCGCAGCCACCGCCTCCATCACCGCTCCGTGAAACCCCCTTTCCGCCAGCACCTTAAGACCGGCAATGGTAGTGCCCCCCGGGGAAGTAACCATGGCCTTGAGGGCGTAGGGATTTTCACCGGTCTCCCGCATGAGTTTGGCTGCTCCCAGAACCGTGCCCACGGCAAGCCTTTCGGCCACCTCCCGGGGAAGACCCTCTTTTACCCCTCCGTCCACCAGGGCCTCAATGAAGGCGAAGACATAGGCCGGACCGCTTCCGGAAAGACCGGTTACGGCATCAAACAGGGACTCCGGCACCCGAATTACCTCGCCCAGAAGGGAAAAGATCTGCTCGGCTAGCTCCAGATCTTCCTCCCGGGCCTCTAGCCCCCCGCAGATGGCACTTACCCCGGAAAGGACCAGGGCCGGGGTGTTGGGCATTATCCGTATGATTCGGGAATATCCTCCCAGGAGATCGGCCATGCGAGCCAGGGTGAGACCGGCCACCACCGAAAGGAGAAGGGGCTTGCCTTCCTTTACCGCCTCCCGGACTTCCTTTAATACCTCCGGAGCCACCTGGGGTTTTACCGCCAGCACCACCACCGGGTTCTCCCTGACCACCTCCGGGTTGTCGAAAAGGGTCGTAACTCCGTAGGTGGTGCGAAGATAGGCCTGACGCCCTTCGGAGGGGACCGAAACCGAGATAGCCGCAGGGGATATCTTTTTCGAGGCCAGAAGCCCCCTTATCAGGGCCTCGGCCATTCGCCCCCCGCCAATAAAACCCAGCTTCAATGGATTGCCCTTTTCAGACATTCAGGCTTAGCTTACCTGCCCTCCGGTTTATGGCAAGTTTTCTGCGCCCCTTGAGGGACTTAAGGCGCCGAGGGAAGCCCCCTTCTCCACCCTGGAAGACATTCTCGGACAAAAGTCCGAAATTGTCAAGGATGAACTTTTTGGATAGGACAGGGGCGGGAAGAAACCATGACCTTCGGAGAATGGGTGCGCCGAAGACGGGAGGAGGCCGGGCTTTCTATAAATCAGCTGGCCAAAAGGAGCGGACTCTCCGAAAAATATATTCGCCTTCTGGAGAGAGGGGAGCGCCATCCCAAGGTGGAAACCCTGCGAAAACTGGCCCGGGGACTGGGGGTTCCTTTTGAGGAGGTGGCTTCCGCCGCAGGGCTGGAGATTAAAAAGGTGGAGAAGGTTCCGGTGGTCCCCTGGGACTGGATCCGGAAGGGCCTGGAGGTCCGGGGAGAGGCTTTCGGGGTGGCGGATCACGTACCCGAAGGATGGGACTGGGTGGAGGTTATTCCCACCAGTCAGCGGGCCTTTGCCCTCCGGGTCCCCGACGACTCCATGGAACCCGAGTTCGCCGAGGGGGACATCGTGGTGGTGGATCCGATGCGTAAGCCCGTTCCCGGGTGTTTTGTGGTGGTGCGCCGGGGAGAGGAAGCGGTTCTGAGACAGTTTCATGTCTGTGGCGAGAAACGCTTCCTCTGCGCCCTGAATCCCCGCTACCCCGGTACGGAAATGACCGGGGACCACGAAATTATAGGTGTGGTCTGCCAGAAGATCAAAAAATATTAATCTTATCTTTCCAGTTCTATGAGTTCCAGACGATAGCTCTGGTATGAACCCAGGAAGGTGCGCTGCAGGGAGACGATGAGCCCCTCCTTAAGCACGTTTTTGCGCAACCAGTGAAGGGCGAATCCCTGCCAGTCGCTGAGGCTTTCCGTGAGGAGGACCGGATGGACTCCGTAATAAAAAAGTAGCCGCTGGCAGGTGGATTCATGAGGACTGAAGGCGTAAATCCAGACCGGCAAACGGAAACGGGCCACCTTGGTGGCGGTGGTTCCGGTATCCGTGGGGATGATCACCGCCTTTACCTTCAGGTGCTCCACCGTGGTAAAGACATCCAGGGAAAGCACGTCGTCCAGGCTGATGTTCCCTTTATGCAGGGAGGGCAGGATGTTTTCCCGAACCGGAAAGTATTTTCTTTCCTTTTCGGTGATACGGGCGATGCGGGCCATCATCCTTACCGCCTCCACCGGGTAGAGCCCGGCGGCGGTTTCCTCGGAGAGCATGAGGCCATCCGTACCGTCGAGAATGGCGTTGGCCACATCCGTAACCTCCGCCCGGGTGGGGCGCCGGTTATGGGTCATGGATTTTAGCATCTGGGTGGCGGTGATCACCACCTTTCCGGCCAGGTTGGCCTTTTCGATGAGGGTTTTCTGGACCACCGCGATCTCCTCGATGGGGATTTCCACCCCCAGGTCCCCTCGCGCGATCATGATTCCATCGGCTTCCTGCAGAATGGCGGAGAAATTTTTTACCGCCTGAGCACGTTCGATCTTGGCGATGAGGAAAGGGGAATAGCCCAGTGAACGGGCGTATTCCCGGGCCCGACGGATGTCCTCCGGACCCTCCACAAAGGAAAGACTTATAGCCTCCACTCCGTGGGCTAGGGCGAAGGCCATAAAGCGTTGATCTTCCTCGGTAAAAGGGGAAAGTCCCAGGTCTATCCCGGGAAAATTGACTCCCTTGTGCGAAAAAAGCTCTCCTCCCACCACCACCCTGGCCCGGGCCCGGCCTCCGGAAATCTCTTCCACCATCAGCTGAATAAGACCGTCGTTGAGATAAACCGAATGTCGGGGCCGCAGCACCTCCAGAAGACCCGGAAGAGGAATGGGAATGGTCCGGGGATCATCGGTTTGTTCCTGCGGTACCAGAAAGACCCGGGTGCCCTTTTTGAGTTCCAGAGGTTCCCGGGAAAGAACCCCTACCCGGATCTTGGGGCCGGGAAGATCGGCCAGGATGGCCACCCTCCTGCCTGCGGCTCGGGCCGCAGCGCGGATGGAGGCGATGTATCCTTCGTGGAGTTCGGGGGTCCCGTGGGCTAGATTGAGGCGGGCGATACTTACCCCGGCCTGGATCATGCGTTGCAGGGTTCGGGGAGAGCTCGAGGCCGGGCCTATGGTGGCCACGATCTTGGATTTAGGATAACTTTTCACCGCCCTGCCCCCTCCTTTCGACCCTTGGATCTAGCATACCCGCCTTCCCCGAGATTTCCTAGAGTTTCGGAGGCCCCGGGACCCCGCCCGAGGAATAGATGCGGAGCACCCGTCCCCGGCGATAGAAGGGTTTGATCTCGGCGATAAGCCTGAGGCCCTCGTTTCGCGGGGGAAATCCCTCCCGCGTCTCCTCCAGGATGATCCCCGGGGGATAGGGCGGGCCCTCAAGCACCGGGATGGGGCCTCCGCGGTAAAAGACAAGAAGATAGTTTTCCCGCTTCAAAAAATAGATCCGGGGATAGGAGAGATAGGGCCGGGCCCTCTTTACCGAGGAAAACCGCAGGGCGTTTCCCTGGATCTCCGCGAAAAGGGCTCCGGTGAGAAGGAGAAGGGATAGGGCAAAGGCGAGCTTTCGCAGGAGTTTTTCCCTTTCCGCAAACCATTCCGCAGCCGAGATCCCAAGCGAGACAGCGAAGAAGGGATAGAGGGAAAGGAGGTACTTGCTGAACTTTGCGGCGGTAAAGCTTAGAAGAAAAAGGGGCACAAACCAGGAAAGGAGTACGAAGAGTCTCCGGGGATCCGAAAGGTGAACCCTGACGAAGGCCCTGATCCTCAGAAGAAGGAGACTTTCCGGGAGAAAACCCAGCAGAAGGGCCCCGGCGTAGTGGTAGAAGGGGTCGCGTTTCCCGGTGGCAAGCCTTCCCATAAGGTCTTCCCGTACGAATTCGGAAAAATCGCCCCCGCCCAGTCGGTGATAGACCGCAAGGTACCAGAGAAGGACCGGGAGCGCGGAAAGGAAGAGCCCTGCCGGATGAAGGAGCTTAAGGGCTTTACCGTCCTTTCGGATCAGGGCATAGGTAAGCGGCGGGGTAAGGGCCAGGAGGATGAAAGGGCCCTTGGTAAGAAGGCCCAGGGAGAAGGCGAGAAAGGAAAGGAAAAGGTTTTTGCGCTCCCCGGTCTCAAGGTATTTAAGGCCGAAATAAAGGTAGGAGACGAAGAAGAGGGAAAGGAGCATCTCCAGTTCCACCCGGTGGGCGAAGAAATAAAAGCGCGGGGCGGAAAGGAGAAAGAGTGCGGAAAGGAGGGCGGCAAGCCCTCCGGAAAGCTCTTCGGCCAAGCGGAAGGTGATGAGGAGCACGGTAAGCGCCGCAAGGAGGGAGGGGAGGCGCAGCACGGGTTCGCTTACTCCCAGGGGAAAGGCCAGAGCCCCCGCGATCCAGGTGTGAAGCGGGGGTTTGGTGACATAGGGGGCGCCGTTCAGGTGCGGGATGAGCCAGTGGCCGTATCTTACGGCCTCCTGCACGATCTCCGCCCGGCGGGCCTCCTGGACCGAGGTCAACGGGAGAAAGAGTGGCCCGAGATAAAGAAGGGCCAGGACCAGGATCAGGGCTCTCATTTGGGCTCCTCCGGAACCTTCTTTTCGGGGGTCCCCCAGGCCAGGAGACAGGGGACCAGGATTAAAGAGACCGGGGTGGCGCTGAGCAGGCCACCGATCAGGGTAAGGGCAAAGCCGTGAAAGAACTCGGCCCCGGCTCCCAGTCCCAGGGCCGCGGGGACCAGGGCCAGGATGGTGGTAAGGCTGGTGAGGAGGACGGGACGCAACCTGATCCGGACCG
>WGAR01000071.1 GCA_015494725.1 Thermodesulfobacteriaceae bacterium | reverse complement strand
TCCTGGCCCCGCTCCCTCCCTTCGTGCGCAGGATCCTGACCTTTAAGCTTCAGCCCTTAACCTCCCGGCTGTCGGCCCTGCTGCTGAATGCGGTGGGGCTGGAGGTCCTGCGGGAGGGGAACCTCCTTCACGTGGGAGGAGCGTGTCTGCAGATCGCCGAGGCCTGTAGCGGGCTGCGGTATTTCATGCCCCTCACCCTCCTCGCCCTTCTGGTTTCCTATTACGGGTTGCGTTCCCTGTGGGCCCGGCTGATCATGGTGTTCCTGGTGGCCCCGGTGGCGGTCCTTTCCAACACCCTGCGGGTCTTTCTCACCGGGGTCCTGGTGGCACGGGGGCATTCCGCGGTGCTGGAGGAGCCCTACCATTCCCTGCTGGGCTGGCTGGTCTTCGTGCTGGCCCTGGGGCTCTTTCTCCTCTCCCTACTTATCCTGCGCTTTCTGGAAAATCGGCTCTCGCCCTCCGCGGAGGCCTCCCCTTCCCCCGGGGAGGACCGGGTTTCCGCCGGCCGGGTCTCCCTCTGGCCGGCGGTGATCTTCGGGGCCCTTCTCCTTGCGGGAGGCTGGGGCTTTCGTATGGTCCCCGAACTTTCCACCCGGCTCACCTCGCGGCCGCTGCTTTATTTTCCCCTGGAGATAGGGGGGTGGCACGGGGAACCGCGGCGGCTTTCCCCCCGGATCCTTAAGTCCCTCTGGGCCGACGATTACTTTTACGGTCTTTATCGCCGGAAGGATTTTCCCGGCGTCATCTTTCTCCTCATTCCCTATTATTCCTATCAGACCACCTGGCACACCATCCACACCCCTCAGAGCTGTCTTCTGGGAGGGGGGTGGGATATCGTACGGACCGGAATCTGGGAACTTGACCTTTCCGGGAAAAGGGCTATTCAAGTAAAATACCTCTGGCTGAGGAAAGGGGGGCAGCGCCTCCTGGCTACTTATTTCTTTATGGAGAGGGGGAGGGTCCTGGTAAATCCCTGGAAGCACAAGTTTTATCTGTTGCGTGATGCGGTCCTTCGCCGAAGGACCGATGGGGCGCTGGTGAGGGTGGAGATGCTCTGTCCTCCGGGGCTTAACCGGCGGGAGGCCGAGCGGGCCCTGCGGGAGTTTCTGCGGGCCCTGTGGCCGCATCTCCAGAGATTCATCCCGGGGTAGGAGCCATGTTTCAGCAGCAGGTTCGTTTGATCTATAACCTGTTGATGCTCCTTGACGCCCTGAGTATCGCTATCGCCGGATACCTGGCCTTTCTCCTGCGCCGTTCCCTTTACGGCGGGCGCTGGCACATGCCCGGGGAGCTCCTTCTTTATTCCATCCTCCTGGTGGTCCTGGTGAATAACTACGTCATGGGGCGGATCGGGCTTTACAACGAGGGTCTTCCCTCGCGGGTGCTTCCCCATCTCTGGGCGGTGTTCAAGGCCCTGGTCCTGGATTTTGTGGTGCTGGGGGCCTTCATCTTCGCCTTTAAAAAGACCGGCTATTCCCGGCTCTTCTTCTTCACCTTTCTGGCCCTGAGTTTCGTGCTGGTGAGTCTGAACCGGGTGCTGGTGATCGGATACTGCCGGCACTTTGCCGGAAAGAGGTTCCATGCCCGCCAGCTCCTCCTGGTGGGGGACCGGGAGCGGGGGCAAATCGTGGCCGAGGCCCTGGGCCGGCAGTTGAGCTGGGGGCACAAACTCCTGGGTCGGCTTGTGGTGGAGGAAAAGGACGCCGGGTCCTCCGAGGTGCTGGGAACCCTGGAGGATCTTCCCCGGATCCTGCGACGCTTTCCGGTGGATGAGGTGGTCTTTGCGGTAAGGGGCCAGAAATCCATTAACCTTCCCCATTATGTGGATCTCTGCCGGAGGATGGGGGTGGATGTGCGTATCCTTCCGGCCTTCTGGTCCCCGGAGGGGGCCCGGTTGCACGCGGAGATGGTACAGGAAATCCCCTTTCTGGTCCTGCGCACCACGCCGTTTAACGCCACCGGGCTTCTCTATAAACGCCTCCTGGACATCGCCGGAGGGCTGGTGGGAACCGCCCTCTTCCTCCTCATGTATCCCTTTGTGGCCCTGGCCATCAAGCTCGATTCCCCGGGGCCGGTGCTTTTCAAACAGAAACGGGTGGGGCAGCACGGACGGGTCTTTACCCTTTATAAATTCCGTACCATGTACGTGGATGCCGAGGAAAGGAAGAAGGAATTGATGCAGAAGAACATCATGAAGGGGCCCATGTTCAAGCTGGAAGACGATCCCCGCATCACCCGGGTGGGCCGGTTCCTGCGTCGCACCTCCCTGGACGAGTTTCCGCAGTTCTGGAACGTGCTCAAGGGAGAGATGAGTCTGGTGGGGACCCGACCTCCCACCCCGGAGGAGGTGGAGAAATACGACCTCTGGCACTGGCGGCGCATCGCCATCAAGCCGGGCATTACCGGGCTCTGGCAGATCTCGGGCCGGAACAAGATCACCGATTTCGATAAGGTGGTGGAGCTCGACTGCAAGTACATCGAGAACTGGCGTTTCCTGGACGACATAAAGATCATCCTCAAGACCATCGTGGTGGTCCTTTCACGGAAGGGGGCCTTATGAGGGCGGCGAGGAGATGGGGTTGTCTGTTTCTCCTGGTGGTTATCCTGGCCGCCTGCGGGGGGAATCCGGCCCAGAAGAAGAAACGCTATCTCCGGCGGGGGGAGGAGGCCCTGAAACAGGGGGATTACCGTCAGGCCGAGGTCAACTTTCGAAGGGCCTTACAGATAGATCCGCGTCTGGCCCCGGCCTATTATGGGCTGGGGGTGGTCTATTTTAAGGAGGGGCGGATTACCCGGGCCTACGGGGCTCTGGTAAGGGCGGTGGAGATCTCCCCGGACCTCCTTCCGGCCCGCATCCTCCTGGGCCGGATCTTTCTCCTGGTGCGCAAACCCGATAAGGCCCTGGCGGAGGCGGAGTATGTCCTTTCCAAAGATCCCGGTCGATCCGAAGCGAAGCTGCTCAAGGCCGCGGCCCTTCTGGGCCTGCGAAAATACGGGCAGGCCCGCCCCCTGCTTGAGGCCCTTTGCGGGGAGCGGGAGGTTTCGGCCTGTCTGATGCTTGCGGACCTGGATCTTCGGACCGGCCGGAAATCCGAGGCCCAAGGGGTGCTGCGCCGGGTCCTCGAATTCCACCCCGGCCAACCCCAGGCCACCCTCCTTCTGGCCCGCATTCTGGAGGGCGAGGGGAAATATGCCCAGGCCGAAGCGCTCTACCGATCGCTTTATGAGGCCCATCCCGACGATTTTCGCTATCTGGAGGGGCTGGTGCGTTTTTACCAGAGAAGGAGGGATCTTCCCCGGGCCATCCGGGTCCTCCGGGATGCTCTGACCCGGGGCGTGGGAGGCGAGAGGGCCTATCTGCTCCTGGCTCGGGTCTATGCCCTGGCCGGCGAGGAGGAGCAGGTAAAGAAGACCCTGGAGGAGGGATGGCGCCGGTTTCCCCGAAGTTTCCCTCTGCTCGAGCGGCTGGTTCTCTATTCCTTCGGGCAGGGGAGTCGGGAGGAGGCCTATCGTCTGATCGAGGCCTATATCTCCCGGGTGGACAAGGATGCCCTCAAGATCCGGGCCAGGCTCCTTAAGGCCACCCTCCTCTGGAGGGAGGGACGTCTCCGGGAGGCCCTGAAGGAGGTGGACGGCGTCCTTGAGGACAGTCCGCATCTGGTCTCGGCCCATCTCCTCAAGGGGGACATCCTCTTCCGGCGCGGGGATTATACCGGAGCCATCGGTGAATACCGGGCGGCCCTGGGGGAGGAGCCGCAGAACCCGGGGATCATGCTCCGTCTGGCCCGGGCCCATCTCCTTAACCGCGAGCCGGACCTGGCCGAGGACATGTATCGGCGGGTGCTGGAGGTGTCCCCCGAAAACCGGGAGGCTTATCTGGGTCTGGCCGAGGTCTATGTGCGGGAGGGGCATCCGGAGAAGGCCCGGACCCTGCTCGAGGGGAGGTGGAAGAAGGATCCCGGCGATCTGATTGTGGTGGAGAAGCTGGTGGATCTCTATCTGCAGGAAAAGGACCGGGCCGCGGCCCGGCGGCTGCTGGAGAGGACCCTGGCCCTTAACCCCCGGCATCCCCTGGTGCTTACGGTTCTCGCCCGCATCGTCCGGAAAGCCGGGTTGACCCGGGAGATGATCGCCTATTGCCGGGAACTCAGCCTCCGTGACCCCCGCCCCTTTTATCTGCTCCTGCTGGCCCAGCTCTACGGGGAGACCGGGGACTACGCCCGGGCCATAGCCCTTTACCGGCGCGTTTTAAAGAAGAATCCCCGGAATCTGGTGGCGGCCAACAATCTGGCCTTCTACCTGGCCCAGTATCAACCCACTCCCCGGAATCTGGCCGAGGCGGAGCGACTTCTTCTCCCCTGGGTCCGGAAATATCCCCGGCGGACGGAACTGGTTGATACCCTGGCCTGGATCAAGTATCGTAAAGGGGATTACGCCGGGGCCAGGGCCCTGCTCGAGAAACTGGGAGATAAGGTCAAGGATTATCCGGTGGTTTCCTATCATCTGGGGGCGGTGTATTATCGGCTGGGAGAAAGGTCCAGGGCGCGGGTTTATCTTCGGCTGGCCCTGGAGAGGGGGCGGGAGTTTGCCGGCCGCGAGGAGGCCCGGAGACTCCTGGCGGAACTGGAGAAAAACCCTTGAGGGAGGGAGCAGGGATGCGGGCACGGGTGGTCTTGTTGTGCGGGTTGATTTTCTGGCTGGGGCTGGTCTCCCGGGTGCGGGCGCAGGAGGTGCCCTTCTATCGTCTCGGTCCGGGAGACGTGCTGGAGATCACGGTGTGGCAGGATGAGCGCCTGAACCGGAAGGTGGTGATCCCCCCGGACGGGGTCATCTCCTATCCCTTCGCCGGGGACATAAAGGTAAGCGGGCTTACCGTGGCCGATCTCAGAAGGGTACTTCAAAAACGTCTGAGCGAATACATTCAGAATCCCACGGTTACGGTGATGCTGGTGCAGGTCAACAGCCTCAAGGCCTATGTCATCGGAAAGGTGAACCACCCCGGAGTATATCCCATCGAGCTCAATACCGATGTGATGCAGATTCTGGCCATGGCCGGAGGCCTTACCCCTTTCGCCTCCTCCAAGAAGATCCTCATCCTCCGCCGCCAGGGGGATCGGATCATCAAGATCCCCTTTAACTACGACCAGGTGATCCACGGCCAGCACCTGGAGCAGAACATCATCCTTAAACGGGGGGATGTGGTCGTTGTTCCCTAGGGGGGCCATCGTCTGTCTGGTGGTGGGGTTCTGGGCCATGAGCGCTCTTTCCCCCCTGTGGGGAGCGGATTTTTATTTTTCCTCCCGGCTTAAGTTTCAGGGGTATTATGACGACAATGTGGCCTTTACCTACTATCCCGAGGAGGATTTCTATCTGGTGGCCTCTCCCTCCTTTTTTTCCACCTATAAGACCGAACGCTTCGGGCTCACCTCCCGGGTAGGGATGGAGGCCTACCAGTATATGGACCATACGGAACTCAACACCGTAAACTACAGCTGCGATGTGAACTCCGGATACAAATGGGGGAGGAGGCTGGATTTTACCCTGCACGGTTCAGCGATAAAGGACACCACCCTGGAGTCGGAGCTCAGGGAGACCGGCATCGTGCGGTTTCGGCAGGATCGTCACCGTTACGTGATCTCTCCGGGGCTGACCTATGCCCTCAATGAATTGACCCGTCTCAGCCTGAATTTTTCCGCCTCCCGTACCGAGTACGAATGGAAGTACAATGTGGATTACGACGAATACACCGTCTCCGGCACCCTGGAGAGGAATCTGAGAAATCAGCGGGACACCTTTCTCTCCCAGGTCTATTACACCAAGATAGATTCGGAGAACAGTCTGGTGCACAATTACGGGTTTCTCCTGGGATGGCAGAGGCTTCTCTCCCCCACCTCTACGCTCAGGTTTTTGGCCGGGATGCGTTATACCCGCACGGAATATTATCTCACCTATCTGCGTCTGGTCTTCGTGCCCTACTGGCCTTTTATCGCCGTGGTCCCGGTGCGCCGCAAGGAGACCGAGCACAACTGGGGTTCCCTCCTCGATCTTTCCTGGGAGAGGACGGCGGAGCGTTCCCGTTATCGGCTGGGGGTAAACAAGACCCTGGTTTACAGTTCCTTCGGACAATCGGTGGACCGCTGGCGGGTTTCCGCCTCCTGGGTTTATCATCTAACCCCGCGCTGGGACCTCTCCCTTTACCTTTTTTATGCTCGGACCTCCTCCAGCGGCGGGGTCTATAAGGAAAAAAATACCTACTATTCCCTTAGTCCCAGCCTGAGGTATCTTCTTACCGAGCGCTGGTCCCTGGAGCTGGGCTACAAGTACGCCGATTTCCGCAATCGGGTGACCGACCGGGAGTACGATCGGCAGCAGGTCTGGGTGAGGTTGATCCTTAGATTCGGAAGACCTCCGACCTTCCAATAAAAGATTCGGGGAGGAACCATGGAACAGCAGGACCTTCGTTATCTGGTGCGCATCTTTCGCCGCCGCAAAAAGGCCTTTTTCATTCCCTTCTTTACGGTGTTCATCACCATAGCCCTGATCGCCTTTATTCTGCCTCCGATCTATAAGGCCACCACCACCATTCTCATCGAGGAGCAGGAGATTCCTCCGGATTACGTGAAGAGCACGGTGACCGGTTATGTGGAGGAGCGTTTGCAGACCATCACCCAGGAGATCATGAGTCGGTCCAATCTGGCCAGACTCATCGAGAAGTTCGATCTCTACCCGGAGATGCGCGACAAGTACACCCTGGACGAGATCATCGACCGGATGCGCGGGGATATCAAACTCGAACCCATAAATGCGGAGGTCTCGAACACCCGGGGAGGGCGTCCGGTTTCGGCCACCATTGCCTTTACCCTTTCCTATGAGGGGCGCGATCCGGTCAAGGTACAGAAGGTGACCAATGCTCTGGCCTCGCTCTATCTGGAATACAATCTCAAGAGCCGCGAGGAGCAGGCCTCGGGCACGGTGACCTTTCTGGAAAAACAGCTGGAGCAGGTGCGTAAACACCTGAAGGAGCTGGAGGCCCGGATCAGCCGCTTCAAGAAGGAACACCTGGGGGAACTTCCGGAGATGACCACGATCAATCTCCAGACCATCGACCGGCTCGAACGACGGCTTGAGGATCTGGAGGCCCAGATCCGCTCCCTCAAGGAACAGAAGGTCTATTTGCAGGGGCAGCTGGCGCTGGTGGAACCCATGGCCCCCATCAAGACCGAGGAGGGAAAGGCGGTGATGACCCCGCTGGAAAGACTCAAGTATCTCCGGCTCAAGCTGGTCAGTCTGCGGGCCACCCTTTCCCCCAATCATCCGGACATCAAGAAACTGGAGAGGGAGATCAAGGCCCTGGAGGCCCAGGTGGGCACCACGGACTATACCCTGGAGAAGATCAAGCAGCTCAACGATCTTCAGGCCCAGCTGGCAGAGTTGCGGCAGCGCCTGGGGCCCAAACATCCGGATGTAATCAGCCTGGAGAAGAAGATCAGGCTGCTCTCGCAGGAGCTGGCCGATTCCAACAATACGCAGACCAAGGCGGCGCAGGTGGCGCTCAATCGTCCGGACAATCCGGCCTATATCAACCTTATGACCCAGATCGCCTCCATCGAGGTCCAGATAAAGAGCCTGGAGGAGGAAAAGAAACAGATCGAAAAGAAGATCGAGGAATATCAGCGTCGCCTGGAGAACACTCCTCTGGTGGAGAAGGACTACAATCTTCTCCTCACCGATTATCAAAACACCCGCCGAAAATACGACGAGCTGATGGACAAGCTCATGGAGGCCCGGATTGCGCAGAAGCTCGAGGAGTCCCGTAAGGGGGAACGTTTCACCATCATCGATCCGGCTCAGCTGCCGGAGAAACCCTACAAACCCAAACGTATGGCCATTGTGCTCATAGGGTTCGTGCTGGCCCTGGGGGCCGGGGTGGGGACGGTATCCATCATGGAATACCTGGATCGTTCCCTGAAGACCCCGGAGGAGGTCCAGAAATTGACCCCGGTTCCCCTGCTGGCCACCCTGCCCTATGTGGAGGGGGAGGAGGAGCGAAGGGCCCGAAGACGCAGGAACCTCCTGATCCTGGTGGCCTTTCTGCTCCTGCTGGTGCTGGGAGTGGTGCTGTTTCATTTTCTGGTGATGCCACTGGATATATTCTGGCTCAAGGTGGAGAAGAAGATCGGTCTTTTATTACTCTGAGCGGGGGTGGATGATGAGCAGGATCAAAAAGGCCCTGGAGAAGGCCGAGGAGGCCCGGAGGGAGATCGTGGAGCTCACCCGCCGGGGCGGGGGAGCGAGGAAGGAGGTCCGTCCCGAATACGTGCAGACCCGGGTGGTGCCGGTGGACCCCGAGGTGCTCAGGAGGAACAAGGTCTTCGGGTTCTTCGAGGAGGACGCTCTCACCGAACAGCTCAAGATCCTTCATACCCGGGTGCTGGATCGGATGGAAAAACTGGGGGGGAACGCCCTCCTGATAACCAGTGCGCTTCCCGGGGAGGGGAAGACCCTTACGGCCATCAACCTGGGGCTCAGCATGGCCCGGGAATTCGACCGCACGGTCCTTCTGGTGGACGCCAACCTCAAGAACCCCTCGGTGCACACCTATCTGGGGCTTCCCGCGGAAAAGGGGCTGGCCCATGTCCTCCTCCGGGAGGCCGAGATCCCGGAGGTCCTCATCAATCCGAACCTTCCCCGCTTCGTGGTCATGCCGGCGGGAAGGTCCCTCACCGGTTCGGCCGAGGTGCTGGGTTCTCCCTATGCGGAAAGTATCTTTGAGGAGATAAAGACCCGCTATCCGGAAAGGCTCATCATCTTCGATGCTCCCTCGTTACAGACCGCGGATCCCCTGGTGCTGGCGGATTATGTGGACGGGGTCCTTCTGGTGGTGGAGGCGGAAAGGACCACCGAGGAGCAGTTCCGCTCCGCCCTGGAGATGCTTCAGGAGAAGCCCCTGGTGGGGGTGGTGATGAACAAGTTCCGGTTTTAACGGATTATGTACGAACGTTTTTACGGCCTGCGCGAAAAACCCTTCACCCTCTCCCCGGACCCCTCCTATCTTTTCATGAGTCCGAAGCACGAAAACGTTTACACCCACCTGCGCTATGCCGTGGTCGAGAACAAGGGATTTGTGGTGATCACCGGAGAGATAGGCTCAGGAAAGACCACCCTCATCAACTATCTTTTGGCCCGGATCCGGGGGGCGGTGAGGGTGGCCTATGTATATAACACCACGGTTTCCCCTTCGCAGTTTCTGAAGCTGGTGGCCCGGGAGCTGGAGATCCCGGTGGAGACGCAGGACAAGGTGGGGATCTTTGAGGCCTTAAACCAGTTTCTTCTCCGGGAATATGCCGCCGGGCGCAGGGTGATCCTGATCGTGGACGAGGCCCAGAATCT
This sequence comes from Thermodesulfobacteriaceae bacterium, assembly GCA_015494725.1. Taxonomy (GTDB): domain Bacteria; phylum Desulfobacterota; class Thermodesulfobacteria; order Thermodesulfobacteriales; family Thermodesulfobacteriaceae; genus Thermosulfurimonas_A. Next base: position 1,521 of record WGAR01000071.1, on the reverse strand, counting down.
CTCCCTCTCCACCCTGGAGGAGATCCGTCTGATCTCCAATCTGGAGACCCAGAAGGAACCTCTGTGGCAGATTATCCTGGTGGGGCAGCCGGAATTGCGGCGCAAGCTCGAACACCCCTCCCTCAAGCAGCTGGTCCAGCGGGTTACGGTTTACTGTCATCTGGAACCCCTGGACCTGGAGGAGACCAAGGCCTACGTGCGGCATCGCCTGCGGGTGGCCGGGGCGAAACGGGAGGATCTTTTCACCGAGGAGGCCCTGGAGGCGGTCTATCGGTATTCCCGGGGGATTCCCCGGCTCATAAACCTCATCTGCGATACGGCCCTGGTCTATGGGTTTGCCGACGGGATCCCTCGCATCGGGGCCGATCTCATCGAGACCGTGGTGGAGGATAGGCGGCAAAGCGGACTTTTCTTCGAACCCGCCGAGACCGCGGGGGAGATCTCTTCCCCGGAGGCCGGGGATCTGGTTTCCCGGGTGAGGGATCTCGAACAGCGGGTGAGGGTGCTTGAGGCCCTGGTGGGTGAACTCTCCGAACGCCTGGAGTTCTGTCGCTCTCTGGAGAAGGAATGGCGAGAAATCCTGAAAAATCTTCTGTCATTCGTCAACATTAAATCTTCTTGACAAAAGCCCCGAAATATTGTAGGGTGAACAAAATAAGGTTGTTTCTAAACCGGGTCTTATTCCCGGGTGGAGGTGCGGTATGCGCAGGTGCTGGTGGCTGTTAGTGATAGGGTTCTGGTTTTTGATTTCCGGGGTAAGGGCGGCTCCTCTGGCGGTGGGGCAGGCCTATCTGGACTGGAGCCAGTTGACGATCCGAACCCTTAGTTTGTCCGGGGGGTCGGCTCCTTCCATCACCTGGAACAAGCAGGAGGAGCAGGCGGAGGCCTGGGCCGACGAGGATTATCATGAGGGGTCTCTTTCCTCCTGGGGTGCTCTGAATGTTTCCGCTTCCATGGGCGGGGCTTCGGCCTACGCCTCCCTGAATAGCACCGCTATGGAGGTGTATAGCGATCCGGAGGTGGTGGGTTATTCCGTGTGGTCCGGGGCTCATGCCGAGCGTTTCGGCTCCTTTACCGTAAATGGAACCGGGCTGGTGGCCATCGGGGTGCCCTATACCCTACGGGTTTCCCTGGGGTCGTCCTCGGCTTCCGCCGATGCGAGGGTAAGTCTTAGCCTCACTGACGTGCCGCCCGGGGACGAGAGTTTGGGGTCGGAACACTGGAGTTCCACGGGAGCCGCATTCTGGAAAAGCGGGGATACGGACGGGGTCGGAATATGGACGGATAGCGGCTGGTTGTGGGTTTCGCTTTATTTTGAGGATGGTGAGACGGGTTATTTTACGGCCACCCTGGATACATCCGCTTCCTCGCCGGTGCCTCTTCCCGGGGCGGTTGGGTTTCTGGGAGGAGGTCTTTTTCTCCTGGGAATAGGCCTGAGGAGGAAAAAATCCTCATAACTTAACCTTATTATAAGGAGGATGAGTTATGAGGAAGGCGGGAATTGTTCTTCTGCTGGTTCTG
>WGAR01000070.1 GCA_015494725.1 Thermodesulfobacteriaceae bacterium | reverse complement strand
CTTCTCAACCCCCCTCTCCCCCGGGTCCGAAGAAGGAACCCTTCCCCTGGCGGGGGGTCCTCTCCGGGCTGGGGTTTATTTTCGGACTGGCCGGGCTGATTCTGGCCTGGGACACCCGAAGGAGGTTGAAAGACCTTGCATCTTCCAGAAATTGATCGTTACGGCTACGGAGAAAGCCCGCTCCATCGCCTGGATCCGCGCCTTAAGCTTCTGGCCCTGGGCCTGTTGCTCCTGGCCACCAATCTGGTGCGGGAGATCCGGGGAGCCCTAGGGGCGCTGGGCGGGGCCCTCCTCTTGACTCTTCTTTCCGGTCTTCCGATCCGGTTTCTCCTCTGGCATCTGAAGGCCCCCCTGAGTCTGGCTCTCCTGCTGGCTCTGGGCCTGGCCTTTTTCACCCCCGGAACCCCTCTCCTCGGTCCCCTCACCCTGCAGGGGCTCCTCCTGGGGGGCACGGTATTTCTCAAGGTTCTGGCCTGTTTTCTCTATTTTCTGGCCCTGGTGGCCACCTCTCCCCTCTTTCAGACCCTCCGGGCCGCTCGTTCTCTGGGCCTTCCGGAAAAACTCCTGGCCCTCCTGGTCTTTACCTACCGCTATCTCTTCGTGCTCCTGGACCGGGCCCGAAATCTGGCCCTGGCCATGCAGGCCCGGGGCTTCCGGGAGGGCACCAATCTTAGCACCTACCGGACCAAGGCCCGATTGTATGCCTTTCTGCTTCTTCATGCTTACGAAAACACCGAAAGGATCCTCCTGGCCATGCAGGCTCGAGGATTTTCCTCCCCCCGGGTCCCCGCCCTCCCTCCCCTGAGCCGGAGGGAGATCCTGCGAGGTTTTCCCCTTTTTCTCTGGGCCTTTGCCCTTCTGGGGATCGGTTTTCTGTGGTAAATTGGATCTAAAATTCAGGGGGAGGATAATATGCCGCTCAGGGCCTATATTCTCATCAATACCCAGATCGGGAAGACCGCGGAGGTGGCCCGCACCCTGCTGGAGATGCCGGAGGTCAAGAAGATCGACATTATTATGGGGCCCTACGACATCATCGCCGAGATAGAAACCGAGGATCACGAGACCCTCTCCGAGGTGGTGCTCCGAAAACTCCAGACCATACCCTCCATCCAGCACACCATGACCTGTCCGGTGGTGAAACTGGAGGAAGGACACTAGAGAAACCGCAGCAGTAATTCGGCGTATCTGCGGGAGGCCCCCCGAAGTTTCCGGGCGGCCTGAAAGGCCTTCCATCCCTGGGCGCGAGCTTTATCCGGATGGTGTAACCAGTCGGAGAGCACGGAAAGGGCCTCCTCCACCGTGTTGACCTGACGGGCCCCGCCCTCGGAAAGGAGAGCTCGGCTTTCCAGGGGGAAGTTTTCCATGTGCGGTCCGAAGAGGACGGGTTTGCCCAGGATGGCCGGCTCGAGCGGATTCTGTCCTCCCAGGGGTCGAAAGCTCCCCCCCACCACCGCCGCTTCGGCCAGGGCATAAAAGGTAAAAAGGGGGCCGATTTCATCCACCACGATGATCCGGGCCCCGCTCAGGTGGTGATTATTCCGGAAGAAACTCACGGTCAGTCCCCGGGCGGTGAGGTGTTTTCCGAATTCCGGGGCCCTTTCCGGGTGGCGGGGGACCACCGCGAAACGCAGATCCGGAACGGAGGCCAGGCCGGAGATGATCCGGGACACCACCTCCTCCTCCCCCCGGCGCATACTACCGAAGACGAGGAGCCTTTCGCCGGGGCGCAGCCCCAGGCGCCGGACCAGCGGGACCGGATCCAGGTCCTCCACCCGGCGAAAGGAGAGGTCGTGCTTGGCGTTGCCCAGCACGCGGACACACTCCGGGGGTATCCCCAGGGCCAGGAAACGTTCCCGATCCTCCTCGGAGATGACCCCGGCCATGGAAATCCGGCCCAGCAGAGGGCCAAAGAGGGGACGCAGCCGGCGATAACGGGAAAAGGAGCGGGAGGAAAGGCGTCCGTTAAGGATCAATACCGGGGTTCCGTGGCGGAAGGCCTCGAAGAGAAGGTTGGGCCATAATTCGGTTTCTATCAGGACCAGGACCCGGGGAGAGAGTTTTCGTAGCCAGGCCCTGACGGTTCCGGGACCATCCCAGGGGGCCAGCCGGATCCCGATCCCGGAAAGGGGGTTCAGGATCTCGCGGGCCTGTTCCAGTCCGGAGCGGGTCTGAAGGGTAAGGAGTATCCGCAGTTCGGGCCGGAGGCGCAGTATCTCCTCCAGGATGGCGGCAGCCACCCGGGATTCCCCCACCGAGGCGGCATGCATCCACACCTCCACCCCTTCCTCCTCGGGAGGGGAAAACCTTTCCGGATATTTCCGGGAGAGGATCTTTTCCAGCAGACGGGTGCTCAGACGGTAGAGGCGGTACATAGGCGCTGTCTCAGGGTCTCGTAAAGGGCTATGGCTCCGGCTACCGCGGCGTTCAGGGATTCAATGCGCCCCTGCACGGGGATACGCACCAGGAGATCGCACTCCCGCCGTACGCTCTCCCGCAATCCCCGTCCCTCGCTTCCGACGACCAGGCCTACCGGGCCGGTAAGATCGGTTTCCATGATCTCCCGCGGCCCCGCGGCATCCAGGCCGTAGAGGGTGAACCCCAGTTCCTTTAAGCGTCGCAGGGCCTGCCGGAGATTCACCACCCGGACAATGGGAAGATGAAAGACCGCCCCGGCGGAGGCCTTGATCACGGTGGGGGTGATACCTGCGGCCCGGTGTTTGGGAATCACCACTCCCCGGGCCCCCAGGACCTCGGCGCTGCGGATCAGGGAACCCACGTTCTGAGGATCGGTGAGCTCATCCAGCAGAAGGACCACCGGATCCGGTACGGAAGAGAGTTCCTCCTCGAATTCCGGCCAGGAAAGATAATCGAATT
>WGAR01000069.1 GCA_015494725.1 Thermodesulfobacteriaceae bacterium | reverse complement strand
TGCTTGATGTTCTGCCACCGCTTCCCCGGTCTCAATCGCCTCCGGATCCGGAACGGCTACGTTACGGATTTCGCCGAGGATTCCCCGGAGGGATATGCCTATACCGGTATTCAGGTGGTCTCTCCGGAATGGATTTCCCTTCTGCCTCCGGAACGGGAACTGGTGCCGGCCTACCGCCGACTTATCGCCCGGGGGTATCTTCCCCGGGCCCTGGTGGCCACTGCTTTTTACTGGATAGATATAGGAACCCCGGAAAACTATCGCCGGGCCCGGATGGACCTTCGGAGCGGAAAGGCGGTGATCCCCGTTGACCTGGAATGAATTGAAAGAAAGATTACAAACCATCTGGGGAATTACCCCCACCAGGATGGAGCCCCTGAGCGGCGACGGCTCGGCCCGACGCTTTCTCCGTGTCCATCTCCGGGGAGAAACCTGCATCCTTATCCTGCCCCAGCCCGGTAGATACGGACTGCGGGAGGCCCGAAGCTATTACCGGCTGGGACGCTTCTTTCGTCAGCACGGCCTTCCGGTCCCGGAAATATACGGTTTTTCCGAGCCCGAGGGACTCCTCCTGGTGGAGGACCTGGGCGATACGCGGCTGGCCGAACACCCGGACAAGCTAGCCCTTTATCCCCGGGCCCTGGATCTCCTCCTTCATCTTCAGAGCCTCACCCCCTCCTTTCCCCGAGAGGCTGTACTGGAAACGCTTTACTATCATCGAGAATTCATCTGGGAAAAAGAAATCCTTTATTTTGAATCCTGGTATCTGCAACAAAAAAGGGGAAAAAGATGGCTTCCCGAGGAAAGACGGCTCTGGCGGGAATTCCTCAAGGAGGGAGAGGCAAACTTTCTCCCCCCGGTGGTCCTCCACCGGGATTTTCAATCCCGCAATCTGATGGTTCGCGAAGGAAAACTCTATCTGATCGACTTTCAGGGAGCCCGTCTGGGCCCCCCCTCCTATGACCTGGCCTCCCTGCTCTACGATCCTTATGTGAAGCGTCTTCCCCGGGAATTTCTCTGGGATCTTTACCGGGCCCGCTCCCCCTGGCCGGAGGAAGCCCTGTTTCGCGAGCTCCGCTATACCCGCATCTTTCGCCTTATGCAGGCCCTGGGAGCGTTCGTCAAACTGAGCCGTCAGGGCAAAACCTGGTTCGAGAAATTTATCCCCCGGGCGGAAAATACCCTCAAGGAACTTCTGCCCGCCCCCCTGAAGGCCAGCATCTGGAGATCATAGAACCCTTTTTTAAAAAAATTAAGGGCGGGATATACCCGCCCTCTTTCCCCATATCTACCAGAAAGATTTCCAGCCGGATAAAGGCTAACCCTTTTGCTCTACCGGCTGACCTTTTCCGGGGATTCCGTACATCACCGTGGAACCGGTGGAGAAATACTCCAGCTTCCCCTCGCGCACCAGCTCATTGGCCGCCATCTTGATCTCCCGGGGAGAAGCCTCGGGAATAGCCCGCTGCATATCCTTAAGATATACCTTGGACTTGGCCCCGGTCTTCTTTTCCATGAATTCCATGATCTTCTTTTTCAATTCCTCTTTATCCATGGCCATCTTATGCTCCCTCCTTTCGTTTAAAGATTAGGGAGGGGGCGCCCCCTCCCCTCTTCCTTACATGGGTTCCACGTGGCTGGTGAACTTAAAGTGGAGCGAGGTGCGGTAGGTATCGTAAGCCAGACGGTAGTCGTCGATGCTCTTCTCGGTGAACGGAATCTCACAGAGCTCGAAGAACTTCTCCCAGCCGATGCGCTCGGCCCACTCACCCAGCCGCTCATACTTACGGGCATGCTGCGCATAGGTCTCCAGAATCTTCTTCACCCACTTGACCGTGGTCGGCCAGCGCGGAGGCTCGTTGGGAATATAAGGAATCACCAGCTTGGAGAACTTGGGCGGGGAGATACGGTTGGAGATCTTTCCACCCACCAGGATAGCGATCCCGTCGCCCTCGCCGTCGGCCAGCGGCATGGCCGGGCACATGGTATAGCAGTTTCCGCAGAACATGCAGCGTTCCTTATTTACCCGCACGGTCTTCTTCTTCTCTCCGTTGATCTCCACCGTGGCCGGCTTAATGGCCCCCAGGGGACAGGCCGCCACCACCAGAGGAATCTCACAGACATACTGCAGACGATCGTCCTCGATCAACGGGGGCTTACGGTGAATACCCAGGATAGCAATGTCCGAACAGTGCACGGCTCCGCACATGTTCAGGCAGCAAGCCAGAGCAATCCGCACCTGGGCCGGAAGCTTGTGGCTTCCGAAATACTCAAAAAGCTCATCCATTACCGCCTTAACCACACCCGAGGCGTCGATGGCCGGGGTGTGACAGTGCACCCATCCCTGGGTGTGCACGATGTTGGTTACCGAAGCCCCGGTACCACCCACGGGGAACTTGTACGAACCACTGGGATGCTTCCGGCCCTTGAGATCGTCGAGCAGGGCCCGAAGCTTTTCCTCATCGGTAACATGGAACTCGATGTTGTTCCGGGTGGTCCAGCGGACGTAACCGTCACAATACTTGTCGGCGATCTCACATACCTCACGGATGTAATCGGTGGTGATCAACCTGGGGGTCCCCACCCGCACGGCAAAGACTACATCCCCGGTCTCGCTGGTATATTTGATCACCCCGGGCTGGATGATCTCGTGACTTTTCCACTTACCATAGTTCTTCTTGATTACCGGAGGGAAAAACTGGGCATAGTGCGGCGGACCAATATCCGTGATCCGGTTTTCCATGGGCTTCTGAGGATTGTAAAGCTTTTCCGCCAGCTCCGGATCATAGGGCTTGCTAAAAATCTCGTCCAGCTGAACGTTTTGAATCTCTTCGTAAACCTTATCGGACATCTCCAACCTCCTTCTTTAAATTTGACTTCAATTTTTAAAACCCGGTTTAGGCCGGGTGACGCTTACGGAACTCGGCCACATCACGGTCCCAGCCACCCTCGACCTCTTCCTCCTTCCAGAAGACATAGGGGTTGGACCGCGGCTCACGAATATGCTGCGGAATGGGCTTGAGCCCCAGAACATCCACGATAAACCGGTTGAGACCTACCCGCTGAATAAGCTCGCCCAGACGCTCACGGTTCTTTCCGTTCTCCATCCAGAAGTCCCAGGTCTTCTCAATAATCTCCTTCAGATTGTCATAAGGCGGCTCAAGCCGCATGAAGGGCACGATCACCGTGGAAAGCTGAGCCCCCTCCAGGATCGGAGCCTTGGCCCCCATAAGGAGGGTAGCTCCGGTATCGGTTCCGGGACGCAGGGCCTCGGGCATTACGTTAATGCAGTGCATACACCGCACACACTCTTTGTTGTTAATGTGGAGCTCCTTTCCATCCCAGTGCATGCACTGAGCCGGACAGAGATCAATGACCTCCTTCTGGATATCAAACGGACCCCAGTCGCGGTCGGAATGGGCCCCGGCGTTGGGCTTAAGCTCGCCACCCACATAGGCCCGGACGGCCTCCTGATCGATTCGGATATCGTCGATCCAGGTACCGATGATGGAAAGGTCGGCCCGGGCAATGGCCGCCACACAGTCGTTGGGGCACCCGGAAATCTTGAACTTGAACTTATAGGGAAAAGCCGGACGGTGCAGCTCGTCCTGATAGGTCATGGTGAGATCGTAACAGAGGGCCTGCGTGTCCAGACAGCTCCATTCACACCGGGCCTTACCCACGCAGCAGGAAGGAGTACGCAGGTTCGACCCGGACCCACCCAGATCCATGTTCATCTGATGGGTAAGGTCAAAGAAGATAGGCTCAAGCTGCTCGGTCACCGTACCCAGAAGCACCATATCTCCGGTGGAGCCGTGGAAGTTGGTCATGCCGCTGCCCCGATGGTCCCAGATCTCACAGAGCTTGCGCAGGGCCGAAGTGTGATACCACTTGGAGGCCGGCTGATTCACACGAATGGTGTGGAAGGCCCAGATGGCAGGAAACTTGTCCTGCTGGTCCGAATAACGACCGATAACGCCTCCACCGTAACCGAAAACACCCACAATACCCCCGTGCTTCCAGTGGGTCTCCTTGTGCTTGAAGGATAGCTCCAGCTGACCCAGAAGATCGAAACAAGCCTGTTTCTGATGCTTCTCCGCATAGGAATAAATGTCATCCACAAAACTCGGCCAGGGACCTTTCTTTAATTCATCTACCATGGGTGTATCGTGTTTCTTAATCTCAGCCATCACTCCCTCCTTAGTCTAAGCATTTTTCAACTCTTCCCCGAGTAAGTTCGAGCCTACCTTCCCTCATCTTAAATGTCAAGGAAGGTTTTGGTGGATAGACACGGTTTATGGAAAATTTGGCCCTTTTTTGAGGAATATATCCCCGAAGATCTAAGCCTTAGTATCTTTATCTATGTATTCGAGACCCTGGCTCCTTCCAAAAACTCCTTTACCCCTTTAAAGCTACCGTGGTCAATCACAAAGGCCACCCGCCCATCCGCAAGAAGGGCCAGCCCTAAAAAGGGCCCGAATTTCTGGATATCTTCGGAGAAAGGACGGATAGCCGCCTCCTGCTGCCCCCTTATCTCCGGAAGGGCCAGCCCCCACACCGGATATCCTCCCATAATGAGGAGATAAAAGGCCCTTTTCTCTCGAACTCCGGGATCCGGAAAGAGCACCTGCACCGTTTCGCCCTCGTGATGGTGATACCACCACTCCTCCCCCACCCGGGATACCGCCTCCGGACTCACCCGGCGAACCTCCCGCAGGGCATAAAGGGGCACTGCCCAGAGGTCCTCGCCACAGGGGAAGGTAATCACCCGATTGAGTACCGTGGCCATGGGAAAGTGAAGGGAAATCCGGGTGCCCTGCCCGGGCCGAGAATCAACGGTTATATAACCCCTCAGGGATTCCACCTTCTCTTTGACTATGTCCAGGCCGAAGCCCCTTCCCGAAAGGGTATCCGCTTCCTGCTTGGTACTCAGCCCCGGAACAAAGAGAAGGTCCTCCACCCTCTCCCAGGAAACCCCTCTTTCCCGGGCCCGGGTCTCCAGGGCCTCCCAGTTTATACCCCGTCCGTCATCGGCAACGGTAATCCGGAGCCAGGCCTGCTCCATCTCGAAAACTACCTGCACCCTGCCCTCCGCGGGCTTGCCCGCCGCCCGGCGCTCCTCCGGTTCCTCCAGGCCGTGGTCAAAGGCATTGCGTAAAAGGTGTACCAGGGCCGGCCAGACCTCCTGTAAAAGCACCCGATCCACCCGAAGGTCCCGCCCTTCAAAAATAAGTTCCGCCGGTTTCCCCGTGCTTTTCACCAGATCGCGAAAAAGACGCTCCACCCTTACCCGGATGCTTTCCACCGGTACCATCCGGAGCCCCCGCACCTCTTCGCTGAGAGAGCGCATAAGAGCCGAAAAGGAAAACAGGATCTCTTCCAGCTTCAGCCTTCCCTCCCGGGAAAGACGGGGGCGGAGTTCATTCCATACCTCCTCCAGACGGTATCCCAGCGACCGCAATTCCTCCACCGCCGCCGAAATCCTTCTTACCGTATCCGTATCCACCCGCAGAAAAAGCTCCGGGGGTTGCTCCAAAGGCCTCTCCGGAGGACGTTCCACCGGCTGCGCGACCTCCCTCTTCTCCGACTCGGGTGGCAGCTCCCGTCGCGCGACTTCTTCCTCACCGGCCTCGGAAATCTCCTCCGGCAGGGATAGGGCCTCGATTTCCTGGGAAAGCTCGCTCAGGAATTCCTCCAGTTCCGGAGGTTTTTCCCGGACCGGAAGAAGCCC